>JANODP010000382.1:0-3530 GCA_031412755.1 Schlesneria sp. | reverse complement strand
CCTGTTGAAAAAGGAGTGCCACGGCTGTGTCAGCCGTGGAGACCGTCACAAGTCTCTCGAAATTCACACGGCTGACACAGCCGTGGCACTCGATCAATCCTTTTTCAACAGGCCGTTAGATCCCCGCCAGCCGCTCTTTCGAGTCGCCGAATTGTGGCAGTTCCAGCCCCATGCGATCCATCAGCGAGAGGTACAGGCTGCACAGTTTTCGCTTGTCGTTGCCAGCCTGCATGTAGTCCAACGAGCGGCCCGTCTGCAATTGCCCACCCAGGCCACCCGCGAGGACCAGCGGCACCTGGTTGCCGTTGTGAGCGTTCCAGTGCTCCGAGACAAACATCAGGCACGAGTTGTCGAGCACCGTGCCCTCCCCTTCCTGCATCTGCGCGAGGCGGCCAATGAGGTACGCGTACTGCTCGACGTGAAACTTGACGATCGACTGGTACTCGGGGCCTTCGTTCGAATGCGAGTAGCTGTGGTGGTCGTCACGCACATTGAGGAACGGGTAAACCTGCCCCGACAGATCGCGTGACAACAACAACGTCGCCACGCGCGAGCGATCCGTCTGGAACGCCAGCGCGATGATGTCGCACATCAAACGGGCGTACTCTCGAAAATCTTTCGGCTGGCCGACGGGTGGTCGTTGATGAGCGGCGGCAGTCGCGGCAGCGGCTCCGTCTTCCTGGACCTGGCTGCGATTCAGCTTCTGCAAACGCTGCTCGGTTTCGCGGACGGAGGTCAGGTACTCGTCGATCTTCACCTGGTCGGAACCGCTCACTGCCCGGCGCAGGTCGTTCGCCTCTTCGAGCACTTGATCGAGGATGCTCCCTTGCAACTTGCCGGTCTGGCTGCCGAAGAGGCTGTCGAAAGCCAGCGACGGATACAGCTCAATCGGGATCGGCGAATCGGGATTGCGCCAGGAAATGTGCGAGGCGTAAACCATCGAGTACTGGCTCTCATGAAAACCGCTCACCGGTTGTTCGCAGCCCAACACGAGGCTCGGCATCAGCGTGTCGTCCCCGAAATAAGTGGCCAGCTTCTGATCCATGCTGACCCCGCCCTTGATGATGCTGCCGCGATGCAGATTCGCGCCGGACAAAATGTTGCCCGTGCAGCGAGCATGTCCGCCGTCACCCTCCCGATTGAATAGCCCATTGATGACGTTGAGTTGCTCTTTGAACGGAGTCAGCGATTCGAGCGACGGCCCCAGTTCCATCTCGCCGCCGTTCCCCTTGGCCCACCACTGTGGTGGCGAAATGCCGTCGCCGATGAACAGGCACGCGAACCGCTGCGCAGTCTTCGCCTGTTCGGACGAAACTGTGTCGCGACCGAATGCCGACATCGATTCGAGCCACGGCAACGCGACCGAAGCACCGAGTCCCTTGAGCAACACTCGACGCGAAATGGCTGGCTGAGAATCTGGCATCAAAACGTCTCCTCGGTGGCTACGGAGTTACGAACTTGGTTGTATCAAATTCCCGGCAACGTTGGTTACGGAAGACCGGGCTGGTGACCACGGTCTCGAACAGAGGCACGCTACGATAATCGGTTTCCTGGAGCGTTGCCTCCATTTTCTCCAGCAAAACCAGATCGGAGAGCTGTAGCGAACGGCCCAGGGCGTAGCCCAGGAGCTTGCGGTTCAGCGTGCGTGTGAAGTCCAACCGGCGATGCTTTGCCAGATACTCCGAGAACTCGGACACCCCGCGAGCCTGCTCGCCCGACGGCAGTTGGACCACGTTGTCGATCGCTCGTCCGGCGAGATCCTTGTTGCGGCTGCGGCCGATCGAATCGAAGCCTTCCATCGCCAGGCCGATCGGGTCGAAGCGCACGTGACACCGAGCACACTTCACATCTTCCGTGTGCGCTGCGAGCAACTGCCGGATCGTCTTGCCGTCCGTGTCGGTCTCTTTGGCCGGCAGCACCGCGACGTCGGGCGGCGGCGGCGGGATGTGTTCGCCGAGCAGTTTGTGAACGACCCAGAAGCCGCGCTTCACCGGGCTGGTCCGTTGCGGTTGCGAGTTCTTCGTCAGAAAGACCGCCATACCGAGCAGTCCGCCGCGGCCCTGTTGATGCAGACCGGTTGCCAGTCGCCACTCGTCGGCAGGCCCGTCGAATCGCAGGCCGTAATGCTGAGCCAGTCGCTTGTTGACGAAGGTCGTGTCACTCCGCAGTAGCTCGGTGATGGGCAGATCGTTTTGCAGGACGTGCGTCACGAGTCGCGTCGGCTCTTCAAACATGGCTTGCTTCAGGGGATCGTCAAAGGCCGGGAAGACCGAGCGGTTCACGGCTTCGGCCTGGCGGAAGTCACGATAGTTCAACCACTGACCGAAGAACTCCAACGCGAAGCCACTGACTTTGGGATCCTTCAGCATGCGACGAGTCTGCGCCTTCAGCGTGTCTTCGTTGTTCAACTGACCGGCCTCCGCCAGCGTCAGCAATTCCGCGTCAGGCACCGACGACCACAAGAAGAAACTGAGCCGCGACGCGAGAGCCAGATCCGGCAGCGGCTGGACGGTCTCTCCCGGCGGCACCGCATCGGCGAGATAACAAAAGTGCGGTGAGACCAGGATGCGCACCACGGTCGCTCGCACCGCCTGATCGATGGCGAGCGATGTCGGCTGGCTCGCGTGGCTGACGCTGCCAGCGTCAGCTCGGATGCTGGCAGCATCCGCCACGAGCGCTTCGTGGAAGAACTGCGTGAGCTTCTGCTGTTCGGCCTGCGTCAGCGGGCGGCGATACGCCGCTTGAGCGAACTGTTGCAGCCGTTGCTGGTAGACGGGAACAGCCGCCTCCCATTGCGCGGCCCGCCGCTTCAGTCCCTGCCGGAACTCTTCAAAGAACGTGTGAACGGGATGCTGTTCGATTTCTTCCGCAGAGCCTTTCACGCCCGATCGCGTGAGATAGATCTGCTCGAAGCGATTCAACGTCTCGTCGGTGGTGAGTTCGGGGTCTTCCTCTTTGATCGAGTCGAAATCCGGGTGCTTCATGAAGTTTCGCTCGGACCGTTCGAAGAAGACGAATCCGCGCAACATTTTCTCGGTGACGCCGGTGACGAAGTACAGCTCGTCCCACAGTCGATCCAGTTCGCGATTCTCCGCCTCGCTGAGCACCAATTTGCAGAGCGGTTGATCGTCTCGGAAGAAGCCTTCAATGAGATGAAAGCCCGCCGACAATCCGCGCGTCTCATCGGCGAAATGGAACCGGTTCGGGAACAGCTTGCAGAACGCTTCGCCCGACGCCGCGAACTCGCGCGCGACCGCATGTTCTGGATTGATGAGCGGCAAGCTCGTCGCGAGGGTCGCCAGTCCTTGGGCGGAGGCTTCAACGTCGCCCAATCTCTGGCGAGATCGGCTGCTCGGATCAAGAAACTCGACACTCGCAATACCGGCTTTCGAGTTCGCCCGATCCAGAGCGACCTCCGCAAAGACATGTTTGTGCCGAGCCTCGCCAAATGCTTTGGCCGGAACTTCGATGGTCACGCTCGACGGCACCTTGAGCACCAGGCTGTCGGCATCAACGGCCTGGCCCAGCGG
>JANODP010000381.1:0-22513 GCA_031412755.1 Schlesneria sp. | reverse complement strand
GGTGGTGACGAACAGCACGAGGTACCGTTGCGGGTCGAGAGCTGCGAACTGCGCTTGATGGGCGTCGTAGCCGCGTAGCTTCCGCTCGATCGATTCCACGTCGAGTCGCGAGCGAACGCGCTCGGTCCCGTTGTCGAGTTCCACGCAAAAGTGAAACGACCGGCCGTCGGGAGTGTGGAGTTGAAACGCACAGTCCGGCACGACAATGAATCCGCCCGCTTCCAGTGTGACGCTGTTCTCGCGAGCGAAGTGTCGCACGGCAATCCCCTGCCGATGAGCGGCGACCATCGTCTGCACGAGGAAGTCTCCCAGGCAGCGGGTGTGATGATGATGTCCGGGTGCGATCTCCTCGAAAAACCGCCGTGATGGCAATGCCGCATCTTCTCCCTGAAGCCATTGATAGCCCGCACGGGTCAGCTTCCAGTAGTGCGGTGCCCCGCCTCGTCCCACGGTCGCGAGCGGCCAACTCTGAAGCAGTCCCGCCTCGCGCAGTTGCTGCAACCGACGACGAAGCAACCGTTCCTGCGTGAACGGCTCGGCAAATGTGGTACTCAGCCGATACAACTGGTCCGTGGTGAACGGGTGCCGGTCGATGGCCTCGAAGACCGTGACGTCTCGCGGCGTGAGCTGACATCGGGGGCCGTGATGGCGAGCGATTCGCGTTGGCATCGGACTCCCGGCAGTGTAGCGTGAGACCAACTCGGACCCGACCAGTTTCGCTTGCACCATGAACCAAAAGCGTGGCTACATCGACGGCGTGGATGACCTGATCGCCCAGACTCCGGTCGAGCAGGTGCTCGGCTACTTCCACCAGCCGCTCCCGCAGAAGACCACGGGGGAACACCGGATGCGGTGCTGCTTCAACGAAAGCTGTAACGACAGCAGCTACGGAGCATTGACCGTCAACCTGACCGATCCCGCCCGCGTGATTTACTGTCACGTCTGCCAAGTCCGTGGCAACCTCCTCACACTGATTCATGGCCTGACCCAGCATCGCCCGCCAACGGGAGGCCGATTGCGGGGCGAAGAGTTCAAAGCGGCCATCGCGACGCTGCAACAGATCCGTGGTGGTGCCCAACCAGAGATTTCGCCCGCAGTGAATACGCCCGCTCAATCTGACACGTCGCCTACTCCCCCGCTGTCCGCCCCGTCCGAAGAACCGGTCACGGAAAACATCCCGCTCCAGGATCAGGAGAAAACGCGAGGACTCGTCAATCTGTGGGAAGATCTCGTCGTCGAGGTCGAGCAAATGTCTCCCGCCGCCGCGTCCTATTTCCGAGAGCGTCCGTGGCTCACGCCCGAGGTCTGCCGACAGTGGAAAATAGGCTACCTCCCCCGCGATGGACGCAGTCTGTTGCGGGGTCTGATCGTCTATGCCCACACTAACGAGGCGGGCGACATCCTCAGCTACTCGGGCCGCGATCCAGCCTTTGCCGACAAGTGGAATGAGTGGTTGCGAGCAGGCCGTCCCGAGAAAACCCGCCCAATGAAACACCGCTACGTGAAGGGCTATCACAAGGGCCTCGAACTCTACGGACAATCCGCCGACCGTTTGCAGGATCGTCGCTTGAAAGAGTCCCTCGGTCGCATCGGTTTGACGGTTGTTGAGGGGATGAACGATGTCATCCGGCTCAACGAACTCGGTGTAGCGGCCGTCGGCATCTGCTCGAATCAAGCCACGGACGAACAGCTTGAAAAGCTCACCCGCTTCGCCCGTGCCGCCGCCAACGGTCGCATCGTCCTGCTCCCCGACAACGACGACGAAGGAGAAACCGGCTTCAAGGAATTGCTGTGGTCCCTGGCCGAGCGGGGCCTCGATGTTCGCCTCGCCTGGTCGCGTCGTTCGCACGGCGGTCAGTTCAATGGCCGACAACCCGAAGACCTGACGCCCGAAGACTGGCAGAGCTTGATGACACATCTCGCGCGGCCCCGCTGAGCCACCCCGTTCCTCTTTTTGAGGAGTCGTCTGCGTATCGAAGCGTCGCCTCGCGTCACGGGCCGTCAAGGCCCCTCAGTGTAGTCGAGGCGTGATTCGGCTGTCTCCCACGCGGGAGCTTCCGACAACGCGACCGCGCTCCCATTCCACGTCATGGCGAGGTGTATTGAAGAGGTGTCGTGACTCAGCGGCGGTGCCTCCGGCACGGTGAGCGGCGTGCGGCACACCGTCGCGGCTCTGCTTCAGAGGCCGCGACCCCCGAGGTTACGCAGCCGCTCAGTCGGCGTTGTCGGAAGCTCGGGGGTCGCGGGCGATAGCCTCGCGACGGTGTGCCCTCATCGAGGGGAGCTTCTTCGCTCCGCGAAGGGCAGTGCGTGTCGTCTCCGACGATCCGGGGTGTGATCCCCTGTCCGATCCGGCCCGGGATCACTTTTCGCTCCGGTCGGGTGTTCAGCCTGTCCTTCTGTTTGAGGTGTCCCGTGTTCGCTCCGCGAACACTCCCCTGTCGCTCGTCGTTCGTAATGTTTCTGACAAGCAGCGGCCTCGGGCCGCCCCTCTTTGTTTTCAATTACTTTGATTCAATATCTTTGGCGTAGCCGAGCGTTCCGACATCGTTCACCAATTCAGCCACAAGTCTTCGCCCAAATCGACGATGTTGTAAGTGTGAACCCGTCAAAAAGGTGACGCCAACTGCGGGTCGTCCCCCGGAATAGGTGACGCCACCTGCGGTAAACAGCAGCCAAAATGGTGACGCCAACTGCGGGTGGGCATGTCTTATCAATCGTTCAATGGTGGTTGTGGTTTCGCTGGTGGATGAGCTGCGAGAGCGACGCCGATGAGTCACCGGCGAACTCGGGATGGTCCGTCCGAAACTGTCTGCTGATGTGCATCCGAGCAAACCGATCGGCATTCGACCGAGCCTCTAACTCGTCCTGACCATCCGCCTGCAATTGTTGGAAGAGTCGGTTCATCACCGTCTCAAAAGCATCCCGCGCTTCGATCTGGAGATACTGCTCGAATGCAGCCTGCTCACTCCCCGATGCCGACCACTGCGGACGATCTGCCTGTTTCGCCCGCTCCTGCTTCTGAAGTTCCCGCCACCAGTCCGGCGGTGTTGTCTTCTTGGCCTTCGCCTGCCGGATGTAATGCTGAAAGAAGGCGGGGGGCGATTCCTTGATGAGCTTCCGTTCCACCGCCGCGAGCGTGATGTCCGACCATTCGGCTATCAGTCGTGGTGGGAACTCGGCGATGATGCGGCGGATCGTCGCCCGGTCGAAACCAATCTTCTCCAACGGTTCGACGAGTGGAGATTCATTCGCTGTGAAGGTCACTTGAGGCTGCGTCACCCGCTCAAAATACACCCCGCGAGGAAACTGGACGACATGCACCCCCTTGGCCCGCTTTGTGAACAGTTCCCGGACGGACGTTACACCAAGCGGCAAGGCGATGATCTCGTGGTCCAGCAATGTCTGAGCAATCCTGACGAGCTTCTGCTTGATCTCCTTCGTCGCCAATGACTCGGCAAACCCCAGCGTGTTGATCCCCAACTGTCTCAGTTCAAACGCGGGCGAATGATCGTTCCGCCAGAACATCTTCGACAACAGCAAGAACATCCGCCGCGACGCGACATCAAGCTGCCGATACGTGCCGAAGTCAAACGTGAAACTCCCCGCGACGGCCTCACAGAAGCGAAACCACTGGGCATCCCATACAAAGTGCCATGCCCGCGACGACGTGTCATCCAGTGGCAGGCTGTACTTCAGCAGACCGAAGGCGACCTGACGATGCTCGCCCCGTAGCGGGTCGTAGAAACAGTCGTTCTCGTACACCACGCCCGCCAGCCTCCGGATCGCATCGCGAAAGAATTTATAGCGATTCCCCTGTTCTTGTCCCGCTTCGATGAGTCCAAGCTGCCTCAGACACCAGTGCGGCGTGGCATAGAAATCGGCACTCGGTTCGGGCTGGGCAAACGTCAGTGCGAGCAACCCGTACAGATACAACTCATCATTCGGCGAAAGTCCGAACGGACAGGCCACGTTCGCCGTGGCCGTCTTGCGATTGCGATGCCGGTCTGTGAAGTCGTAACGGACCTGATGCAAACTTCCCGTCTGCAAAGCCTGCGACGCATCCAGGGGGCACAGAGCGTGTTCCACGAGCGTCTGCTGGGCCAGCCCGCTCCCCTTCCGTGTCGGCGAGCGTTTTTTTGTGGCGGGCCGCTGCGGGGTCACAATCGGCGACATGCGGAGCTATTTGGATGAGCGAAAGAGACGCGACCAGACCCCCGGTCGCGTGTGTTTTTTCGGGGGCTTCACGCGGGACTTCGCGAGCGGCTGTTTGGCAGGTTGTGGAGCTGGCGATGGTGTCACGCTCTCCGTCCGCTCGCTGGATTCCACAAACGCTTCCGCAGTGGCTGGCTTGGGCGGGGCAATCGCCAATCGCTGCTGCAATTCCCGCATCAGGACATTGGACTCCCGCATCCGTTCATTGAGACTCGCAATCTGATCGTCCTTGCGGTCAAGCTGCTTCTCCAGCGTCCGCATCTGCTCGTCCTTACTCTTGAGCTGTTCCTGCAACACCTGCATGACCAATTCGACGTGTGTCATGACCGGTCCACCATCCGCCACTCCCCCACTCTCCGCCGTATCCTCCTGCGGAAACCGCCTCATCAGCAACTGCCGGTCAATCTTCCAGACATACGGTTCCTTGGCGGCCTTGCGTCGCTCCACCTCTTCCGCAGACGGCAGGATGAACAAGCGGTCTACATGCTGCGGATCGGCCACAATCTCCCGCAACAAGCGCTTGATCGTCGATTCCGATTTTCCAGTGAACTCCCGAGCCTCGCTGACACTGAGATGCTGATCCATAGGGGGGAAAGAGGGGATACCCGCACCGTAGCGCAACACCGAATTGAACGCAAATCGAACTGAATCCCCACTGACACAGTCCGGTTGAACCGGAGTCAAACAGGGGTGGCATGGCGCGGTTCGAGAGGGGAGTCATGGCCGGAGTGCATCGCCCGTTCAGGTAGGTTCAAAGCGGTTCCGTGCCGCTTCATTGGACCGGTTCTTGAATGATGTCATGCCCCTCACCAAGACGGTTCGTATCCGGGCGAAATCAGGACGCCGAACCAAGGTCACGACTGGCAGTAGGTCACGCCCCGACAGAACGGGGTTCAGACGATGAAACTCGCCGACGGCAGGGGGCTGAGCAATCATCTTGTTCAAGGGCTGAACAGCGTGCGCAGCGGAAAAAGAAGAGGGGAGTCATCACACCGTTCAACCTTGACCCACGACCGTTCGTGAACCCGATGCTCGAACGAGGGCAGTGCCTGTTCAGACGCGGGTCAGCATCGGTTCAGTGACTCCGTTCAGGAATGAATCCCTGTCGTCTCATGACTCCGTTTGGTTTCTTCGTAGACTGCGGGAGGGCTCATCCCTCGGCATCCGCAATCACTTTCCGAGCAACGCAGAGAACGCACTTGTCGGGATCTTGGCAATCAAAGTCATGGTCGAACATGTCGCCCATGTCGATCGAATCGACAAGATCTTTGCAGGACTTCAGGAGAGCGGGAGCCTGTGCGATCAGGCGAGCGTTTGATTCAGCATCTCGATTCACATGCAGAATCAAATCGGTGGGGATCGTCGCAATGTTTCCCTTCTCAGAGAAGATGCAGAACTCGATTCGATTGATGTCATCGGATGCAAGCGGGCATTTCGTGCTGAGATACCACGGACCTGGAGTGTGTGCCTGTGATGTGGTGGCGGTTGCCATGATGAAGTGGGGGAAAGTGATGCCAGAAGGCAGCTCTGTTGGCAGCACGAGTCCCGACGCGGTCAAGTGAGGAGTCCCAAGGGGAAGCTCCTTGACCGATTCAGGCGGGCGAGTGCTAGGTTGGGCTGCTGTTTCTGGAAGAACTTATGCCCCAGCCTTCCCGGCATCGGACACGTGAAAACGGCAGACCGCTGGCCAAACTTCGCAACGAATTCGTCTGGTAACGACAGAGATGACCGACTCAATGTCGTAACCCGCCTCTTGAACCATCCAAAGACCGATGCAGAAACCGATGATTCATGGTTCGCTCCCGACATGAAAAGTCCCCCCAAGAATCCCCCCACTAACACGCGAAATCTGCATTTGAGCCACGCCTCCTCCAAGCCAGGTAAAAATGAAAGCCCCTGAAAACAGGGGCTTTCGTGAGCATTGGGAACGTGTTGGGAAAGCAAGGACGGACTACGGAACCGAAGGGCGTCTTTCACCACGGGCTACCAGCCAACTAGGATCGCTCGAATCCGACAGGCAACGCGGGCTAGCTCGCGTGCTCTCACTCCAACTCCACTTCGACTTGATGATCTTGCCGATCATCTTTCAGGAAGACCATCTTGTCTGGCTGTTCGATACCGTCGATGGTGATGCGTTTCACGGCGTGGCCCGGTTCGGGTTGCAGGACGGTGATGTGGAATAAGGTTTCTCGGTAGCGGTAATGAAGTCTGAACGACTTCCAGTCGGCGGGTAGGCACGGGGTGAAGCGGAGTTTATCGACCTCCAGATGCAGGCCCAGGAGAGATTCGATGATGAGGCGGTACATCCAACTGGCCGAGCCGGTGTACCAAGTCCAGCCGCCTCGGCCGGTGTGTGGCGGAACCGCATACACATCGGCGGCGACCACGTACGGTTCGACCTTGTAAGTGGCGATTTCTAGCGGTGTGGAACCGTGGTTGATGGGATTGATCATTGAGAACAATTCCCAGGCGCGACGGTGGTCCCCCATTTCCGCGAAGGCCATGACGGTCCAGATCGCGGCGTGCGTGTATTGCCCGCCGTTTTCTCGGACGCCGGGGACATAGCCCTTGATGTAGCCGGGGTCCAACTCGGATTTGTCGAACGGTGGATCGAAGAGTTGGATGAGTGAATTATCGCGGCGCACGAGTCGTCGATCGACGGCATCCATCGCCAGGCGTGACCGCTCTGGGTTGGTGGCTCCTGACAGGACGGACCAGCTTTGCGGGAGCGAGTCGATCTGGCATTCGGAGTTGCTGGCCGCTCCGAGCGGTTCGCCGTTGTCGAAGTACGCGCGGCGATACCATTCGCCGTCCCAGGCGTGCTGTTCGATGTTCTCGCGCAGGCGAGCGGCTTCAGTGTCACAGCGTTCGGCAAAGGCAAGGTCACCGCGTTGGCGAGCCAGTTCAGAAAACCGTTGGAGAATCTCGGTCAGGAAGAAGGCCAACCAGACGCTCTCGCCCCTCCCTTCTTCGCCGACGAGGTTCATCCCGTCGTTCCAGTCGCCGCAGCCGATCAGCGGCAGACCGTGGGAACCGAATGACAAGCCCCTGGTGATGGCTCGGACGCAATGTTCATAAAGTGTGCCGGCTTCTTCCGACCGAGTGGGGAGATCGTAATAAGCGTCTTCATCGGCCTTGACCTGTCGTCCCTCCAGAAACGGGACAGATTCATCAAGGATGCCCGTGTCCCCGGTCCCCAGGACGTACCGGCAGACGATGAGCGGCAGCCACAGATAATCGTCGGAGAAATGCGTGCGGACGCCACGACCAAGCGGCGGATGCCACCAATGCTGCACGTCGCCTTCGCGGAACTGGTGAGCCGCGCACAACAGCAGATGTTCGCGAATGAGTCGCGGTTCGGTATGCAGGAGAGCGGCCACGTCTTGCAATTGGTCTCGAAAGCCAAACGCTCCGCCCGATTGGTAGTAGCCGCTGCGCGCCCAGAATCGGCACGACAGCGTTTGATACAGCAGCCAGCCGTTGGCCATCAGGTTCAGGGCTGGATCGGGCGTCTCGACATGGACCGCGCCAAGCGTCCGGTTCCAGAAGTCCCAGACTCCCTCCAAGGCGCGACGAGCGTTCTCGGGGCCACGGAAACGCTGGACCAGTTGGCGCACGTCTTCGATGTCGCGGCCGACTCCGAGCGTGAAGACGATCTCGCGTTCCCGACCGTCGGCGAGATCGAACGGCACCTGCATTGCCGCGCAGGGATCGAGTCCCGCGCCCACTTTGCCGGAAAGCCGCGTGCGTGACATGGCTGCGGGCTTGGCCGAGTTGCCGTTACGGCCGAGGAACTCGGTTCGATCGCCCGTGAGGCTGCGCGCTGAGTCGTGGACATCGACGAAGGCAATGCGGTCGGGGAACTCGATGCTGTAGGGATTGCGAGCCAGCAAGGCTCCGCACTTGGGATCGGTCTCGGTGACGACGTGCATCAGCGATTTGGAACGCATTTCGCCGAGCACCCATTCACAGTACGCGGTCGCCGAGAGTCGTCGCGGGCGGCCCGAAGTGTTCTTGACTTTGAGTACCGCGAACTTCACGGGCGCGTCCATTGCCACATAAAACCATAACTCCGACGTGATGCCGTTCTCCGTGTATTCAAAGACGCTGTAGCCGAACCCATGCCGGCAGACATAAGGCATACTCCCTCGCGCGGGCTGCGGTGCCGGTGACCAGAAATAGCCGCTCTCTTCATCGCGCAAGTAGAATGCCTCGCCGCTGACATCGCTCACGGGGTCGTTGTACCACGGGGTGAGTCGGAACTCGTGCGCGTTCTCGCACCAGGTGTAGGCTCCGCCGTTTTCCGAGATGACCGTTCCGAAGTGGGGATTCGCCAGCACATTCACCCACGGAGCCGGCGTAACTTGCCCCGGCTCCATCCGGATCGCATATTCGTGTCCGTCGGCCGTAAAGCCCCCCAAGCCGTTGAAGAACATCAGGTCTCGGCGGGGTGACTCAATGTTGGGAATGACGTCCAAGCGGCGCAGGCGGCTGGGGATCAGTTCGGGAACTTTCACGTCCGTGCGAATGCGCCGCTCAATTTGTTCGGCCAAAGTCCCCTCGGTATCGACGATGATTGCACGGGCCACCGTTTGCAGCAGGATGCGGTCTTCGTCGGACATTTGCTCGGCGCGGCGGACAAAGATGCCGCCTGGACGATCGAGCGTGTGAGCCTCGGTCCCGGCGGAGATCAGACCGATGACCATGTCTTGCAGCACCTGTCGATACCCCGAGTGCCCGTCGTTCCAGATGACCAGATCGACCGCCAGTCCCTTGAGCCGCCAGAACGCATGCGCTTGGACGAGTTGTCGCACGAGGTCGATCTTCTCGGCATCGCCGATGCGCAGAATCACGATCGGCAAGTCACCGGAGATGCCGTGTCCCCACAAACCCGATTGCCCGCGCCGGTTCTGCACCAGGATCGCCGGATTCGCTCGGCGCGAGGGGTTCGCATACACGACCGAGCTCGCGAGCCGTCCATAAAGTTGGGCGTCCGTTTCGCTGGCGTTCAACTGCCGCAAGACGACTTGCCCGTGAGTCCAGGCCATGTCGAAGACTCGGTCAGCCAAGTGGCGGTCGTGGTACTTGTCGATCAAAACCGCGGCGGAATCGCGAGTTTCCGCCATGCCGGTGACTAGGTCCACAATCACCGTTTCATCCGGCGCGAGTGTCAGCCGACGCCGGATGGCGACGATTGGATCGAGGACCGAGCCGGCGCTGTTCGACAACTTCGCCGCGCGGCTCATCGCTTCCGGAGCCGCCACCGTGCGGCCTCGGCCAATGAACTTCAGCCGGTCGGTTTCGTAGGACGCTTCGCCCTCCGAGGCTCCGCGCACCGCCATCAGGTGGAGCATCCAGGGCGGATGTTCCTTATGCGATCGCGGCCGGCGCGTGCAGACGATGGCCTGCCGCGATTCGATGATCTCAGTCTGCACGAACAAGTTGGAGAACGCCGGGTGCGTGGCATCGGCTGCCGGTGCCGCGAGCACCACTTCCGCATAGCTGGTGATCTCGATCGTGCGCGAAACCTTCGAGCGATTGGTGATGCTGCTGCGTCGGATCTCGATGTCGTCTTCCGGCGAGACGGCGATCTCGGTGTGAATCAGGATGTCGCCGTCCCGCCGCCGAAACTCGGCGCGCGCCTGCGAGAAGATCGCCTCGTACTTCTTTGAGGGTTTGAGAGTCGGTTGATGCGCGGTCGACCAGACTTCGCCGCTCGTCACATCGCGGAGGTAACAAAACGTTCCCGCGCTGTCACGTGTGGTGTCTTCACGCCAGCGAGTAACGGCGATGTCTTTCCACAGGCTGTATCCGCCTCCGGCGTTCGTCACCATGACGTGATACCGACCGTTGGAAAGGAGATGCACTTCGGGCATCGGCGTGTGCGGCGTCGTGAACACGCGGATGAGCGCCTCGCGTTCGCCAGCGGTTTTGCGAACACCGGAGGCTTCGGTCGCGTGGGGATAGAACGGCGCGATTTTGGGAATCCGCTCTTGCAACAGAAGCTCGGTGGCCTGGAACTGCGGGTCGGACTCGAACCGCTTTTGCATTGGACGATTCAGCAGCAGGTAAGCCAGCGAAAGAAAGCTCATCCCCTGATGATGCGCCATATACGAACGCACAACGGCATGTGTCTGACCGCGTGCCAAGCGTGAGTGGGTGTAATCGACGGCTTCGTAAAAGCCATACTGCCCCTCAAACCCTTTTGTCGCCATGAGCTGCAGGTTCGCGCAGGCCTTTTCCGGAGCGACCATCAAGGCCATCGCCGTGGCGTACGGAGCAACCACAAGGTCGTCCGCCAGTCCGCGTTTGAAACCCAGGCCGGGAACGCCAAACGCGCGATACTGATAATTCAAGTGCGCGTCGGTCGTGTTGTAGCCCGATTCCGAAACGCCCCAGGGAATGCCTCGTTGCCGGCCATACTTGATTTGCCGGTCGATAACGGCCTTGTAGGTCTGATCGAGCAGCGTGTTCTCGTAGGTTGGCATGACGACCAGCGGCATTAGATACTCGAACATCGAGCCGCTCCAGGAGAGCAGCGTTTGTTGACCGTTCGATGTCGTCAGCAACCGGCCCAACGCGAACCAGTGCTCTTGTCCCAGTTGCCCCTGCGCGATTCCCACGAAGCTGGCGAGCCGCGCTTCGGACGCCAGCAGGTCATAGAAGCTCGGATCGCGGCGGTGCTCGCTGACGTTGTAGCCAATGGCCAGCAGACGCCGCGCCTTGTCGTACAGAAAGTCGTACTCGAAATCGGCCAGTTCGCTGCAATGCAACGCACGCTGTTCGATGACGAGCAGCCGCTCGTTCGCACGCTGGCTGGCCTCTTGGAGCAGCGCTCGCAATTGAAGCAGCCATGCTCGGTCTTCCGGCTCACTCGAGGGGGCGATATCGCCGGTGACCTCCAACCCCTCGCTTGCGCGTCGGGCTAGTGTGTCGAGGATCGCGTCGAGGGCCGGCAGCAATTCGGACTCAATACCTGCGACGTCGCGCAACGTGGGAATCTCGTTCAATCGGTGCAGCATTTCTTGGAGCTGGCTCAGCCGTTGCAACTGCTCGGGCGACCCGCGCTGCCACAGTTCTTGTGGGGCTGCCGGATGCGCGAGCCACGGGGCGACGAACATCAGCTCGTCCAAGTGGTCGCGGCATTGGTGTTCGAGATCGCGCATCAATCCGATCAACTCTGGTGAGTCAGCGTCCGGTGGGCCTTGAGCGACATCAGCCGCCGCCGTCAGCAGTTCATGCAGAAGGTCGTGGGCCGTCGACAGCCGGGACGGCATGTCCCGACGCAGCAGTTTCAGCACTTTGTCTGCCTGACTCGGCGAGTCGGGCGGCGTTAGCCCAATGGCACTCACTTTGAGCGGAATGGCGCTAGCCACTGGTGTCGTGGAGTGTCGTGGAGTCGATTTCCCCTGCGAAACACCGGCGGCTAGCGCCGCGTCGCTCACCAAATTCTGGAGCGTCAGCGCCAACGAGTTCCACAACTGTGAGGAAACGAGCGGATGGTCACTCAGCTCCAGCAGCCCACGTCGCAACGTCAGCAAGTGGCCGGCGAGGTTTCCGCTATCGACCGAAGAGACATACTTCGGGAAGAGTGGTTGCAGAGTTTGGGTGTCGTACCAGTTCAGAAAATGGCCATGAAACCGTTCGAGCTGATCCATCGAACGGAGTGAGTTCGTCGTCCGCTCGATCAATTGGCCCGCCGAAACGTAACCGAAGTCATAGGCGGCGAGATTGGACAAGAGCGACACGCCCATGTTCGTTGGCGAGGTGCGATGGGCGATCGCGGTCGCGGGATACTCCTGGAAGTTGTCCGGCGGCAGCCAATGATCTTCGGGACCGACAAACGTCTCGAAGAAGCGCCAGGTCTTGCGGGCGACGTGATGCAAAAACAGCGTTTGCTGCGGCGTCAGCTTCGCTTCTTTTCGCAAGACCGTCTGACTGATCTTCCACGCGATCAACGGCGAGAGCAGCCACAACCCCAAGAGGGGAACAGCGGCCCACAACGCATCCGGTCGCCACATAACCAAGGCGGCTGCAGTGATCGTGGCCAACGCCGGCGCGACCCACATCGTGCGGTTGCAGCCGATGAGGTCTCCGCTGCCTTCACGCTCGGCGTCGCTGGCGGTCTTCCATTCCAGCATCCGCTTGCGCGTGACGAGCATCCTCACGTTGGTGCGAACGATGGCATCCAGGCTGAAGTAGGCTTCATACGGAAGAAAGACGATCGTCAAAGTCGCCTGCGCCAAACTCACACAAACGGACGTGGGGATTTGCAGCAGATGCGAGACCAACGCCATTTCGACCGGCTTGCGGAACAGGGCCACGAACGACATGCACACGGCCGGGATCAACACAATTCCCACGACGGCAGCCGTCCAAATCCATGCTGGTGGTGGAGCCGCCCAACCCAACAGCAGCAACAGCGTCAACGCACACGAGACGATGCTGCGCCGCAGGTTGTCGAATATCTTCCAACGGCCAAGCAGGCTGATCGGATTGCTGGCAGGACGGCCATCCGGACCGGAGACGACCGGCAGCAGCCACTGCGCAATCTGCCAGTCGCCGCGGATCCATCGATGTCGCCGACTGACATCCGTGTTGTAGCGTGACGGGTAACTCTCATAGACATGGACGTCGCTGACCAAGCCGGATCGCGCGTAGCAGCCCTCGAGCAGGTCATGGCTGAGGATTTGATTCTCGGGAAAACGCCGCTCCATCGTTTCGGAGAAGGCATCGACGTCGTAGATCCCTTTGCCGATGAATGAGCCTTCGTGGAACACGTCCTGATAGACATCGGAGATCGTGCGCGTGTACGGGTCAACGCCCGGCTCGCCGGCGCAGAGTCGCACGAACCACGACGGACTCTCCTTCTCCAGGCGGATCGCAACGCCCGGTTGCAGAATGCCATAGCCCTCCGTGACGACCTTCCGCCGCTCGTCGATTTGAGCACGATTGAGAACGTGTGCGAGCGTCCCCACGAGCTGCTGTGCGGCATCGCGTGGCAGGAACGTGTCGGTGTCGAGCGTGATGACATACTTCACCTGTGTGAGCAGCGACGTGTCGCCGACGATCAACGAAAACCCGTCGCGCGAGCCGCCGCGTAACAGGGCATTGAGGTCGCCGAGCTTTCCTCGTTTTCGCTCGTGCCCCATCCAGGTTTGCTCTTGAGGATTCCAGCGGCGCGGGCGATGCAACAGAAAAAAGATGTCGCCCTCTTCGCCATCCGTCCCAGGGCGACTGTGTTTTTCGTTGAGAGCCTCGATTCCCGCTCGAGCCAGTTGCAGCAGCGACTCGTCTTCCGGCATCGCCTCCTGCGGCGCGTCACGAAAGTCGGTCAGCAGACAGAACCGCAAGTTCTCATCCCGGTTGGCGAGGTAGCGCACCTCCAGCGCTTCCAGCAGGCGACCGACGTTGCGCGAGCTGATGAGCATGGTCGGAACGGCCACCAACGTGCTGAACTCACGTGGGATGCCCTCGGAGAAATCCATGCGTGGCAGCCGGTGCGGCCTGACCAACAACGTCGTCAGCCAATTGACCAAGCCCACACCCAGGTGAGTGGCCCCCACGAACAGCAACGGGGCCGCCATCCAACCCCATCCGTCGTCCAACCCCGTGAGTCGGAGCACGCCGACAGTGACCGCGGTTGCGATCATGAAGATCGCGCCGAGGTACACAGCGAGCGACGCTTTCCGTGCGATCCGCCCGACTCTCGCGGACAGAGAGTATCGCATCCGCGTCGCGCGCTCCAGCTCCGGCAATCCCTTGTCGATCAGGAAGAATCCAACGTGAGCGGTCCGGTGCTCGGTCCCGTGCAGCGCCGCGTTTCGTTGCGCGAGTTGCACCACTTGGCTGGCGACTTCGTGCTCTGTCAGAGAACTCTGTTTCGCAATGGCTTCGACGGCATGCCGGTACTGGTCGCGCGTGCTGAAGTCCATGCCGCCGTACACGCCGGCTGGATCGCCGAGCAGCGTCTGTTCGACGATGCTCAACGTCTCGACGAACTTCCGCCAGTCAATCGCATCCAGCTCTCGCAGACTGCCGATGCTGTTGCCGATCGAGACTTGATCGACCGTTTGCTGCTGGCCCTCGGACTGCACCATCTGCTCGATGGTCTGGCCCTGTTCCGAGAGCCGCTGTTCGATCCAGGTGAGCGGAAATGCCAACGCCTGGCTCTGCCCTTGCAGGCGACGAGCCATCTCGGCCACGAACGCGGTGGAGAGATTCGGGTTCGGCCGAGCCATATCGGCGACGACAAGGATCAGATTGTTGGGAGTCTTCTCGGCGCATTCGATGAAGACGTCGGACCATTGGCTGGCCGAGTTTCGATCCAGCGTTCCCGTGACGATGCGCGCCGCCACACGCCGTAGGTTTTCGATCAACGCTTGTCGCATCATGATCGGGACGGCCCACAGCTCACCCAGTTTCAGATGCCTCCCCTTTTGGTAGGCCGATACGAAGCTCCGCAGGGTGTCGGCATCAATGCGGCCATCGACGTGCGAGATCAACTCCAGCGTGAGATCGTAGACACGCGGGTAGCCGGCTGACGGCCCGTTCAACAAGCGCGGCAGTCCCCGGCTGTACTGCTTCGGCAAGTGCCGGCGCGCCGTGCGAATCTGCTCATCGATCACGTAGAAATTGTCGAGCAGCCATTCGCTGGCGGGCGTAATGCGGCGATTGTGATCGTCCGCTTCCGTCACCAGCTTGTACGCCTCCAGCAGAATCTTTTCGTTGGCCGCCAAGCGAGCCAACAGCCGATCCGGGCCGCGCCCCGGATCAACCTGATGCCATTCCGCGAGCGTCTCGGCGTGCTGCTCCAATTGAGCGACGCTGAACATCTCGGACCGCAACGGCAAGTCGTCTCCAAATTCGCGGAACAGACCATCGACTCCGATGCGCGCCTTCAGCCGCTCAAGTCCTCGGCGAAGTATTTTGCTGCGTAATTTCAATGGATTGAATTTCTCGTTTGGAGTGCGGATTCGCAGCGTTACGTGAGAAACGTCGGCTCACCAATCGACGCGGCGAGCGTCTTGTCGTCGAGGTCGGATCTGTTGAGCGCGAACAACGGACTGATTTCGACGTCCACTCCGGGAGCCACCTCCGTTCCGGCGTCTCGCAACCAACCGGCGTGCAACCTGACCATCGCGGCGCGAGCGGTGGCGGCTGTATCCGTGGTCATCGAGTCCGGGTTCTTCACCGGCGCGAACGTCGCATCGCGGTCAGATTCCACCAGCGCCGTTCGGTTGGTGTGGTGCATCAGGTCAAAGATGAACTTCTCGAACTTGATCGCGTTGGGTTCGTCGGGCTGCTGGATTCGCCCCTGCTCGTCAAGATGGGCCACCTTCTTGCGGCAGGGATGAGCGGGGAGCGCGTTGGGGCGGCTGGCGATGCGTTCGAGAAAGGAAACACGGAAGAGATGTGCTCCCGTGTTACCGGCCCAGAAAAGGGGCGCGCCGTCGTCGTCGGTGGCCGTCGCGATCTCTCTGGGAAGTTCGCTGTATTCCAAGATCCACACCTTGGGGCCTCGGGAAACGAACATGCCGACTTTCTCCGTCGGAGTGGCCCGTCTTACGACTTGGGTGGTGATGTCCGCATTGGCCAGCAGGTGGTGGCCAATCAGCTCGGGGTCCGCGATGAGCAACAGGGGGTTGTCCATCTGGCCATAGAACAGCACCTCAATTCCTCGTCGAGCCATGTCGTCGAAGCAGCCGGCCTTCCGAGCGGCATCGAGAAAGCCTCCGTGACCATCGGGGCATGTGGCCAATTCACCTGGGCTGGCCAGCAAGAGTTTTTTGGTGGTGGCGTCGATCACGGGAAGTGTTCCCTGGCGGAAAACGATGAGGTCATCGGGATTGAGGCCGAAGGCATCATGCTCTCTCAGAAACTGGACCGTCGCGTTGTGCGTGACGTCGCTGGTCATGAGGTACAGCGGGATGCGCGCGCCATATCGGCGTCCAAGTGCGACGATTCGCTCGATCAAAACTTGGAACAATGTGTTTCCTGACACCGGCCCAATGGGGAACATCCCTTTGGGCTGCTCAAAGCCGAGCCGAGTTCCCATACCTCCCGCGACGAGCACGACTCCGACCCGTCCTTCCGACAAACAAAGCTCCCCTTCGAGGAAAGCCTCGCGACTGGAAGACTGCTCTTCGAGCGTGATGACCGGAGGTGGCTGGAGAGAATCGTCCGCTTGCTGGCGAGGTTGTGCGCGAAACTCCTTGGTCATCAGCAGCTCGAAGTCCACATCGTCGATTTGTGTTGCCAGCTTGGCTCGGGCAATGTCATCGAGCTGCTCCCAGTATGCGAGGACGTGTTCCTGACTCGGCACGACGGCTCGGAGCCGACAAAGCAAATCGTTCTTCACACGCTCCAGATCGGCAGAGGTCAACTCGTCAACAAGGTTTGGGATCGTGAGCATGGAAACTTCCTTTGAAAGATTCGAGAGAAACTCACGCAAGAATACATCCTAGCAAGAACCACTACGGAACACCGTCATCCTGATGAATGAAGCACGGCTGTTCCCAAGTAGGAGTTGACCGGGGTGCTAGCTTGGTGCTGCTCTTCTTGGCGGAACTTCCCACGCATGAATGGCATCGAAATCGGATTCCGGGCGGTGTCCAGAATGGTGTCCAGAATCCGTGTGAAAACGTGGAAATTCTGGATAGTCTGGAATCCGTAACCGCATATAATGCAGCGAATTCGGTCATGCCCAACACGTTCGGGACGTAGAGGTCGCAGGTTCAAATCCTGTCATCCCGACCTTCAAAGCCTTGCTCGCAAACACTGCGGGCGAGGCTTTTTCGCTTGGCATTGTGATGTTTTCATCACTCACCATTTGTGTCGCTCGTTCATCGTCAATATCCGATGAGATGACAGCAAATGACACAGTTTGCCCCGGTTGGCCAGTGTTTGGTACAAGCGGTGGTACAAGCGCCGAAGACATGCTGTCATCAGTTCCGGTCGCTTGCATCGTCTGGCGTTCAGTCGATGGCGAGGCGTCGAGGCTGAGTGATGGCAGGGTGTCGAGTGCCCCATACACGTCGAGCAACTTGGGATCTGTGTAGACGTTCATCGTTAGGTCAATCGATGAGTGACGCATCGCGGCTTGAGCCGTTCGCGGAGTAACACCCCCTTTGCTGAGCAGCGTCCCAAACGAATGCCTCAGAGCGTGAACGTCGATGGATCGGCCTCGCTCGTCGTGTTTCTTGATGCCAGCGGCGAACAAATCGCGGTCGAGGATTCGCACCAGCCCGGCGGGAACCGTGAACAGCGGTCTCTTGCTGTCTGGCGTCGCATTGTGAGCGCGTAGACGAAGTGTTGCCGCGTTCGGCGTGTCGGACAGCCAGTCCCTCAAATCGTTCGCCAAGTCGTGCCGTAGAGGAATCGTCGAGCCGTTGCGGTTCTTCTCGTCAGCCGCTTCCAACACGACGAACGGCATCGGACCGTCGAGGTCCAATTGCCCCACCGTCAACGATGCGAGTTCGTTCCGGCGGAGTCCCGTCAGAACGAGCGTCTTGTAAATCAACGCTCGTTCCCGCCCTAGCCGTTCCAGCTTCTTGACGAACTCGGGATTCTTGGCGAGGCATTTCCTTGCACGCTCGACCGCCGCTTGCATCGTGCCGAGCGTCAACGCGGCCTTCCGCCAGTTCGATCGCTTGCGGCGAGTCCCGTTCTTTTCGTCGCGTTTCTTCTCGGGACGAACGGCTTCCCGTCCGAACTCGGCGAGCGGTCGAAGCCGTGCTACTTCCAACAACTTCACCAATTCGACTTCGGTCATGGCCCGGCGTTGTCGTCTGCGGTCGGTCTTGACGTTCGCCTTTGGGACTTCCGCGAACGGATTGCCCGACAGTCGCGGCTTTGTTCCTGAACAACACCAGTTCGCGAACATGACCATCGTTTCGCGATAGCCGTTGCGCGTTGCCGCCGACATCTCTTCATCTTCGCGTAGCAGCAGCCACTTCGTTAGCTTGCCGCCGTCGAGGTCTCCCAACTTGCGGAAGCCACAGTCGCCCGAAACGCGGTCAAACTGGCTTTGCATATTCGCAACACGAACGGGACTCGCCTCACTCGCCCGCAGATGGTCGAGGTAGGCGGCGAAGTGAGCGGCAACCGGTGTCGTCTGGTGATCGGCGGTCGCCGCCTCTCCGGTCGAGATGACTTCGGCTTTGACAAGTTCCGCCCGGCGTTCCAGCTTGGACAGAATCGAGCGAGCGGCATCCTCATCGTGGCACCCGGTCGAGACTTCGCGGACCAGTCCCGAGCCATCCCGATACTTGGCCAGATAAGTGCCCACCGTGATTACGATTCGGTCGGTTCCATCGCGGCCCGTCGTGACGGGGGCAGTTCTCACCTTGCCCTTTGATGGTTTCCAACGAGCGAACCGTTTGCCGCTCTTCGAGAATAATTCCGCCCCCTTGGGAATCGGCTTCGTCGCAGTTTTCTTGAAGATGCTCCCCATCGTTCACTTCCTCTTCCGCTTGGGAGCGGCTTTCGTTGCGGCCTTGTGTGTTGCCGGTCGGAGTTCCAGCGCAAAGAACTCGGCCAGAGCGTCGGCTGAGTCGAGATGAATCGTCCGCTCGCCCCGTGCGAACTTCATCAGTGACTGACGCAGGACGCCCGTTTTCTGTTCAAGCGTGAGAAACGGAATCCCGCATTCGTTGATCGTCTGTCGCAATAGGTCAGTGATCGGCGGTTTGTCTGCCATAGTGTAATCTAAGGTACAGTTCAGTGGTGGTCAGTCAATCTTCCGCCGAAACTAGGTTCGATTGAGTTCGGCGTCATTCGGGAGATAGATGTATCGACTCGCCTTGTTGTTGTGCGGCCCACCCTCTTCGATCAGTCGCAAAACGCGATCCACGCAGAGCATTTTCAAGCAACGATTAGCCCACTTGTAGTCATCGATTCCCAGCACCGACGCGGCCTTGCGACACGACAGAAAGAAAACGCCATCGGGGGCATCGCAGGCCAATTCGGCGCACAACGCGACCAGCCGCCGAGTGATCGGGCTGTCGTAATTCAGGGCCTCAGTTGGCAGATCCTTCGCATCCGCCCGCTTCATCGCCATCACTACCGCATCGCCGCAACGTGCCAGATCTACGTTGCCGTAGGCTTGCACGAAGTCGCTCCAAGTCTCATCGAAACACTTGCTCCGAATGTTGGGCAACGCCCGCTCGTACCACTGTCGGACAAGTGACTTCAACTCGTGGAGTGGCACGTCTTTCAACTGTGAATCGACTCGAATTCGACAGGCCAGTCGGAACAGTTGTTTCCGTCGAGAACCGTATGCCTTGGGTAGCGTCTGGTCAATCAAAGGATGGATGTCACAGATAGGGACAGATCGAACAGAATCGACTTCTGTGCTATCTGTGGCATCCGCCTCTGGTGCCCTTGATGCGAGCCAGCAGCGATCGAACCCCGACTGTTCCAGCGTGAGCAATGGCACGCCATCCAGCGAGGCGAAATCACGTCCCCAGCGATAACGACAGCCGCTCGGATGCACGGACGGTGGAGCGACCACGTAATTGCCGTTCGCCCTCAACTCACCATCGTCAAACGTCCGCGATGGGCAACCAACAATTCGAGCGAAAACGTGTCGGCCGCGACTGGTCTCGACGAAGGGGAGGGTCCGGGCCAGAATCGGGTACTGGCTCTCCCATCGCATCCACGCGGCCTCAGTGTCGAAGTCTCGGGCGATGAGATTGCCCGACACCGGCCCCAGCACGATGCCCAACCCAAGATTGTCGCGACTGTCAAACCAGTCGTGAATCTGCCGCTCGTCGGCCGCAGTCGTTTGGAACGGCTTCCACGTTCGCAAGGCGGGCTTCTTGTTTCGTCCAATGGGAATGACGGACAAGCCCATCGAATGCAGCCGCAGGGCTTCGGCGAGAATGAGATTGCTCATACGACACCCCCGCTCGGGGTGCCGCACGATGCGTTGTGCGATATCATGTCCGTTGTCCCGAAGAATGCTCCGGCGGAGGTTGCCGCCCCCGCCAGAGCGAAAGTTGGTAGTCAGGTCAGGTGTCGAGGCCGGGCAGCGTCAATTACGCTGCCCGGTCTTTCGACGCGGCAGCCGTGAGTGCGGCGGCGTACTGCCGGGCACGGGCGAGATCCGGCGAGTAGTAACGCCCGATCCGTCGTCCATGTGCGACACGGCGGCGTGTGTGAGTGTCACCAACACGGACTAGCACGCATTCGGCCAGAAGACGGGTCGTGATTGCTCCCCATGCACGCTGATCGACGGCGGGGGGCAGTTCGTACCGCTGACGGGCGTCATCAGTCGAGGCAACACCCCTGTCGATGACGGCCGATACAAGCGTGTGAGCCGCCTGCGATTGCTCGGCAGGTGTAGCAGTGCGAGGACTTGTCATCGCGCCCCCCTTTTCGCGGGGTGGCACGAAGGACAACCAGCCTCAATCCAGTCGAGTACGCCGGTCTTCGAATCGCCCGTCCGCAGTCTCCAGCGGACGAGTCTCCCGATATGAACCGGAACAAGCACGGGGCTGCCGTCTTCCACCACTCTGCCGAGATATATGCTGCTCCGCTCCGTGAGATCAGGGGAGCGTCGGATGTCGGCGAGAATCGTTTCGATGCTGTTGCCGGTACGGCTTTGGTTTCGCGCAGCCGTTGCCAGACAAAGAATCGGCATTACCAACGAGAACGCCAGTGCGAGCGGCATCACCACGGGCAGAGTCGCGATGCCGAGCACCGTCGCTCCCCAGACCATTCCCCCATATCGCAGCCGCTCGAAGTCACCCGCTTGGCGTTGATCAAGTTGACGCGAATACGTCTGGTGATTCGCGCTTCCCAGTTCAATGACCTGCGCCAGCGGAGAATTGGACCAGCGGGCAAACACCATGACAGTGAGCACCGTTACGGTCAGCACAAGGCCCGCCCGATAATGTGTCGGCCCCACCGGACTTTGCTGCAATCCGGGGAGTGGTTGGGCGTGGTAGGTGAACCACGAACCGAGACTCTCTGAAAGTACTTGCCACGGCGAGACGCTGGCGTTTTGCGGGCGGGCCGTGAATGCTGCAACCGGTAATAGCACCACGGCCAATTTCAAGAGCCATGAGCCGGTCAAGAGCACGCACGCGGTTAGCACGACAGCGACGACAGACAACACGCTCAGTTGAAACTGCCATTGCGTTCGCAAGTCATCGGCTTCAGTTCGTGGCATGGGAGCCGACGTGCAGACCACACCCCAGTGTCGGCCAAGGGACCGTCGAGATTTGGGACTTCACTGGTCCCAACCCGATATCGATCAGCGTGCCGCCGCAACGCGAAGCTCAACCACGTGAGGCGCGTGTCAACCCTCGGATAAAGAAAGCGGAGAAACAACGGCAAAGGACGCCTGATGGTCTGACGCGCCGCTGTTAGCTGCTCAACCATTCGATCGAGAAGCAATGAACCATTAACGGACCCTCCGCAACTGAGAAGTCGCGAGCAAACCTTCACAACCCTTTAGGAGTCATTTCGATGAAGAGAACAGCAGTGATATTCTTCGCAATCGTGTTTTCCTTAGTCAGTTCGGTTTATGCGATTTACACAGTGACCGATACGGAGACGTGGCCCAAGAGTTGGCCAGCGGAACTGGAGCCACTGCGAAAGCAATCGCGCACATTCGAGGGTCCGAAACAACCCCTGCAACACCACGCGATCCCGTTCACCAAGCGGGATGAGTTTGAGTCAGCCTGGCCGCATCTCCTGAAGATCAAGTCCAAGGGAGCCCGATCGTTCTGCGGCGGGCTCCGAGTTTCTGGCTGGATGACAAGGCCACCGCAGGAGCTTGCGCCCACACTCCGCCTGCGGGCGAAGCCCCAATCGGCGACGGAAAAGATGCGAAGGGCAACTTGGAAAAGACCATCTACCTCGAGCTGATCGTGGACGGCGCGATCAGCGACCTGAACCGCATTCCGTTACCCGCCGATACCCCGATCATCGACGAGCGGTTCACGAAGAATGGCCCAGAGAAACGAGCACAGCAGTCCACATCGGCGGGAGATGGCGTGGGGTTGGAAGGCGATGGTGACAAAGTCAAGCAAGCCGTCCCAGACCGTGAAAGCAACTCTTACTATCTCTACACCAAGGCTTTGTCCGCGACTGAATCCGGTGTCGTTGCCGTTCCTTCGCGATTCAAATGGAGCATCGAAACAAGTTGGAGTGGCATCGACGCTCAGGGCAAAGACTTGCCAGACACTCGCGTGATGATACGTCTCTATGACCCCGATCACAACTGTACCGCTCTCACGGCACAAATGGATTTGGCAACCGCTGAAAGATTGCAGCGAGAACTCGCAGA
>JANODP010000380.1:0-4084 GCA_031412755.1 Schlesneria sp. | reverse complement strand
CGTGGAACCAAGCTCCCCATAACACCACGCCCTTCGCAGACTCAGGGCGTGCCACACTTGGTCCTTCATCAAACTGACCCATTACTCGATCGTCTGATCCTGCCCGCCCTCCCGCCATTGGACTTTGAGAGACCTTCATGACCGACTTCCGCACCGAACACGATTCGATGGGTGACGTTCAAGTTCCCGCACAAGCCTATTACGGCGCGCAGACGCAGCGTGCCGTCGAGAACTTTCCCGTCTCGGGCTGGCCGCTGCGGTCCGAGATGATTCGCGCGATGGGCCTCGTCAAATGGGCGGCCGGAGTGGCGAATCGCGATCTCGGCAAGTTGACCGGCTCCGGCAAGAACCCGCTGAACGCGAAGCAGGTCAAGGCGATGTTGAGCGCCGCGCACGAAGTGGCCGCCGGCCAGTTCGATGCGCAGTTCCCCGTCGATGTCTTCCAGACCGGCTCGGGAACGTCGAGCAACATGAACTGCAACGAGGTGATTTCCAACCGTGCCATCGAGATCGTCGGCGGCAACCGCTTCGACCAGCAGAAGCCGATCCACCCGAACGACCACGTCAACATGGGTCAAAGCACGAACGACACGTTTCCCACCGCGATCCACGTCGCGGTGGCGATGAACATCCACGCCCGGCTGATTCCGGCGCTCACCCGCTTTGCCAGCGTGTTGAAGAAAAAGGCGAAGAGTTGGGACAAGATCATCAAGATCGGTCGCACGCATCTCGCCGACGCGACCCCGTTGCGACTCGGGCAGGAGTTCGGCGGCTTCGCCCGCCAGTTGGAGTTGTCGGTCGGTCGAGCCAAACAGGCGTTGCAGGCGGTCCTGGAACTGCCGGTCGGCGGCACCGCGGTCGGCTCGGGAATCAACACGCATCCCGAATTTGGCCGCCGGACGTGCGAGGCCCTCGCCAAAGAGACGGGCATCAAATTCATCGAGGCCCTCAATCACTTCGAGGGGAACGCGCAACGCGACGGGCTCGTCGAGTCGCACGGCCAGTTGCGCGTCATCGCGACGACGCTGTTCAATGTGGCGAACAATATCCGCTGGCTCGGCTCGGGCCCGCGCTGCGGCTTCTACGAGATCATGCTTCCCGACCGTCAGCCCGGCAGTTCGATCATGCCCGGCAAGGTGAATCCGGTCATGTGCGAAAGCCTGATGCAGGTCGCCGCCCGAGTCATCGGCAACGATCAAACCGTCGCCTTCAGCGGCGCGACGGGAGGCCAGTTCCAACTGAACATCATGATGCTGATCATGGGTCACGCGACGCTGGAGTCGGTTGCGCTGCTGGCTCAGGGCACGACCGCCTTCGTCGACCTGTGTGCCCTCGACATGGAAGCCAACCCGGAGGCGTGCGAGGCGAGTGTCGAGCAGAGCCTCGCGATGGTGACGAGCCTCAATCCGTACATCGGCTACGAAAAGGCGGCCGCTCTCGCCAAGGAAGCCTTCCAGTCCGGCAAGACCATCCGCCAGTTGTGCCTCGACCAGAATATTTTGCCAGAGGATCAACTGACGAAGGCACTCGATCCGTGGAGCATGACCGAACCGCAGGCATGACTCGTGGCGGCCTGGTCTTTCCTTGACCAAGATTCATCACAACACAAGTCTTCTGAAAGCAGTGAAGATCCCCTCGATTTATGGCGTCGAACATGGCAAGCAAGACCAGTTTGAAGCGTGGTGAGGAAACACCGCGAAGAGGTCGGGGTCGTGCCCGAAAGTACGACCCCGCGCCAACGGTATTGTGGTGGGAGAGTCATGGCAGACCGAGTGCCCTGACTGTGGCCAAGGCGTTGGGGATGCCTTATTACGCGGCTTTGACCGTGCTCCGTAATGTTCCGGAGTATTTCAGCAAGAGGGTGTACGCGAAAAATCCCAAAAAGCTGGCGCGCCGGGTGGCCATCGTGACCTGGTGGCGAGAGCAGGGGAAGCCGCGACTTCAGGATGTGGCCCTGGAGTTTGGAATTTCTAGCGAGCGCGTGCGACAAATCCTGAGATGTGAGTCCGACTATGATCGATGCACATGCGGCCCGAGGCTGCAGGAAGTTCGAGATGCCTTGGTGGCACATCCGAATTGGACGGTTGCACAAGTGGCACAGGAGACAAGTTGCTCTCAAGCCACGGTATGGGATATTGCGCGTGTCGTGGGGCACCGATTCCCCGTGAAAGCACCCCCGCCCTACAGGCCGCGTGGGCGCGTGTTGAAGATTCTGCAGTTGCACAATCAGGGACTGCGGCGACCCGAAATCGCAAAGCGACTGGGCATCAGCAATGCCCCCGTGTGGATTTCCCTCAATCGCATCCTGGCGCGGGCGCCGGAGCTTCTGGAAGTCCCCATTGCGGATGGTCGCCGCGTTGGTCGAGCAGCGATTCGCAAGCGGCGACTCCGAAGCTAAGGCGGGCAATCTGCCGGCTGGCAGCGGTCCAGCCCATGCACCGTGCTTACCAGTCGTAGGCGGGTTTCGCCGTCAAGCCTTCCGAATCTTCTCGCGCCCCTCGGTGACATTCTTCGTCGCGTTGCGCGTGTCCAGCACGAGGCGGCTGTGTTTGACGATGAAGTTGTGGTCGTAGGCCGAGTGGTCCGTCGAGATCAGCACGCAGTCCTGTGCCGCGAGGTATTCGGGGGTCAACTCCTGGCTTTGCATTGCCGGGAGGTCTGGATAGTGACGCATCTTCGGCAGCGATGGGACGTGCGGATCATTGTAGGTCAGCACGGCGCCGCGCTTCAGCAGCAGCTTCATCAGTTCGAACGAGGGGCTTTCGCGCGGATCGTCCACGTCCTTCTTGTAGGCCGCGCCGAGGATGCAGATCTTGCTCCCCTTGATCGGCTTGCTCGCGTCGTTGAGGTACTCGGCCAGCCGAGCGATGACGTAGTGCGGCATGTGCGTGTTGATCTCACCCGCCAGTTCGATGAACCGCGTCTGCTCGCCGTGCTTGCGGGCCAGCCAGGTCAGATAGAACGGGTCGATCGGAATGCAGTGTCCGCCGAGGCCCGGTCCGGGATAGAAGGCCTGGAACCCGAACGGCTTCGTCTTGGCCGCGTCGATCACTTCCCAGACGTCGATCCCCATCTTGTCGTAGAGCATCTTCAGTTCGTTGACCATCGCGATGTTCACCGCGCGATAGGTGTTCTCCAGAATCTTGGCCGCTTCGGCGATCTCCATGCTCGACACGCGAATCGCCTTCACGACCGCCTGGCCGTACATCGACATCGCCAGGTCGCTGCTCACCGGATCGTAACCGCCGACCAGTTTGGGGATCGTGGCCGCTTCAAACGACGGGTTGCCCGGATCTTCGCGTTCGGGACTAAAGGCGAGGAAGTAATCGACACCCGCCGTCAATCCGGTGGCATTCAGCACCGGCAGGACGTTCTCGCGGGTCGTGGTCGGATGCGTGGTGCTTTCGAGGACGACGAGTTGCCCCTTCCGCAGCGTCTTGGCGATCGAGTGGGCGGTCCCCTCGATGTAGCTCAAGTCGGGATCGCGACTCTCGTTCAACGGCGTCGGCACGCAGATGATGATGCAGTCGGCCTCGCCCAGCCGTCCCATGTCGGAGGTCGGCTCGAAGCGGTCCTCGCGGATCAGCTTCGCGATCGCGGAGCTGTCGATATGCTTGATGTAGCTTTGACCGGCCTTGAGCTTGTCGACCTTGGTCTGATCGACGTCGAAGCCCATCGTCTTGAAGCCGGCTTTGACGAACGCCCGAATCAGGGGCAGGCCCACATATCCCAACCCGATCACGCCAATCAGGGCCTGCTGGCTGGCAATCTTCTCACTCAGTCCGTGAGTCGTCATCGTTGCTCCATCGTCGAAAAAAGTTGAAGGAACCGGCGGCGCCGGTGGGTCGCCGTGTCGTCACGCACGTTCTGGTCGCTCTCGCCGAGAGAGCCTGCTCCCCATCGGCCACCTCGCAGACGTCGAATCAGCCGGGATTTTTACAGGTTCCTGCGGATTTGATGAAGGGCTAACGGCCTGTTGAAAAAGGATTGATCGAGTGCCACGGCTGTGTCAGCCGTGTGAATTTCGAGAGACTTGTGACGGTCTCCACGGCTGACACAGCCGTGGCACTCCTTTTTCAACAGG
>JANODP010000379.1:0-3811 GCA_031412755.1 Schlesneria sp. | reverse complement strand
CGAGCAGCCCCTGCGCCTGCTTGGCCGCCTGATAGGCGTCCGCAGTCCGCCGCGCGAGCCGCAACGCGCGGCAGGAGAATTCGGCGGCCAGTTGCAGATCGCCGGCGTTGACCGGCAACAACTCGGCCAGCTTTTTGGCGGCGTCACGCAGGTCGGCGAGGCCGTTCTTGACCGCCTCGTAAATTTCGGCGTTGGCCCAGTTCTTGGCGGTCCCTCCCCCCTGCACGCGCGCGTGTTCTCGAATCGCCTCCAACGAGGGGAGCGGAAACTTCCACGGCGGCGACGGCTCCAGCCATTCGAGCAGCGTTGTCCGTCGCTCCTGCATCGTCGCGTGCGTCGTCGCGTTGTCGCGGAGCAATTCAAACGTGCGAATCGTGCGCGGATCGTTGCGAAACTCGGCGATCAGCTTCGGAACGAACTCGGCCTCCCACAGCGAATGCCAGCGGGCGGCGAGGGCCTCGGCAGCCGTAGGCGGCGACTTGTCTTCGCCAGTCCCCTCGCCCCCCGCCTTGGGGGCGAGAGGGTTAGGGTGAGGGGGGCTTTCGGTGAGTCGAGAGTCTCGCGTTGACGGAACACCTGTATTGGTGGTCGGCTCGTTGAGCGGCCCCCTCACCCTAACCCTCTCCCCCGAAGACGGGGGCGAGGGGACAGGAGAAGATTCACGGAATACCTCGTCGAACTTCGCGAAGTCGATCTGAAACCGCTGGTGAGCCAGCGCGCGCAGCAACTCGCGCGATCTCTCCAAGCCGAACTGCAGGACGAACGCGGCGGCATCGGCGTCGTCCCGTTCGAGCAGTTTGTGCAGCGTCTCCTTCGCCGTGTTGCGGAGCAGCGTGTCGGCCAGCGCCGGTTCGAGCACCGCGAAGCGCGGATCGAGCCCCGCCTCGACCGCCTGCGAACGGAGCAGGCTCGTGCAGAACGAGTGGATCGTGCTGACCCGCGCCGAATCGAGGCCGCGCAGGATCGTCAGCCAATGCTCGACCTCGTCACGCTCGCACTGTTGCAGCCGTTGATTGCAGGCCGACCGGATGCGGTCGCGCATCTCGCGCGCGGCCTTGTCGGTGAACGTGATCGCCACCAGCGCGTGCAGTTCGGCCGAGTCGGCTCCCGGTTCGAGCCCCTTCAAAAACCGCTGCGTCAGCACGAACGTCTTGCCGCAACCCGCCCCGGCCGACAGCGCGATCGACACTCCGCGCGTCTCGATGGCGGCGGCTTGTTGCGCGGTGAATTGGGGGCGAGAAGCAGCGGTCGTCATGGTGGGCGACGTTGTAACACGGGCCTGCGATGATCGACAGCCTGCTGGCGCGTGCTGGCTGCGTGTGGCGCGTCTTGCCGGAATCGGCAGTTTCTGCGACAAGTCGCGCAAGGGAACGGCTCATCGCACGGAGCGAGGGCACTTTGAAAAGGATTTCGGCGTCGTGCGTGAACCCACTCCATCGCCCGTTTCGGCTTCGGACGATCTCGTGCGACGGCTCACGGAATTGCAGCTTTGTCGGCCGCAGGACTTTCAGCGGGCGAAGGGGCTCGTGCGGCGGCTGGCTTACGATCTTCCCGCGTTCGATTCGGTCTGGATCGATGCGCTGGTGCAACTGCGGCGGCTGACCCCGTATCAGGCGCGCGTCCTGGAACAGGGATCGGCGGCCGAGTTGCGGGTCGGATCGCTGGTGATCCTCGACGAGTTGGGTCGCGGCCCGCGCGCGACGACCTGTCTGGCCAAGTCGCTCGAACGGCAGGACCGCTGCGTCGTGAAGCGGCTGCGCGTGCCGCCGGAGGATGTCACCGAGTGTCGTCGCCGATTGCTCGCACTGCTCGAACGAACGGCCGGTTGGTCGCATCCGCATCTCGTTGTGCCGCACACAATGCCCGCCGGTGACGAGCGGGAATTGGCCGTCGTCAGCCGCTTCGTTGCGGGTGTGCCGCTGAGTGAACTGCTCGTGCGGCGAGGACGCTTCCCGGCGAATGCGGTGATCGAAGTGGCGCGTCAGTTGTTGGACGGCCTCGCGTCGCTCGATGGTCGCGGGCTGATACACGGCGACATTCGGTTGTCGAACGTGCGGCTGACCGATCGCGGGTTGGCGGTCCTCGTCGATGGTGGCGTTCGTCCGGCGGTCTGCCCCGAATTGACGATTCACGAATCGTTCGCGCTCGAAGGCTACGACGGCGTCGCCCCGGAACTGATCGGTACGGGAATGACTCCCAACGCGAGCACCGAGTTGTACGCGCTCGGTTGCCTGCTGTGGCAGCTTCTGGCGGGACGGCCTCCGTATCCGATGGCCGATCCGTTGATGAAGCTGGCCGCGCATCAGACGCGACGGATCGAGGACGTGCGCGAGTGGGCACCGGACACGCCCGCTCCGCTCGCTCTGGCCATCCTCGCGATGACGTCGCCGCAACCCGGGGAACGACCGCGATCGTTCGACGAGTTGCTGCAACGCTGGGGCCGACCGGGGACGCTGTCGCGTTCGCGCCTGAGACGCCATCGCCGGACATTCGACGGCGCGGTGCCGCATCTCGCGCAACCCATGGCTTCGTTGACCGAAAGCCGTTGGCCCTGGATCGCGGTGTCGCTGTTCGTCGCGGCGGGTGCGGCGCTGACGTTCGCCGACAAGGGCCTGCGCAGCGATCTGCTCACCCTGACGAACCGCGTCGCGGAGATCGTTCGCCCGCGCGAGACGAACAAGGCGACTTCGGCCTCCAACGGCGAGCCGGGCCGTGAGCGGGCAGGTTCGTCGGCGAGGGCTCACGGTGGCTTGCTCCCCCTGCCCCCCCCTTCGGCCACTGGCGAGATCGTGCTCGCGGAAGCCGGTCCTTACGACGTGGCCAATGTGGCGGCCGACGGCACGCTGACGATCCGCGGTGCGGCGGGAGTCAATCCCGTGATTCAGGTCGGTCGCGAACCGCTGCGGCTCGCGGCCGACGCCGTCTCGTTGATCAACATCGCCGTGCGACGTCAGGCGCCCGTCGGCGACTCGTCGCTCCCCGCGATGTTGCTCGTCCGTTCGCGATCCGTGTCGATGAACGGGTGCGAGTTTGAATTGAGCCCGCTCGACGAAACGACCTCTCCCGCCGAAGCCAACTCCGCCGCACTGGCCTGGCTGCCGTCGGACGCCGCGCCGTTCGAGAAGGCCGCTCCCGCAGCCGGCCAGTTCGAAATCGTGAACGTCAGCTTTCTCGGTCACGGAGCGGCGCTGCTGTTCGCCGAGACGCCGGGCGTGGTAAAGCTCACCAACTGTTTGAAGGTCGGACGCGGAGCCTGCTTCACACTCGGCAACAAGGCCACCGCGAGGCCGGTCGCGCTGGAACTGACTCGTGTCACGCTGCGCGGCACCGGCCCGCTGCTTCGTTTCGGCGGCGCGTTCGCCGAGCAAGCCACCGCGCCGCAGATCGCGATCATGGCTCATGACTCCGTTTTCGCATTGACTTCGACCGCTTCCAGTCTGATCGAACTTCAGGCGGCCCGGCCGCGCGGCAATGTCGCGCAGTCTGTTCACGTCACAGGCCGGGGCTCGGTCGTCCCTCTCGAATTGAAACTCCTGACCGTTTCCGATCCCTCGCGCGGAAAGCCGGCCACCACCGTGGAGGCCGACGAACAGTTTGAGGGCCTCATCGCCAGCGACCTCGAATTCGCCGGGCCTGTGACGGATGAGGCGGCTGCCTCCGAATTGAAGCATCTTTCCGCACCCCGTTCGTCGAACCAGGCGGCCCTGCCCGGTGTCGATCTGGCGCGATTGCCGATCTTTCGCCGCGAGTGATGCGGGAAAGTGGCCCCATTCACCTCCAAACAGGAATGGCAGAACGATGGGGGCAGAAT
>JANODP010000378.1:0-8259 GCA_031412755.1 Schlesneria sp. | reverse complement strand
CGAAGTACCAGTACTCCAGCATGGCGATCCTGTTGGCTACTCGCGTCGCCGAGCTGATCAGTGGAACGGGCATCCTCGAACTGGTTGATCGCGACGTATTTCAACCGCTTGGGATGAAGCATTCGGCGCAGGGGCTGGGACGATTCGTCCTCGGTGACATGGTGAGTTGCCAGACCGAGCATGCCGCTCCGGAAGCCGGCGCGGGAGACCCGTCGGCCAAGGACTGGGATTGGAACAGTCCCTACTGGAGAAAACTCGGCGCGCCGTGGGGCGGCACTCATGCGTCGGCCCCGGACGTGGGACGATTTCTGGCGGAGTTCCTGCTGGAGCAGGGGAAGGCCGTCAAACCGGAGACCGCGAAGTTGATGACCACCAACCACAACGCCGCGGGTCAGACTCCGCGCGGCCTTGGGTTCAGCGTCGGGGCGGCGGCGGGGAGTCAGGGCTGCTCCGAGAAAACGTTCGGTCACACGGGATCGACGGGCACCATCGCCTGGGCCGACCGAGCCACCGAAACGATCTGTGTCGTGCTGACATCGCTGCCCGCTCGCGCCGTTCAACCTCATCCCCGCGACGTGGCCGCCCAACGCGTCGCCGCCGCCGCGAACTGAGATTCGTGGAGGGAAGGGGATCGAACAGCCCGCCCACGGATGACAAAAATCGCGACGTCACATGCTCCAAAGAATTCAGGCAACCTCCGACTTTGACCGCTTCCAATCTTCGTTTCCTTCGTTGGCTTCTGTTCAAATCAAGAATGAACAGAAGCCAACGAAGGAAACGCAGGATGCACAGGGTGAGGTCGCGATGCCAGTAGCCGGGCTGTTCCGAAAAGCCGGGCTGCTTCACTTCCCCGACATCACTTCCCCGATCCGAGTTTGTTGACCGTTTCTGCCGGCAGCGCGCGACGGGAGGCGGGAAGTTTTCCGTAGAGATCGGCGAATGTTCGGGCGTGGTCGGGGCTGACGGCGACGTAGGTCTTCAGTCCGCGCAAGACGTCCGCCCGTTCGCTTTCCGGATCGTCGAGGTGCGTCAAGCCTCCGGAGGAGAGCCACTCTTGCCCGGTATAACGGTCCATCAGCCGTTCGAGTTCGCCACTGTGAGTTGCTCGGTCGCAATCTTTGTAGCTGCCGCCTTATCGAGGAACCTCCGCTGTGACCACGACACGGGATATTTCGTGTGCCCCACGTGCGGTTCGGGAGCACCTTCGTCGAGGATCGTGATCGACCAACGTTTGTCGGCACTGAACGGCAACTCGGCCGGCTGCTTCGACGACTGCGCCTGGGCGAGTCGCTGCTTGACCGTTTCTTCCGACAACTCGAACAACTCGTAGTCGGTCTCTTTGAGAACTTCGACGATTCGCATTCGACCGGCGGACGACGTTGTCAACCAGCACCGGCGTGCTGTGGTTGAAGCTGGCCGTTGGTCGGGGCTGCTCCCACACGATGTTGTCACCCGACTTCCGATCGAAGGCGATCAGTCGCGAATGTTTCGGCATCGTGCCATCGGCCAACACCAGCACGGTGTCCTGATAGAGAATCGGACTGGTGCCGATGGCCACGTCCCAGGCGTAGGGAGTGATTTCTTTTCGCCAAACGAGACCGCCCTTCATGTCGAGAGCAACCAGCTCGGAGGAACCGAAGAGTGCGTAGATTCGCTCGCCATCGGTGCAGGGGGTGGGAGCACTGTAGCCGCCGCGCAGATCCTTCAGCAGCCACGGACCGGGTGGAACTTTGATGTCCCACACGGGCTGACCGTCTGCCGCGCGATAGCAGGCCACGTGGTGCTCGGGAAACTCCGACTGGGCCACCCCCTCCGGCCAGTAAACCATGATCAGGAAGAGGTGGTCCTTCCAGACGATCGGGCTGGACTGATTGTGATCGAGCTTCGCCTTGCCATCCGTGCCGGGTAGCTGCGTCGCCCACAAAATGTTCGCCCCGTCCTCGCCCCCCCAGATGAGCGGCAGATCCCGGGCGTCGGTGATCCCCATCCCCGTGGGACCGCGCCAGCCCGGCCAGTCACCCGCACCAGTGTCCCCGGCCAGCAGGAACAGCACCGCCATGGTCAGTAACATTCGTCGCACATCCACACCTCCTGCTCGACGTTGGGTTGAGGCATCGCTGATGCCGGCATACCGTGCTCAAATGGGATGGTACGAACCGAGATGACCAAATCAAACCTCGCCGCCTGGAACCGACTCAACCGCCAGATCGTGGCGTGTGAGCGTTGCCCACGGTTGAGGACGTACTGCCAGGCCGTCGCGGTCGAGAAGAAAGCGGAGTTTCGGGAGTGGGACTATTGGGGCCTGCCGGTCCCCAACTTTGGAGACCCGGCAGCGCGGTTGGTGATCGTGGGCCTGGCTCCCGCGGCGCATGGAGGAAACCGGACCGGCCGCGTCTTTACCGGAGACCGCAGCGGCGAGTGGCTCTATCGAGCGTTGCACAAGGCCGGCTTCGCCAACCAGCCGACGTCCGCCTCCATCGACGACGGACTGCAACTGCGCGACTGTGCCATCACCAATCCCTGCCACTGTGCCCCGCCCGGCAACAAGCCGACGCGAGAAGAAATCGGCAACTGCTCCGAGTGGTTCGAGCGAACGCTCGAGCTGCTCCCCGTGCGGGTCATCGTCGCGCTGGGACAGACCGCCTGGAGAAGAGTGGTCGATCACGCAATCGCGGCCGAGTGGCTAATTCGAAAAAGTCCTCGCCCCAAATTCGCTCACGGCGTGGAAGTGCCCCTCGACAACAACCGCCGCTGGCTGATCGGCTGCTTCCACCCGAGCCCGCGAAACACCTTCACCGGCCGCCTGACCGAATCGATGTTCGACTCCGTATTCGCTCAAGCGAAGGGGCGGCTGGCAACGCGTGCGATGTAAGAGATTTGCGAACCGGGCGAGAGAATTCGCTCAAAGTCCCTGCTTGGGATACACCACAAACCGCTCCCCCTTTTTGACCGACAGACAGGGGACCTTGGTTTCGGCAAGCACCGTCGCAACATCCTCGCACACCACGGCGGGACCGGACCACGACAAGTTGCCGTGATAGACACGCTGCTTGAGACCCGCCCGTTTCATGTCCCGCATGAACCGGCACAGTTGCGTCTTGTCGTGCTCTTTGGCCGTTTCGTAAACGTCGTTCAACTTCATCTTGGGATCGCTCATCGCCGGCTCCTGGGTAGAAAAAACTTCGCCGCATTCTACCGTCAGCCCAGTGTCAAAAGGGGGTGAATCGTGACGGAACGCAAAGAAACCCGTCATTGGTGTCCCTCGAACTTCACGCGAGCAACCAAGCCGAACTACATCCTTGTGATTGCTCCACACTGGCGCGAAGCCATCGCAATGTGTGTCTTTGACGACCAACGAGCCTTGATTCAGGAGCCATTCGTGAGCGGCATCCCCGAGATGGCGCTGTTCCCTGACTTCGAGCCGGCATCGGTCGCAATGCGCGTCACAATCGAACCGCTACCGTTGCCAACGTGAGCCATGCCAGGAATCCGCCGCCGGATCGCTAGCTGCTGGCCATGAGCCGTTTCCGGACCTCGCGCACGATCTGGTCGATTTGAAAGGGCTGCAACAGGTGCGGTTCCTGCGAGAGTTTTGTCCGCCAGTCCCTCAAACCCTTTTGCTTGCCGGATTCCTTGGATTCGTGATTGGACTCCACAACCATCTGTTGGATGGTCACTTCCCAGTCTGTCAATTTCATTGACTGTTCCTCGTGTGTTCCGCGTCGTTCACCAGCCGCCGCCGATTGTATCGACCTCACGCCCGCAGGTCTTTGGTTCTCGTCGCGTCATCGGAGGATTCGCGGCGTCTGGAGCGATGGAAGGCTCCGCGATGATTCCCGGAACCATGACCAATGATGAACTACAGACGGCGATTTTCCGCGGGTCAGACCGCGTCAACCCGTCGTCGCTCCTTCAGTCCTTCACCTTGGCGAACTGCTTCTGGAAGAACTCCAGCATCTCGGCATTCACGTTTCGGCCCTTCGCGTCGGGGGTGAAGACGTAGACATTCTCGATCCCCAGCCCGTCCATCTTTTGCTTGAGTTGCTTGCCGAAGTTGGGATGGTGAATCCCCTGACCGGGCTTGGCATCCGGCGGGAGCGGGCCGTCGGCTTCGCTGTAGACCATGTAGAGCGGCGGATCGTCCCTGGTCAGATGCGTGATGGCGGAGGACTCGTCGTAGAGTTTTTGTTTTTCCGGAGTGGGATGCAGCGCCTCGTCGGCCGTGGTCACGCCGTAGACCTTGAAGATCGAAGGATGCTCCCACGCACGACCGCCGATCAGCTCCTTGATCTGGATCGGATCGTAGGTTCCCTGGCCGCCAAACGTGCCGATTGCCTGAATGCGAGTCGACACGCGCCGGATCGGGTCGTCGCTCTTTGGATCCGCCAAGTCCTCGTGGAATCCGATCCACATCGAGATCCCCGCGCCGGCCGAGCCCCCAAAACAGGCGACCCGCTTCGGATCGATGTTCCATTCCCTCGCTTTGCTGCGCAGGAACTGCAACGCCCGAGCCCCGTCGTGCTGTGGCACCGGGAAGATGACGTCCTTCCCGTCCACAAAGCGGTAATGGATCGCGGCCACGCTGATCCCGGCATCGAGATACAACTTCAGCACCGCCGGAGCGACGGTCTTGTTGCCGGCGACAAACCCGCCGCCGTGAATGTAGATCACCAACGGCGTGGGACGTTCAGACCTGGCCTGAAAGATGTCGAGCACATTCCGATTGGCCGGGCCGTACTTGACATCGGCCTGAGTCGGCTTGACCGCCTCCGCCGCTTTCTTCGCCTGTTCGGCCAAGACCTTCTGCCGATACTCCCGAGCTTCCTCCCGCGTGAGCACTCCATCCTTGTTGGCATCGGCCTCCGGAAACTGCTTAAGCAACTTTTGGAGTTGCTCGTCGGCCTTCGGCTTCTCCACCTTCGATGGCTCTTCCGCCCAGATGTGACCACCAGTCACGACGGTCAAGAGGAGCCACGCAAATCGACGCACGCCTGAGTTCATGGCAAGTCTCCTTGTTGAGAATTCCGTACCTCTCACCCGGTTCGGCTGAGGACGCCAAGAACACCCGGATGAGTGGCACGTCCAGAGTCTTCGATGGGCGCGGCTTTCTCAAGTCAGGAAGAATTTTCCTCGACCACCACGCTCTTCCCTAAACGTCAGGGCGTGCCACCCGCAGTCAACAACTACGGTTGAGGCTTGAGCACTTCGAGACCCGCAGTGGCGACCTGGGCATCTTCGGTCGATTTCACGCCCGAGACGCCGATCGCACCGATGATCTTGCCGTCCTTCACGATCGGCAGTCCCCCCTCGATGGGCAGGGCTCCCGGAAGTTTGAGAACTTTCAAACCCGCGCCTCCCGTCACCAGCATCTCTTCAAACACCTTCGTGGGACGACGGAACAGGGCCGATGTCTTCGCCTTTTCGAGTGCGACTTCGACGCTCCCCAGTTGAGTGTTGTCCAGCCGCTGAAACGCCACCAGGAACCCCGAACCATCGACGACGGCAATCGCGACGGGCCAGTTGTTCTTCTTGGCTTCGACCTCGGCGGCAGCGATCACCTTTTTGGCCTGTTCGAGTGAAATGGGCTCACCGTAGGGAATGGGCGCCTGGGCAGAGGCGGATGAACCGACGCACAGGCTCAGTCCCGTAAAAACAGCCGCGGCAAGCATCCACGGACGTGACAGCGCTGACAGACTGGTCATTGAAAATGTCCTTCCAAGAGTCACTCGAAACATCGACCGGCCCGCTGCCGATCAAGAGCAGTGACTATGACAGACGAGAGCCTGAACCGCGACCGTTCGGTTGAACTTGACGACGCGTCTCGGATTGTCGGCGGTCGTCGTCATCCCGCACGATATTTCAGAGTTCGAGGCCGCGCTGGGTGACGTGATGCAGACCGTGGGGAATCTCAATGCGGTGGGAGCGAGGCACGGCCAGCGTCCCGATCACTTGGTTGTGCGGTCGCGTCTCTGTTTTGAGATCTTCCTCAGGGAACGCGTCGGAAGCCCAAGCCGACTTGCGTGAAGTGCTCATCCTCGGTCAGCACATCGGCGATTCCGAGTTCCTGCATCACCACCATCGAGGCGAGGTCTGTAAACGAAATCGTCGGCTTGTCTTGGAATTGTCTGCGCAGCGTCCAAGCGCGGGCGAATCGCTCCGAGGTCATGCGTTCGATGACGAGTCGGCCCTGTTCAGCGGCCGAAAGCACGGCTTCAAGAAACCGAACCGCCTCGTCGAACACTTCGCGGCGAAACAGCAGCGTGATGGTTTCGTCGAGCACATAGTCGGTCGTGTAGACCGCGACACGCTGCTGCACCAAGTCGTGATAGAAACGGCGAACTTCGTCATGCCGCGGCGCTCGACGATGCCCCAACTCGGTCCAGCCCCAGGTGTCGATAAAAACCGACGCAGCCATCAGGCGGACTCCTCGCCGTAGAGTTCCCGCTCAATGTCCGCAACTGAAAGAGGCCCGCCAGACAAGCACCCGGCCACTCGCAGAATGGGATCATCGACAACGGCGAGTTCCGCTGCAGGCTCCTGCAACTGCTCACGAATCAACCGCGTCGCCGACTCAATCACCAGCAGACGGTCCGCGTTACTCAATCGCTTGAGTTCTTCCAGCAATTCGGAGCGACTCATGGAAATGCCTTGTTTGTTGTCAACGGTTCTGCAATGGATCTCCTGCCGGGCCAGTGTCATGTGTAACCCGGCTTTTCACAAGACCTGCTTGCACGGTAGCCCCGGTTGGCGGCTTCCCCAAGAAACAGCCGTGGTTGCCGCCGGGTCGTACCGGTATAAACTGGACACGGATTTCCAGACACCTCGGAGGGCGATCATGCCAGTCACTCCCAAAGAACTCGATGACTTCACTCGATTTGCAGCGGAACGATTGAGCCAGGGGGATTCCGTGCCGTCGCTGGAAGAGTGCCTGCGGCAGTGGCGGGCCGACGGTGAGTTTCAAGAGACCGTCGCCGATGTGCGTCAGAGCCTCGACGACTGTGCCAATGGTCGAGTCAAACCGCTCGATCAAGCCTTTGACGATGTGCGGCAGCGACTGGGACTGACTCCGTGACGTTCCGAGTTTCGCTGTCCGCGCGGGCGGAGTTGCAACTCTACACGAACGCGCTCTGGTGGGCCGAGAATCGGTCCACCGAACAAGCCGTCCGCTGGCTCGACGGATTTCAACGAGAGTTGCATTCTCTGGCCGACGATCCGAATCAGTGGCCGCTGGCACGATCAGAGATCAGTCCCTGTGGCGTGGTGGGGTGGTTTGGGTTACTTTCACTGAGGGCATGTGGGTTTGTCGAAGCTTGAACAGCAGCGGTTGTGCGGTCGATCCGAGTTTCTCGCAATTCTTTTGGGGCCAGCATGAGGTTCGTTGATGTATTCGCGGGACTGGGAGGGTTCCACATCGCCCTCCAGCGGCTGAACCACGAATGCGTCTTCGCGTGTGAAATCGATCCGACCCTTCGGGAACTCTACAGCAAGAACTTTGGATTGCTGGCACACGGAGACATCCGCAGCGTGCTTCCCTCGAAGATTCCGGCACATGAAATTCTCTGCGCAGGATTTCCCTGCCAGCCATTTTCCAAGGCGGGATCACAGCAGGGGCTCGGATGCCCGCGAAACGGCGACTTGTTTGACTATGTGATGCAGATTCTTCGCGAACACAAACCCAAGTATTTGATTCTTGAGAACGTCCCAAACTTGGCACGACATGATGGTGGCGACACATGGACAGGGATGAGCAACCGACTGCGCAGAGCTGGCTACACGATCCAGGAGCATCGTTTTTCGCCGCATCAATTCGGCATCCCGCAAGTTCGGGATCGCATCTACATCGTCGGCAGACGCGCTGGACTTGAGGGTTTTGAATGGCCTGCCGTTCAGCCCAACCCTGAGATGTCGATTGTCGAGGCTCTCGAAAGGAACCCGAAGGACGCCCGCCCTTTGAGCAAGCAGGTGATCGACTGTCTCAATGTTTGGCAGAAGTTTGTGGCGAAGTTTCCCGCCGACGAGCATCTGCCAACTTTTCCCATTTGGTCGATGGAGTTCGGAGCGACGTACCCGTATGAGTCGGAGACGCCGTTCGCGGCTGGCGCGTCTCGACTTGGCCGCTATCGCGGCAGCCACGGGCTACAACTCAGCAAGCTGAAAGGTGACTTGCGCTTTGGTGGGCTGCCGTCATTGCGGGCGTGAAGGCACCGGCTTGCCAGATAATGTGAATTGGAATTCTTCCACAGGGTAACTGAACTAAAG
>JANODP010000377.1:0-7924 GCA_031412755.1 Schlesneria sp. | reverse complement strand
CCAGGGGGCTCACGCCACCCCGCTCCGAAATTCAACGGAACGAGCTGACGCTCGAAAGTCGAATGCTTGAGGCCCAACGGACCGGCCGTGGCTTTGCCATGCTGCGGCTTTGCCATGCCGTGGCGGACGGTGTATGAGTGGTTCCGCTTCGGGTTCCCTGCCTCTTCCCGGTTTCCGAGTCCCGTCTCTTGGTGGAGCTGACGCGATGAAGTCCTCGCTAGCAGTGGTCGGTACGTTGCTGTTGCTCGGACTGGCGGTCGTCGCGAATTCGGCGATGCAGTTTGGAGGGCCAGCGGGAGGGGGAGGAGTGACCGACTGGCCCAAATCGCGTGACTGGGACATTGGCCCCGAAGCCCGCGTCCTCACCTCGTCCAACTGGAACGACCTGATCGATGAGGGCAAGGAGGTCGATGCGATTTACGGTGACTTCGTGCTGCGCAATGCCCACGTGAAGGCCGTCATTGCGCAGCCGCTCGCGACACGCAACGCCAACATGACGGTGCGCGACGTGGCGGGGGCGGTCATCGATCTCACTTCGGCCGTGGCCGACAACGATCAGTTGGCGGCGTTTTATCCCGGCAAGAAGAAGTTCGCGTATCGAACGGCTTCATTCCGTGGCGTGGATGGAACAGATTTCGCGCCGACCGGGATGGGCGTCAGTGGCGCCGTGACTTCTGTTGTCGTGAAGGCCGACGCCACCGAGCAACTTCCCGAGGTGACGGTCGTCTATTCGCTGGGCGCGAAGGATGCGTTCGTCACCGTCACCTCGACGTTCACCAATCGCGGCACTGCTCCGTTGACCGTGCCGCTGGAGGACGACTTCCGGGCGGACGGCGGCAAGGAAGAGATGGTCCGCTCACCCAACTCGACGGCGGATCGCTTCTGGCTCTACGACCGCCATTGGGGGCAGGCTTACGGACTGGATGCCGCCGGTCGCAAGATGCAACTCAACAGCGACGCCCGCACGACCGCGATCAAGTACGAAACCGAGGGCGGTGAATTGCAGGCAAAGCTCGCGCCGGGACAGTCCTTCCAACTGACGCGGCATCTGTACTCTTCGAGCAATGTGTTCCACGTTCACTATCAAAGCCATCGACGATTGAAGACCGGCACGCCCATCAGTGGCGGAACGTACTTTCAGTTCCTCGGCCTGTGGGGTGATCAGCGCGATTATTGGTTGGAACTCGCGCGGGGCGACACCGTGGTCGGAAGCGTGAGGTTGCCGGAGTACGATCCGAAAGCGAAGCCCCCCGTATCGCTGAATCTGCTGCTCGAACCGGGCGACTACACCGCGAAGCTGTTTCATCTCGGCAACCTTGTCGCACAGCAGCGTCTGACCGCGACGGCCGAACCCAATGCCATCGACTTCAAAGCAGACACCCGAGTCGGCATGGTCCGAGGTCGCATCACCGACACTCTCGGCGAGCCGATCCCCTGCAAGATTGAACTCAAGCCACTCACTGAAGGGGCCAAGCTGGACTTCGGTCCCGAGTCGGGTGAATTCGCCGTGCGGAATCTGATCTACTCGACCGACGGCCGCATTGAGAAGCAGATTCCCGCTGGCAAGTATGCCGTCACGATCAGTCACGGGCCCGAGTTCGATGCGATCTTCACCGAGATCAACGTGACCACCGGTGAGGTGTCCGACCTGTCAGCCAAACTGATCCGCTCGGTCGAGACTCCCGGTTGGGTGAGCAGCGATTTTCACAGTCACAGCACTCCGTCGGGGGACAACACTGGCAGTCAGTTGGGCCGCGTGTTGAATCTGGTCTGCGAGAACATCGAGTTCGCTCCCTGCACCGAGCACAACCGGGTCAGCACGTATCAGCCGCATATCGACCGGCTGGGGATCGGGCAGTTCATGTCGTCGGTCTCGGGGATGGAGCTGACCGGCTCACCGCTGCCGCTCAATCATCAGAACGTCTTCCCGATTCAGTTCAAGCCGCGCACGCAGGATGGCGGAGGACCGGCCACGACGCCGGACCTCGAATCGCAGATCGAGCGACTCGCGCTGTGGAACGACCGCAGCGAGAAGCTGCTGCAGGTCAATCATCCCGATCCGGGCTGGATGTTCTACGACAAGGACGGCGATGGAAACCCGGACGGCGGGTACGAGCGGGCCTTTCCGTTCATGGACGTGATGGAGATTCATCCGATCGACAACGCGCTGTCGCTCGGGCCGGAGGGGAAGCGCGAGGGAGCGGCCTTCCACAACCGGATCTTCAACTGGCTGCAACTGCTCAACCAGGGCTTCCGCATTTACGGCGTGGTCAACACCGACGCGCACTACAACTTCCACGGCTCGGGCTGGCTGCGGAACTGGATTCAGTCCTCGACCGATGACCCGGCGAAGATCGATCACCTGGAGCTGGTCCACGCGGCCGAACAGGGCCGCATCGTGATGTCGAACGGCCCGTACCTCGAAGTGACCGCGCACGAGACCGGCAAAACCGAGACGGTTGTCTCCGGCCAGGATCTCAAGGCGGCCAGTGGCAAGGTGACGCTAAAGGTTCGCGTCCAATGCCCGAACTGGCTGGATATCGACACGCTGTTCGTGCTGGTCAACGGTCGCAAGCACGCGGTTCACGATTACACCCGCGAGAAGAACCCCGACCTGTTTCGAGGCGGCGTCGTGAAGTTTGATCGTTCGCTGGAGATCGAACTCAAGAGCGACGCCCACCTCGTCGTCGTGACGGGCGACGTGGGAGGCGACCTCACAAAAATCTACGGCAAGGACATGGGGAAGGCTCAACCGGCCGCGATGACCAACCCGATCTTCGTCGATGTCGACGGCAACGGCTTCGTCCCGAACAAGGACACGCTCGACCACCCGCTGCCGGTCAAGCACCCGAACAGCAAGTGACGCGGCTTTGGGCGAAGAGGTTTGACCACAGATCACACTGATGGGCACGGATAAAGAAGAGAAATCTAAAGACGAGAAATCGCAGAACCTCAGACTCTTCACAGATTGCCGTTGAAGTTGCAGCGGGAAATGCGTTTCTTGATGAGATACTGATCGAGACTGACTTTGCCTCGTGACTGGAGTTTGCCGTGATTCGCCTGATCCTCACCTCGCCGACTCGAATGACTCTCGTCCGCCTGCTGGTGGTGAGTCTGTTCGGATTGGCTCCGGCCTGTGCGCTGGCTCAGCCGGCCAAGTCGGTCCCGTTGTCGCAGCTTGGGGTCGATGTGGTGACCGACAGGTCCGTGGACTACGCTCGCGGAGTAATCCTGAGGAGCGAGGCCAACGGTTCAATGACGTTGGCCGTATCGGGTAAGTGGCTTCAAAAGAAGAACTCGGGGTTGTGGAGATTGCTTGTGGAGAAGCAGGCCGAGGAGCAGCGGGTGGCATGGGAGCAATTGCGCGATCGGCTGACGAAGCTGCTCGCCGCGCCGCCTGAGTCTCAGCGGTCGGTCTTCTTTATGAAGGAGGAACTCGAACGGGTCGAGCAGTTGCTGGCCAACGACGAGGCGCTCCACGATTTGCCTCGATTCATCTGGTATCGCGTGACGAAACGGGATGCCTCTACGAAGGTCACTCCGTCCGCACCCGACCGCCAGCGGGTCGCGATTTGGGCGTGGAGTAAGCGGTTGGAAGAGGTCGAGACGCGCGATGTCGCCGACTTGACGAGGGAGCTCAAGCAGAAGGGGGTCGATCCGACGGCACCCGCGCCGGACCTGTCCGATCAACTCGCCGCGCGGCCGCAGGACGAACGTGAATGGGCGGCGCGGCTGGCGCTTGTCGAGTACGCCTTTGGCACGCCGATTGATTTTCAGGGGACGGGCGATGTGCTCGTCAGGTCCGATGCGTCGCGAGATCTCAAAGACATGGCCCCCGTGATTGCGAAGGTCTTGCGCGGGCAGGTCGATTCGTTTTTGAAAGACTTCACCGGCGACGGACGTCCCGGCAAGAGCAAGGTCGCGTCGAACGACGACTGGCTCAAGTCGGCCAAGCTCGACGCCGAACGGTTGGGCGCGACCGGCTTCCGCGCCACGCGAGTCGAGCTGAACGTCGAGGGCCGACAAACGGCGGTGCAATCGGTGTTCGTGGCTCGCCTCAACACGGACCCGCAGGCGCAGGGCAATTGGGAGACGATCTGGTCTCACCGCGAGACCGCCGATGCGACGACGGTCCGCGCCGAGACGGAGGCGCGCATCGCCAACGACCCGCAGGTGAAGCAGGCGCTCGACGCGGTCAAGAAATTGGGGTTGGGGGCCGAGGATCAGGTCCAACAGGCGATCCGTTTTGGAGCCGCCACGATGGTCGCCCAGCAGACAGCCGACTCGCGCTTCTTCGAGTTTCGCGACCGCCACCTCAGGCATCTCGACGGCCCGCCGCTGTGGTGGACGAAGTAGCCGTCATCGCTCCGCGTGACGAAGGCCGATTGCGATTGGGGCATGGATTGCCAAATCCCCAGCGTGCTCGCGCACGGCTGACTTCACGCGGAGCGATGAAGGCTACTTGGAAACGCGCAGCCAATCGCGCCGGTCTGAGCGAAACGAATTCCCGCGGAATCGGCAACGGCCGATCGTTTCGTCGCGGGGCTTGCTCGCGTGCTGCTGGCCGCTCACAATTCGCCCCGGCCGCGAGAGCGGTTGTTTCGATCATCCGCCAGCGCCCGCCTCACCCTGTCCGCCGCGAGTCGACGAAGGAGTTTTGTTTCATGCCCGCGTCCGTCAACACGTCGAAGATCAAGAAGGTTGCGATCCTGTTTTCGGGAGGACCGGCTCCCGCCGCGAATGCCGTCATTTCGACGGCGGCCGCGTCGTTCATCAAGGCCGGGATCGAAGTCTATGGGATGAAGCACGGCTATGCGGGGCTGGTCCGCTACAAGCCGGAGGCCGGTCTTCAGGAGGGCCGCGACTTCATCCGGCTGACTCCGGAAAAGCTGCGTCGCACGCGCTGCACGGGCGGCATCATGATCGGCACCGCGCGCGAGAACCCCGGCAAGGGAGTCGATACGCCCGAAGATCTGCACGACACCGCCAAGACCGGCAAATTGCGCACGGTCTACGACGGACTGCGGTCGCTGGGGATCGACGCCCTCGTGTCGATCGGCGGCGACGACACGCTGCGGACGGCCTACAAGATCAAGGTCTTCCAGGACACCTTGCCCGCCGATCTGCCGCGCATCCCCGTCGTTCACGTTCCGAAGACGATCAACAACGACTACAACGGCATCGACTTTACGTTCGGCTTTTTCTCGGCGGTGGAGCAGATGGCGGGCGAGATCCGCAACCTGCTGGCCGACGCCGAAGCGGGTCGCGCGTACTTCATCGTCGAGTCGATGGGACGCAGTGCCGGCTGGCTGGCCTACGGCGCGGCAATTGCAAGTGAAGCGAGCCTCGTCATGAGCATCGAAGACCTGGACGAAAGCCTGCTCACCACGGAACAGGTCAAGAATCCGAAGTCGGGCGAGATGGAAACACGCACAATCATGATCGTGCCGAAGGTTGTGAAGAAGCTCGTCGCGACGATGCGCTATCGCGAGGAACACGAGGGGAAAGAGTTCGGTGTGCTGGTGCTGGCCGAAGGGTTGGCCGAAAAGCTGCCAATGGAGTTGCTCGGCGAGGTCGAATATGACCCATTTGGGCACATCGCTGTGGCAGGAGCCGATCTCGCCAAGAAAATGGCCAAGCTGGTCGCGAAGGAGTTCGAGACTCAAACCGGCCGCAAGCGCAAGGTGAACGGCGTGCAACTCGGCTATGAAACACGCTGTACCCGCCCGATCGCCTTCGACGTGATCCTCGGCAGCCAGCTCGGGGTCGGGGCGTATCGGGCCCTCGTGGAAGACGGCCAATCGGGCGTGATGGTCTCGGTCGAGGGCCAGTTTGAACTGCGCTACGTTCCGTTCACCGAACTCGTCGAAGTCGCGACGCTGAAGACGATTGTTCGGTTCATCAAGAAGGAGAGCGACTTCTACAAGCTGGCGCGGTTCCTCGAAACGAACGTCATCGACCGGCGCGATGGTTGAAGGTTGATGGTTGATGGACAACGTTCCGGCCCGCCGATTGACCATCAACCCTCAACCTTCCCCCCCCCCGAATGAGAGTTTTCCATGAGCTACGGCTATCACCGACAGAACCGAGGCCCCGGTTTCAGCTTCGGGACGCGGATGATTCCGATTGTGATCGGACTCATCGCGATCGGCGTCACGATGGCGCGCGGCTGCCAGCAGGGTCCGTTCGGCCGCGCGCAGGTGGTCGCGTTGAACCAGCAGCAGGAAGCACAGCTCGGTTTGCAGGCGTTTCAGGAAGTGCTGAGCGATGCCCGCGTCGTCCGGCGCGGCCCGACCGTCGAGGCCGTTCGTGAAGTCACCGAGCGGTTGATTCAGGCGACCAGGAGTGCCGAATTCCAACGTCGGATCGGGACCAAGATCCCCAGTTTCAAATGGGAACTTGAGGTCGTTGACGAAAAACAGGTCAACGCCTTCTGTCTGCCCGGTGGAAAGATGGTCGTCTACACGGCGATCCTCCCCGTCGCGGAGACCGACGCCGGTCTGGCCACCGTGATCGGCCACGAGATCTCGCACGCGTTGGCTCATCACGGCGCGGAACGCATGGCGCAGACTCAGATCGCCAACATCGGCCTGACCGCGGCAGGGGCCTCTATCGGAGACATGGACCCCGGCGCACGGCAGCAAGTGATGCAGGTCATGAACGCGGGGGCCAAGTTTGGCATCCTTGGCTACAGCCGCAGTCACGAATCGGAAGCGGATCGGATGGGCCTGCTGTTGATGGCGGCGGCGGGCTACGACCCGCGCGAGTCGATCCGGTTCTGGGAGCGGATGTCATCGGCCAGCGGCGGCGGTGCTCCCCCCGAGTTCATGTCCACGCACCCCAGCCACGGCACGCGCGTCCGCGACCTGACCAACTGGATTCCCGAGGCCCTGCCGCTGTACGAGCACAGCGAATCCAAAAGCGGCACGCGCGTCCTGCCCGGTGTGAAGTGAGAGCTTTTCGGGTGCGTGGAAAAAAACTTGCTGCCGACCATTGCTCACGAAAAAGGACCAACGATGCAGCTCGGTTTCGTCAGTGCCATTCTCCCCGAACTGTCCCTGGCTGACGTCGCGAGCGTCGCCAGGTCGGCGGGATATTCGTGTGTCGAGTTGATGTGCTGGCCGGTGAGCAAGGCCGAGCGGCGCTATGCGGGGGTGACGCATGTGGACGTGGTCGACTTCACTCCGGCCCGGGCCGACGAAGTGCGGGGGATCATGGCCGAGGCGGGTGTGGCGATCAGCGGTCTCGGCTATTACCCGAACCCGCTCGCGCCGGACCTGGCCGAGTCGCAGCGGTATGTCGAGCACATTGGCCGGGTGATTCAGGCGGCCGCGCTGCTCGGGCTGACCCGCGTCAACACGTTCATCGGACGCGACTGGACCAGGTCGGTTGAGGACAACTGGCCGCGCTTCTGCTCGACATGGAAGCCGCTCGTCAAGCTGGCCGAAGACCACGGCGTTCGGATCGGGATCGAGAACTGTCCGATGCTGTTCTCGAAGGATGAGTGGCCGGGCGGCAAGAACCTCGCCACGTCTCCGGTCCTCTGGCGGCGGATGTTCGAGGAGATTCCGAGTCTTGCCCTGGGGCTGAATTACGATCCGTCGCACATGATCTGGCAGCACATGGACTACCTGAAGCCGATCCGCGAGTTTGCCGATCGACTCGTCCACATCCACGCCAAGGATGTGCGGATCGACCGGGACAAGCTGGACCAGGTCGGCATTTTGGCGCATCCGAATCTCTACCACACGCCGAAGCTGCCGGGACTGGGCGATGTGAACTGGAACCAGTTCTTCAGCGTGCTGACCGACGTCGGCTACCGCGGCCCGGTCTGCGTCGAGGTGGAGGACCGCGCTTATGAAGGGTCGCTCGATCTGCGGAAAGAGTCTCTGAAACAGAGCGCGGCCTACCTGAGGCAGTTCGT
>JANODP010000376.1:0-7585 GCA_031412755.1 Schlesneria sp. | reverse complement strand
GCTTCAGGGGACATGTTTTGGCTCTGTCAACAAGGCGCAGCGTGGCCGTCCCTCATCCAATCGCAACTCCCGCGCCATCGACGAATTCCTCCCACCGACCGGAAAATTGCTGTAAATCCCGGCCTGGACCGTTTCGGCTCTTCGGGCTACGCGCGATTCTCGCGCGACGAACGGCCAACTTCCGGGCATTCCCTTCCATCGATCTGAAAATACCCGGGAAGATCGTCACCGCGGTGCGAGCCCCGCGATCAACCATCCAGCAACGCCGTCTCGCCAAGATACTTGGCCACCCGCTACGGATCGAGGAGCAACGACTTCGCGTCGTCGAAGCGGCGGGGCGCACCGGCTTTGCGAAAGTCGGTCTGTCGCTGACGGCGCTGCAGGAAATGCGAACCCAAAACCTGATCGCCAAGACGAAGCAGATCCGCGATCTGGCCAACGGTGCGAAGACGGAACCGGGCGCCACCGATCGCGGCATCACCCAGGCCGCCATCATCAGGCTGACCGCCGCGATCGCCGTGTATGAACCGCTGGCCAATGCCCCGCGCGCCAAGATCGTCAACCGCGCCGCCCTGCTGCGCGAACTGGAAACCCGCACGGCCGAACTGGTCGAATCCGTGCGAGACCTCGACGACCTCGTCGTCCAGTTCCACGGCACGGAAGCAGGCCGCCGTTTCATCGACGCCTGGCAACAAGCCCGCACCATCGTCGACGCCGGCCACGGCCCCACCACCCCCGCACCGCCATCACCAACGCCGTGAGTGAGACATTTTCACGTTTAGTCCCAACGCCAACGGCGTGGGAGCGGATGCGGGCGAACCGTTGATCGCACGCACGCCGTTGGCGTAGCGGCTAAACGTCTCATCCCAGGCCGCGTCGGGTTCGTTCGTCGCCGTGAATCCTCCGGAGCAAAGCCATTCCAACTCTCAATCGATCCGTAGTTCGGCGAGAACAACATGGTGGGCCGGCGCGACCAAAGCGTCGCTGGTCCCACCCTACGAGCGCTGCGAATCGACACCGGCAATCTGGAGCTGCTTCAAACCCGCGAGCGGACTCACGTCGGTCACGCCCGTCCCATCCAGGAAGAGCGTTTGCAGACTCTTCAGACCCGCGAGCGAACTCACGTCGGTCACGCCCGTGTCACTCAGGGAGAGCGATTGCAGTCTCGTCAGGCCGGCGAGCGGACTCACGTCGGTCACGCCAGTCGTACTCAAGCCGAGCGTTTGTAGACTCTTCAGACCCGCAAGTGGACTCACGTCGGTAACACCCGTCCCCCCCAGCCAGAGCCATTTCAGACTCGTCAGACCCGCCAGCGGACTCAAGTCGGTCACGCCCGATTCCCTCAGGTCGAGCACCCGCAGACTCGTCAGACCTGCGAGCGGACTCACGTCGCGGATCAGTTTGCGAATCGATTCTGAGAGATTTCCAAAGAATTGAATCGCCGTGACGACCGCCGGGATCGTCAACGGATCGACTGCGGGAGCCAGTTCGCTGATGACGTTCCAGTCTTCCGACGTCAGGAACCGCGACAAGGCTTCCCGCGAGGCGGAGGTGTTGATCATGCGCAGCGCGCGGACCGTGGCGGCGGTTTGCGGCGGCGTCAGTTTCTTGGGAGCGATGAGTGGCGGCACGGCTTCATCACCGAGCTGCGCGATTGCTTCCGCCGCCTCAAAATCGGCGGGAGGAAATGGCACCTCATGCAGCCGGTCGGCCTGTTCCTTGAGCGGCCCGTCGAGAAACTGCGCCACGCGCCGGCACTGCAACACAAACAGCACAGTCCGCAGCAACGACTTGTCCTTGCTGCAGCGCGTCTTCAATTTCCTGACGTCGCTGGCGAGCGATTTTTCTTCTGGCGAGCCGGAGTCCGTCAGCCCCCGGACTTCTCCACGCTTGCCACTCGTCCGGGAGCTGACCCCCTCCGGCTCGCCAATGGAATGGAGCAGCCGGCCTACTAGCAAACTGGCAAACGTCTGCGACCGAGGCGACGCCACCGCAAACAACGCCACGCGCCGCCAGCTCTCGTCTCCCAGATGCCGCATCACCGCATCGGCATCGCCGCGCCCCGCCAGGTCGTCCCCCGCCAGCAGTTCCTTGAACGTGTTGTGCAGGAAGTCGACGACGTCCGGATTCGGCTCGCGCAACAAACCGCTCCGTTCCACCAGCGTCTTCAGGATCACTGGGGCCTCGTCCGAAATCCGACCCGGAATCCGCTCCAGCGCCCGCGCGACCTGTTCGTCGGCCATCTTCAACGGCATCGCCGACTGTCCGTTGTGAACCAGCCACTGCGCCAGTTGCTGCGCGATCCCCCGCTTCTGCTCGTAGGAGAGGGCGATGTACGGCGCCGGGAACTCCTGCCAGTTAAAATGACTCTCCCGCTCCCGCTTGTGCAGCAGCATGTGGCAGAGCGTCTCACACAATTCGTACTGACTCTCGGGGAGTTTTTGTTGCCGCATGCGATGCAGCGCACAGATCATCGCGCACAACAGCGGATTCGTCGCCAGCAGTGACAGTGGCGGATTCTGGTGGAACTGCTGCATCAACCGCTCCGCATCGACCGCCAGATTCGGATCAGGCCGTCCCTGCCGACCCAACTCTTTTCCAACCGCCTCATGCCACCGCTGCACAAACCGTTCGACATCCGGCATCGTCATCGGACTGACGTCGGCGTTCTGAAAGCCACGATCCTTGAGCCAGTCCTCTTCAATCGCTGTCGGACGAGACGTGAGGACGAAGTAGCAATTCGGGTACGCGTCGACGATGGCCTTGATCTCATCCTTCAGCATCCCCCGATTCTGAGCCGGGACTTCATCCACGCCGTCGAGCATCACCAACGCGCGGCCCTCGTTCAGCGTCTTTCGTACCCAGTCGGTCGGCGGCCGACCGACTTCCTTCGCAATCATCGTCGGCAGGTCATCCGGCGCGGGCAACTTCCCGGATTGGCAGTGACGCAGAGGAATGAAGAAAGGAATCCGCAGTTGCCAATCCGGCGTCTCAGGGGAGTATCTAAAGATCGCCAGCGACGGATCGTCGACCGCGCGTCGTTGTGCTTCGGGCTCCAGCATCTCTTCCACGAACACTCCCGCTTCGATGTCGAGGATCGGCGAGTGGATCGTTTTGCGTCCGTCCGGGCCCCGGACGATTCGTCCCAGCGCGACTTTGCGGACAGCCGCGTTCGCCGCCTGGATCGCCGCCCAACGGAGCAGCGTCGTCTTGCCACTTCCCGCACTGCCCCGAATGATCACTCGCCGCGAGTCCGCGTCCAAACCGTCAAACAACTCCTGGCAGGTCAACAGGCCGGACGTCACCCGGCGGACCTGTTCTCCTCCTTCGCCGTCACTCCTCGCGACGTGCGCGTCTCGATCCGGTCGTTCGACGTTGAGCGACACGAACGCCTCGGTCAACAGATTACGTTGGGCTTCGGGCGGGATGTCGGCTCCGAAGAGTTCGACGCGGTCGAGGTGGCGGATCACGGCGGCGCGATAGTCCGCCTCCCAGCGAGCCTCCTGGCCCTCGACCGTCGATTCCGTCACGCGAACTTCCAACCGGCGGACCGTGTTCAGCACGTCGGTCACATCCTGGCCGAGGTTGCTCAGCCGCGTCAGGCTCTCGGAGGCGACGATGGCGTCGAAGCGCGGCAGGAGCGACGCCACTTCGATGATGTACCGGACGGTCTCGTCCAGCACCTGTTCGTAGACGCGGGTCTCCAACTCCGGCAGCCGTTCTACCGGCAACGGTCGCTGCTGGCGCAGATCGGCGGCGATGATGCGCGGGTCGAGATCCTTCGCCAACAGGAAATGCTCGGTGATCCGGCCGTTGATCGTCTCGATCAACTCGCGGCAGACGGCGTCGTCGTCGAGTGCGGGATGCTGCTTGCGGCGCGCTGCGAGCGACTCCAGCAGCTTCTTCAGAATCTCATCGGCATACCGCTCAAAGTGCCGCGCCGCGCTCCGACGCTCGATCAGGTCGGGAATCTTCTCGCGGCCGAAGTCGATCAGCCCGCCCACCAGTTCCGCATTTAAATCACCGAGATAGCGCTTGGCCAACCACTTCGCCAACCCGCTCCCCAACGCGGCCAACACGCTTCCCGAAATAGACATCGCTCCTCGCTCCCGTTGACTGGCCTTTCCGTCACGTGGATCGTCACACCGGCAGACTAACCCACCGGACCCGTTTGCGTTAGTTCGCCCCGTGTGCGGCGGTGCAGGGTCGATGCTTGTCTCCGAATATCGCCTGGGATAGCATCCCGGCCCCTCGTCATTTCTCGGGCAGATCCTGTTCTCTACTGAAGGAATTGAAATGCCGGATTCAGCACAGCTTGCTCACGACACCGCGATGTTGCATCAGTTGATCACGGGTGCCATCGGCGTGGAACTGTTCACCATTCCGCTGTACGGCACCGCGCTGTACTCGATTCGCGGGGTGTATGAATCGACCGGCCCCACCTTGAAGTGGCCCGGGCGCAAGCCGGCGCCCGTCAAAAGCAGCAACATCGAAGACATCGCCGGCCTGACACCCGAGCAGGCCACCCAACGCGCCTACAACGAAGTCTTCAGCGTGTTCATCGAAGAAATGCTGCACATGCAACTCGCCTGGAACCTGGGCCAGGCGGTCGGTTTGAAGATCGACGACGTGAGCACCATCGCGCCGGACTATACCTCCAACCCCAACTCACTGCCGTGCGTCGGTCCCATCACGGGGGCGACCGTCGCCCTGCGCGAGTTCAATCAAGACGCGCTCGACCTCTTCAAGCTGATTGAGACCCCGGACTGGGATGACCCGACACCGGGTCCGCAGCCTCCCTTCGCGACGATGCCCACGGCCTTCGGCACGATCGGCCATCTCTATGAAGGCATCCGTTATTACATCAACCTGAAGTACGACGACGGCACCTACCTCTTTGACACGCTGTATGCACCCTCCACTCAAGTCAACGTCTACGGCGGCGAATACCTCACGACGCAGGCGGTCGTCGAGAAAAACACCGGCATCACGATCGTCGCGGGGACCAACTGGGCGACTCTGCCCGGTGGATTGGATTCCACGGAAGCGCGCGGGATCGCCAACCTGATGATCGACGCCATCGTCATTGAGGGCGAAGGGGCCGATGCCGCCGGTGCGGTCCCTCCCATCTTTCGAGACGACGAGACGGCCACGATCACGCAAGACGAGGCGGAGTGGGAGTCGCCGGACGAGGCGAAAAACGATGCCGCGGTGCGGAGTCACTGGGCCGCGTACAGTCACTACCAGCGGTTTGAAAACTGCCAGAAGTTGCTTGCCTCGGGCAAGGTGCAAACGTGGAAGACCAACCCGCTGACATGGCAGGATCTGGTCGTGAACGGTGATGAACAGGCGGCCAAAGATCGCTGCGCCGCCTTCACGAGCGCGGAACTCGGCACGAGTTTGCAGGACATTGTCACCTATGGGTACTCGGGATTGCTGCGGGCGATCCAGACCACGTACGCGGGCGGCGCCCTGTTCGGAATGGGCGGCATGAAGGGCCTCGGTGGCAAGATCACCCAAATCTGGGTGGCTGGTAACGGTGCGACCCCGCCCACGTTCGCATACACGTCGAAGTCCGCGATCCCGCCGGAGAATCTCAGCAAGACACACGCCTGCCAGGGGCTCAACTCTTGTCAGTCCGCCCCTTCCATTTTCGGTGAATCTCACGACTGCGCCGGCATGTGCGAATGTGCCTATGCCGACTTCCATGTCTGCCAAAACCAGAACAGTTGCCATAACCAGGCCGGTTGCAGTTTCCCCGGCGTCCAGGACCAGAACCAAAAGTACCTGGCAACGTCACCGCCCAACCTGTTCCCCAATGGCAATTACGACACTCTGGATGGCGGCCAATTCGCGAAAGACAACGCGGCCGGCACGGGTGGTTGCGGCGTGCCCATCCCGGCCACACAGTTGTTCACCAATCCCTACAGCGGAGTGACGGTCACCGGAACCAACTATTCCAAAGATAATCCGAACGGAACTGCGGGGCCGATCCCCCTGGGCTCCAGTGTGTGGGATCGTGCTCGCTGGCTGTTCCTCAAGCAGGTGGTCCCCAACCTCAATCTCCCGGCTGCCAAGGTCCAACAGATTCAGGCGGATGTCGAGGCGGGGACGGTCAACGGAGGCGGCCCGACACCGCTGCGTCAAACCCTGGCCTACACCGACAACGCGCACACGTAGATGTCCGTTTCACCATTCGCAGATGCGCCCGACGCAGACCGACGTTCGAGCCCGGCGATGCCGAATCTGGGCTTGGGCGTTGGTCTGCGCCACGTTCACTTTCGCCATATCCTGCAACAGTGGCCGCGCGTCGACTGGTTCGAGGCGATCAGCGAAAACTTCATGGACGATCGGGGCTGGTCCCGGCGCGTGCTGGCCCAGGTCGCCGAACGTTATCCGGTGGTGCTGCACGGGGTCTCGCTCTCCATCGGCAGCACCGATCCCTTGAACCGCGAGTATCTGTCGCGGCTCAAACGGCTGGCCGATGAGACGAAGGCCCGGTGGGTTTCGGACCACCTCTGCTGGACCTGCGTGGGGGGGCACAACTCGCACGACCTGTTGCCGATGCCCCTGACCGAAGCGAGCCTGGCTCACACGGTGGCGCGAGTCCGCCAGGTCCAGGACATCCTCGAGCGCACGCTGGTCCTCGAAAATCCCAGCACCTATCTGGAGTTTCGCGAGTCGACCCTGACGGAATGGGAGTTCCTGTCGCGGCTCTCGGCCGAGAGCGGTTGCCGGCTCTTGCTGGACGTCAACAATGTCTATGTCTCCAGCCGCAACCATGGCTTCGATCCCGTCGAATACATCCGGAGCCTGCCCCACGATCGTGTCGTCCAGATGCACCTCGCCGGTCATACCGACCGGGGCAGTCATTGTGTGGACACGCATGACCGCCAGATTCGCGACGAAGTCTGGGATTTGTATCGACTCGCCCACAGCCTCTGCGGCGGGGTCTCGACCCTGTTGGAATGGGACTCCAACATCCCACCGTTTGACGAGCTCCACAACGAAGTACTCAAGGCCAGGGCCGCCATCGCGGGTGTGGAGAACCTGGCCACCGAGGTTGACAGTTGGCGGGATGACGGCCGCGTCTCCAACCCCGTCGACTTCCTGGTGGATGTGGGCGAGATTCCACAGCCCCAGGACCGAACCAGCTTCGCAGGCATCCGATGAAGACTGACGATTTGCGACAAAGCCAAATGACAATGCTCAGTGCCGTTCAGGGCGGGGCAGTGGACCCGACGTCCTGGATTGCTGCCGAGCAGGGACTCAGCGCATTCCATCGACTGGCCATCTATCAACACGGCTACGAACTGCGACTGCTGCAGTGCATGCAGGCGGAGTTCCCCGCGTTGGCCCGTGCGTTTGGTTCCGAGCTGTTCGACGACTTCGCGCGCGAGTATTTGAAGGCTCGTCCACCGACTTCGTACACGTTGCACGATTTGGGAGCGGACTTCCCCCTGTTCATCCGTGAACATCGTCCAGACCGGGACGCCGCGGTGGGGGAACGGGAACCGGTCTTTGACTTCATGGAGGATCTGGCCTGGCTGGAACGGACCTGGGCCGAGGTCTTTTGCGGCCCGGG
>JANODP010000375.1:0-4823 GCA_031412755.1 Schlesneria sp. | reverse complement strand
TCGAGCCCCCAGCGAGTTGTCAGCAGAACTGGGGGCTCGAAGACTCGACCCCAGCCACACACACCGGGAAGTTATCGCGAACAAGTTCCTAAGAGAAACCGAAGACGTGTCATCAACGAGGAACTTTATCTCTCTCCTGGTATTGGGTCGAGAACATCAACCATCAGCCGAGCCTTGGAAGCGACTGAACGACCGCGAATCGAGGGAATCCCAATCGCGAAGCGGCCGAAACTGCCGGTCGGCGTGCCGTTGCCGCCGCTTCAAGTAGCCTTCATCGCTCCGCGTGAAGACAGCCGTGCGCGAATTGGGCTGCTGTTGGGCAATCCGTGGTCAACCCGCAGTCGGCTTCCTTCACGCGGAGCGATGAAGGCTACTTTGGCTGAGGCGTCAGCGTCACAGACTTCACGTCCGCCAGCGCGGGGAGCGGGCGCGAGGCGGGTTTGGCGGTGAGCCGCACCTCGCCCGCCGGCAGTTCGAGTTCGCCGAGGTCGGCCGTTTTGTACTCGCCCCAGCTTGATGTCGCGGGAACTTTGTGGCGGATCGACTTTCCGGCGGCCTCGATGACGCAGGTGTTGCCGGCGGCAGATGCATCGCACGCCCAGATCCAGGAGACGGCGTAGAGGCCCGCGCGCGGGACGTTGACCGTCCAGGTGACCGTGTCGTCGACACTGCTCCACCAACCGAGGTTCTTGTGCTGCGCTTCGATCACGATCGTGGGACCGTAGATTTCGGCGGTGAACGGCGTGAGCGTGATCGAACCGTCGGGGTTGGCTTTTACGACAATCGGTTCGTTGCCGGGGAACGTCTTTCGCGCGGGAAGCGGCACGTTGTTGCGGATGTAGGCGATCAAGGCCGCCGCGTCCGCCGGACTGACTTCCCGTTCGAGGCCCTCGGGCATGAGCGACTTCGTGCTGCTCTGCAACTCGTCGAGTTCGTTGCGCAGCAACGTCGTTTCCTTCGCTTCAGCGGCGCGCAGCGTGAGGCTGCTCGCCGTTTCCGACGCCAGGATTCCAGTGTGCGTGACGCCCGATTTCGTGACCGCCGCGAAGGTCAGGAATTTGGTTTCGACCGCCCGGTTCGGATCGAGGATCGCCGTGAGCATCGCTTCCGGCGACTTGTCGGTCAGCGATGCCAAATCCGGCCCGACGACATGCCCCACGTTGCCGAGCTTGTGGCACTGCGCGCACCGCTTCGCAAACAACTGGCTGCCGTGCTGCACGTCTCCCCCCGCGCGCACGGTCGGCAGGTACTCGGCCACCAGCTTGGCCCGGTCGGTGTTGAGATCGACCGCCAGCAGTTTGGCCGCCCGCTCGCGCACAGCCTTCGACTTGTGATCGAGCAACCGCTGACGACTCGTCGCGTCGAGGTCCGTCGGCGCGAGTTGCTTCGTTTCGAGAGCTGCCAGCAGTTCATCCCGCCACGTTTCGCGACTGAGCAGCGACTCGCTGACCTGTGTGCGCAGGCTCGGCGCGAACGAGCGGTAGCCAGCCAGCAGACGCTGCGCGATCTCGGGCAACTTCGACCGAGCGAGCGACGTCAGCGCGGCCGACTGCAACTCGGGCGGCTGTTGCGGCGCGAGCAGTTCGACGAGCAACGCCAAATCCTGCGGCGTGTCATTGGACGGCCCGAGAATTCTGACCGCCGCCACGCGATCCGCGAGGGGAACCTCCGCCGACTGAGCCATCTTCCGCGCCGCGGCACTCAAAACTTCGAACCGCTTCGGCAGCCGCGTCGCGTCGGCATTGATGAGCGGATGAAATGCCGACCCATGCCGCACGACCGCAATCGCATACTGCTCGAACGCCGAGAACTGCCAGCGGGCAAACGTCCCGTCGGGTGCTGGCTCGGTGGCCCGCGTGAGGATCGACACCACCGCCGCATCGTTCTTGAAGGCCGCCGCCTGTGACAGCAGTTGTTGCAACAAGCCCGTCTGGTCCGACGCGGCCATCGTCGCCTCGGCCAACACCGCGGTGAGATTGTCGGCGTTGAGCGAACTGAGCACGGCCGCCATCAGCATCGGATCGCCGTTCGCCTTCACCGCCATCCGCCCGAGCAACTCATCGGCGCGCGTGTGCTTGATCTCACCCAGCGTGTAGGTCAGTTGCAGCCGAACCAGCGGATCGGTGTCGTCGACCAGCTTGGCCAGCGGCGCGATCAAGTCTCCCTGGGGAATCCCCGTCAGTTCACACAACCGCACCGCATGCCGGCGAACTCCGGCGTGAGGATCGTTCAAGCCGGCAACGATGACCGACACTGTGAGGCCGTCGTTCAAAGCTGACAGCGTGCAAAGGGCATGCAGCCGCGCGAGTGCTGATGATCTTTTCGCTTCGCCTTCTCCTGTCCCCTCGCCCCCCGCCTTGGGGGGGAGAGGGTTAGGGTGAGGGGGGCTGATCGCAGATGCAGGCTTGCCATTTTCATCAGGCACCTTTGAAGAGTCTGTTTTGGAATTGGGAGTCACTTCACCGCTCGGCCCCCTCACCCTAACCCTCTCCCCCGAAGACGGGGGCGAGGGGACCACGGTCGCTGCGCGACGCGAGGACGATGACACGCTCACGCTAGCTTTCAGAACCATCGCCCTCAGCAACGGCACCGCCGCCGGATCGGCTCGGTCGATCAACAACTGCTGGACGAGATCGCGCTGCCAACCGTTCGGGCTGTCGAGGGCCGCGACCAGTTCGGCGGTCGTCAGCTTGTCGAGACGCGGCACCGCACGAAGCTTCGTTCCCACCGGAGCGACTCGCCAGAGGCGGCCCTTGTCGTGACCGGCCCGCAGGTCGAGCTTCTTCTGCCACTCGATCGGAATCCACTGCGGATGCTCGATGACGAGGCGATACATGTCGGCCACGTACAGCGCTCCGTCCGGCCCGGTCTTCAACTGAGTCGGCCGAAACCAGTTGTCGGTCGAGGACAGGAACTCGGACTGCTCCTCGCCCACCGCCCGCTGGCTGGTGAAGCTGATTCCGTCAGGCCGCATGATTTCGCGATGAACCAGATTGTGAACCGGTTCGCTAATGAAGACGAAAGAGGGTGAGTTGGCAGTAGGCAGTGGGGAGTCGGGAAGCGGCGGGCTAGTCTCTGCCACTGCCCACTGCCCATTGCCCACTCCCTTCAACAACTCATCCCGATACACCATCGACGAACAGGCCGACGTGAAGCGGTTCGCCGTGTGGAAGTCGTTGAACCGCGTGAGCGTCCGGCTCGTCGGAAAGACCGGCGCGGCTCCCGGTGCGACTGAGACATCCTTCTGCGGATTGGGAGCGGCGAGGTGCGGGTTGCGGCGGAGATAGTGATCGTCGAGGACGTAGTGGTACATCGGCCGGCTGTTGTTGTTGCCGAACCAGTTGCCCCAGTCATCGCGATTCCGCCCGAACTGAGTTTGTCCGGTGACCGCTTCGATCTCACCCGTGTCCGGCCGAAGGCGAATGTCGCGACCTCGAATGTCGGTTGCGGTACCCGTCTTCATTGATTTCACCGCACCGCCGCTGTCTCCGTTCGCCAAGTACAGCCAGTTGTCCAACCCGCGCGTGAACCCGTTCGCGCGATGCTGCTGGTTCCCTTCCGCAAAGCCCGTGAAGAGAACTTCCCGTTTGTCAGCCTTGCCATCACCGTCGGTGTCCTCGGCATAGAAGACATCCGGCGCGGCCGACACAAGAACACCCTTCTTCCACGAGATCACGCCATTCGGAAACGGCACGCCCTCCAGGAACAGCGTCGTCTTGTCGTACTGGCCATCACCATCGGTGTCTTCGAGGTAGCGAATGCGTCCCGCGCGTTTGGTCTTCGCTTCTCCGGTCCCCTCGCCCCCCGCCTTGGGGGGGAGAGGGTTAGGGTGAGGGGGGCTGAGTGTCGAGTCAGGTTTGCCATTCTTCACAGGCGAATTTGAAGAGGCCGCATCGGGATCGGAAGTCTTCACGCCACTCTGCCCCCTCACCCTAGCCCTCTCCCCCGAAGACGGGGGCGAGGGGACCGCGGTCGCTGCGCGACGCGAATCGGCGTTGAGTGCCGGATCGGGTTCATCGTCGGGGATACCTCTCGGATAGTCGGCCATCTCGGCGACCCACAGTTTGCCGTCCGGTCCCCAATCGAAGGCGACCGGGTCCATCGTCAGCGGCTCGTGCGCGACGAGGTCCACCCGATAACCGGGGGCGACGCGCATCGACTGCTTCGCCGCCTCGGGCGATTTCGCGTCCGGCAGCCGATCCCCGAGCAACTTGTCGAACGCCACCCGCAGGATGAAATCGGGCAGGCCATCGGTGTCCTCGTTGATCCAGCAGAGATGCCGATCCCTCACGAAGAACCCGTTGTCCGAACCGTCCTCACGCACGATCGGCGGAAGTTCGAGATCTGACGCCTTCTTGTCGGCGCGCTTGATGTTGAGAAGTTCGATAGACCAGCCTGTTTTGGGCGATTTAAAGAGCCAGACACCGTAACGCTTGGGATTCGACAGGACGACATCCAGCCGCCCATCGTCATTAATGTCGATGAATTGCAGTGCTTCCCGTTGGCCACGCTGATCTGTCAAATGCACCTCGGGGGGTAACTCCCAGATCTGCTCATTTCCTACCCAAGGCGATACGGTCGAGATGCATTCGTCGGCTCGATACCACTTCGAACGGATTCCTTCCGCAATCCCATCTCCATCAATGTCCAGCTCCTTAATAGCCAATTTCCGCGATGGTTTTTCTCGGGCATAGTCCAACGACCCGCTCCATGGCCAATGTGCTCCGTAAGAATTTGCAGTTCCCGCCCAAATCGTCGCTCTGCCATCTGGATCCTGAATACAGAACCGCAGATCCGATGCCGCGTGCTTGGTGAACGGCGGC
>JANODP010000374.1:0-45693 GCA_031412755.1 Schlesneria sp. | reverse complement strand
CTCGCTCGCGCGTCGGGCTAGTTGAAGCCACCAATGGAAAGCACCCCGACTGCTGATTGGCAGCCGGGGTGCGGAATCTTGCGGGGGGGAAGCGACGCGAACAACGACCGTTCCATCACGGCTCAACTGGCGGTTCGACTGGCGGATCCGCCACGGCGGTGACATCGTCGCTCGGTGTCAACTGGTCAATTTTTTCGATCGCCGCTTTTCGCGCTTTGGCAAAGGCCGCGGCGTCGGTGGACTTTCTGGACCTGGCAAAAACCGCGAGGGCTTTGGCTTCCCGTTCCAGGGCGTTGTAGGCGCCGATCATCCGGTCGATGAAATCCGCATCATCGTCGTTCAGTTTCGTATCCTGTAACTTGCGAAGCTGCTTCTTCGAGTTGTCGAGGCTGACGATCGTGCTGGCCATCAGGCCCTCCACCTTTTTGGCGTCGTAGACTTCCTTGGCGAAGGCGTCCGCCGTGACACCAATCAGTCCCAGTGTGCTCTGGATTTGTCCGATGCCGAGAGCCCCCACGGCCTGCAGTGCGGGACTTCCCGCTTCTTCCTGGCTCTCGGCGGGTATCGGAGCCTCGACCTCGGCCGAGACGCGTCTGCGGGTCTCGCTGTCGTCCGCACGAACGGTCCCGGCCAGCGATCCCACCGACACCGCGCCGCACAGCACCACCAGCCACGAAACTCGACGAACCAACAGGGGAGGCATTCTTCGTTCTCTTCCTGGAAACCGCATGGTCGACGAATCAAACCGGCAGGACCACAATCGTCGATACGAAATCGACCAAGATGAGGTTCGGCAGGGAAACTCCAAATCTCGAATCCAAAATCCGAAACCAATGCCAAACGCGAAACTCCCCGGTTTCAAATCCGGCGGTGACGAATCCGGCGGGGAGTGACCCGTTTGAGATTTGAGTTTGGTTTCGGATTTGACGCCGGGCGCGTTCCAGGCCCCTTGAATCATCACACACAGAAAGCCCCTTCATGATTGACGTCCGAGATGTGACCAAGGTCCACCGACGCGGGTCGTTGGAGGTTCACGCCCTGCGGGGTGTGACCTGCCAGATTCCGGCCGGCTCGTTTGCGTTCATCCTCGGCCCGTCGGGGAGCGGCAAGAGCACGCTGCTCTACCTGCTCGGTGCGCTCGATGAGCCGTCGAGCGGGGTGATCGAAGTGAACGGTCGGCAGCTCGGCACGATGACGACTCGCGAGCGGGATCGGTTTCGCCGGGAAGAGGCCGGGTTCATCTTTCAGAGCTTCAACCTGTTGTCGAACCTGTCGGCCATCGACAACGTGCTGGCTCCGTTTCTGCCGCGCGGCGTCTCTGCCGCGCAGCGGGCCGAAGCGATGAGCCTGCTCGAACGGCTCGGCCTGGGCGACCGCTGGTCTCATCGACCGAATCAACTTTCGGGTGGCGAGCAGCAGCGGGTCGCGATCGCCCGCGCGCTGCTCAAGCGACCCAAACTCGTCCTGGCCGACGAACCGACGGGCGAGCTGGACAGTGAGAACAGCGCCGCGATCCTGACGGCATTGCGAGTGCTTTGCCGCGAACAAGGCTCCACCGTCGTCATCGTGACCCACGAACAGGAGCACATCCAACCGGGCGACTGTGTGATCCGCATTCGCGACGGGCGCGTGGCATCGTAAATGAGAAACGGGACGCTTCCGCGAGGGAAGCGTCCCGTTCCTGGTACAGACAGAGAGAGCATCAATCAGTCGATCACGTCGCAGCGCCACGCGAAACGGGAGTCCTGGTCCTGGTCAGCGGAGCGGTCTCGGGAATCGGAGTGGGCGAGACACCGGCGGGCGGAGCGGCCTGAGGCACTCCGCAATTCCCCGAGGCACAGCCACCGCTCGCACAGGCGCCCGTCGAGCATCCCACCGAACAGGGCGATGCGGGGCAAACCGTCTGCGGGACCAGCTTGCAGACTTCATACGTCTCCACACGCGGCACGCACTTCGTCACCATGCGGGTGCAGGGAACCTGTTCCTCGCGGGCGACACATTTCGCCACGCGGTGCGTCACCGTGTAGGGCTCCTGGCGGCAGACCGTGTACGGCACGCGGCAGGTCTTGGTTTCCATCACGGTGCGACATGTCTGCACCGGCACGCGGCGGGTGCATTGCTCGGCCACCTGACGACAGACCTGATACGGGATGCGCTGTGTGACCTGTTCGCAGACCATGCGGCAGGTCCGCACCGGGATCTGCTCGACAACCTGCTCCGAGACCATCCGGCAGACTTGCACGGGAACCTTGGTCACGATCGTCTCGGGCACTTGGCGGCAGACGGTGACCGGCACGGTCTGGCGGCAGACCTGGGGTTGATAGGTCGTACAGGCGACCTGGCTTTCCACGATGTTCGGACACCATTGCGGACGAACCGTGTAGAAGCCGCGCGGGACCATTGCAAGCTGTGAGTTGCCGCACTCGTCCGTCACGCATCCGGGGAAGCAGAAGCTCGGATTCCAGGCGCGCTGCCACGTCCAGCGACCGCAGTCCCTGCGGACGGTGCGGTACGTGGTGACCGGTCGCATGACGGTGTAGCACCGCTCCTGATTGATCGTCTCGCTGACCGTGCGGACGACCGTGCGACGGCATTCGCGTTCGATCGTTTCGGTGACCGGTCGCTGCACGCAGCGGCGGACTTCGCGAGTCGATTCCTCCCAGACCGGTTTCTGCACGGTGTAGCAGTGATCGCGGTAGAGCGTTTCGGTGACGGGCCGCATCACGGTGTACTGCTCTTCGCGATCGGATGTCTCGATCACCTGTCGTGCGACCTGATACGACTCTTCGCGATAGGCCGTTTCCCGCACGGTGCGCTGGCAGGTCTGCGCCACGTCCTCGTAGTTCGTGTCGTACACGGTGCGACACACCATGTACTGCTGCGGTTCCTGCACATAACTGTAGACCGTGCGTTCGCACTGCTGTCGCTCGACACGGCACGTCGTGTAACACGCCGCCGGTTGGCAGGCGGCCGTCGGACAGCAGTTGTAACTCGCGGCTCCGCAGTAGCGGCCCGCCTCGACCGATCCGGGCGACGTTGCGGCGAACATCGCCAGCGCGGTCAGCATCCCGATCATCGTTTTTTTCATGATTCGACTCCCCTCAAGTGACTGTTGTTTCCATGCCTCGCGAACGGATTGCCATCGTTCATCGCGCCGCGTCCGCGAGGAACCGGTTCGTCACAACGGACAGAATCGGATTCACGGCACGATTCGACTAGCTCCCCTTCGACCGGAAGCGGTGAGCCAATAGTAAAGCGCGGGGGGACCGTTCGCTTGAGAGAAATCCACAAAATTCAACAATGCCGCGCGGTAAAAAAGCGACGTCATTGCATTCGCGGCAAAAGCCGGAAAGAGGCGTTGGTCCACCGACATCACGGAATCGGACAAGTCCCTCCGGCCCGGCTTCACAATGCACAAAATGGCACCGATTGAAGCGGCATGAATCGAAGAGGCCACGCATCACCGAACACGTTGCCGTTTGGCAACAGGCTCGGCCGCAGCGACTCGTTCGGATCGGAAGACTTTGCTGTCACCCCGTGATGTGGCGAACAGGCATCACGCACCGGCTGGCACGGCCCAATGGTCGGCGCGGTACGACCGCTTGAGCAGGGCATCGGCCTGGGGGTCGTCGGCGATGCGTTCGGTCGAGGGATCGAGTCGCAAGGTCCGTCCGACTCGGCAGGCGATGTTGCCGAGATGAGCCAGCGATGCGGAGAGATGTCCCTCGGCGATGTCGGCGTTCGGACGCTGACCCGAGCGGATGCAGTCGATGAAGTTCTGGTGATGCGCGGGAAGGTTCGGCGATCCCTCCATCTTCTCGACCAGCTTGTTCCTGGCCGCGTAGAGGTGAAAGCCGCTCCCCTTGCCGAGGATCAACATCCCTTTCGTGCCGTAGAAGGCGTTGCCGTTTTCATAGCCTTCCTGCACGTAGGGCGACCAGTCGCGCTGCTCGTAAATCAGTTGACGCTTCTGTCCGACCTGGCCGTTGCCGGGGTACTCGAACACGCAGTACATCGTGTCGGCGAACTGCTGGTCATCGTCGAAGAAGAACTTGCTGCCGAGAGCCGCGATTGTCGAAGGCTGCGTATCGACGCCGAGTCCCCAGCGCGCGATGTCGATGTCGTGAACGCCGTCGTTGCCGATGTCACCCACCCCGAAGTCGTACCAGAACCGCCAGACACCCGGCAGCAGGTTCGATTGATAGGGCCGCATCGGCGCGGGACCGGTCCACAGATCGTAGTCGAGCTGCGCCGGAGGAGGTGTCGGCTGCTTGTGTCCAATGTTGCCGCGAAGCTGGCTGTTCCAAGCCTTGGCGACGAGGACATCACCGATGGCACCGTCGCGCAGCAGTTGCATGGCCCGTTGGACGTGGGGCGTGCTGCGGCTTTGAGTCCCCACCTGGACGACGCGGTTGTGTTTGCGCGCCGCCTCCAACATCAAGCGGCCTTCGCGCAGGTTGTGCGAGCAGGGCTTCTCCACATACACGTGCTTGCCCGCCGCGCAGGCGAGGATCGTCGCGGGCGCATGCCAGTGATCTGGCATCGGCAGCCACACGGCATCGACCGACTTGTCGTCCAGGATCGTGCGGAGGTCCTTCACCGGTTTGGGAGCCGGTTTGCCAGCCGCCTCAACTGTTTTGACGGCTGCCGCCAATCGGTCGGCATCGACGTCGCAGAGGTAGGCGATGTGAGCGTCCTTCCGCTCCGCCAGCAGCTTCAGATGGTAGCCACCCATTCCGCCGCAACCGATCAGTGCGACAGTCAGCTTGTCCGCGCTGCTCGCTCCCGACGCGATGCCGCTCGTGACCGCTGCGGCAGCCACCGTGCCGGCCGCCTGACCCAGAAATTCGCGCCGTGAAAGATCTGACATCGGACAGGCTCCTGTGGGATCGACGGGGTGGAAGGCGCGCCAATCGTTCGCACGCCGGCTAGCTCTCGTTGGAAATTTCCTGGTTGTTGAACTGCACGTCGATCAGAGTGGTCACGCCGCGCAGCGACTGCGGATGATAGCCCTTGCGGATATGGACCCTCCAGACGAGATCGCCCTTCAATTCGGCGGCCGCTTCTTCGGAGGGGATGAAGGTTTGCCACGTCTCACCGGGTGGCAGTTTCGTATTCAGCTTCTGGCCGGTCATGGCGAAATCGAGGTCGAGCGGGAGGTCGTAGACACGGAAGATCGACTTGGCCTGTTTGCGATTCTCGGCCGCCGCGAGAAAGTTGTGGGCGCTGACCTTGATGCTCCGCTTGTCTTTCGAGCGTTTGAAGACCAGCAACTCATCGAGCGGCGAGAAGGTCTGATCCTGCGAGACGTTCTCGAACTTCAACCACAATTTCAACAGCGGCTCCGTGTCGGTGAGTTCGAGGACGCTCGTGCCGGAGTTGGGTTGGAACTTGACCGTGCCACGCGTCACCTTGACGGGTGTCACTTTCACGCTGCCAAACCGCTGCGATTGACCGAGCTTCAGGACGTGCCCCGGCGGGAGGTCGTTCACGGGCGAAATATAACCCGTGACGACGACTTCCCCATTCTTCATGGGGGGCTTCAGATCGGGAAGGCTCTCCAACTGGTGGGTCCGTCCCACCGCCAGGAGGTAGATCATCACGATCGTGACCGCGCTGGCGTAACTGCCGACGATGAGCAGCAACAGCACGAGCATTTTTTGTTGCGCGGCGGCCGCATCTCCCGCAGGAGCGGGCACCGTTTCGGGAATGATCGGCGCCGCGAGCGGCGTGGAACCGGACGGAGCCTCACCAAGACCGATCGAACCGGGCGCACCGGTATCGACCGCGGCGATGGTGGCCGCGACCGCACCCAAACTGAACTGTTGCGAGGACGAAAGGGCGAGATCCTCGATCCCCTCTCCCGGCAGTGCAATGGTTCGTGCCGGTGCCGCTTCGGGGGGGGGCTCCGCCGGTGCCGCATCGCTCGAAGACCCCGCTGACGAATCGGACGAAAACATCGGCTGCTCGGGAACGTCGGCCGGATCGCCGAGCGTGAACTGCTGGGAAGCGGACAGAAACAGGTCCTGGGGTGCCGCTGTCGCCGCCTCGCCCGGCGCGAAGTTCCACGCCGGATCGGGCGTTCGCGGTGCCTCACCAAATGCGGGGAACATCGCCATCGCCTGGTTCTTGATGGAGTCGGGCGGGGGGTCGGGGGTGCGATCCATCAGCGGCGACGTGAACAACCCGGGGGAGGGCTCCATCCCCTCGGCACCGATGGACGGCGGCGATTCGCCCTGGCCGAGAAACAGATTGGGGGCACTTTGCCAGCCCGGCTCGGCGACGCGATCCTGCTCATCGGCACCGCCAAACACGCTGGCGGAATCGAGCGGATCGACGGGGAGTTCGTGGGACGGCGCTGTCGCCACCGACGCGGCGGGTTCCAGATTCAATTCGATGTCGCCCGGATCGTCAGCGGCCTGATGGGTCGGGGACGATCCCGGCGCCGGCGGAGTTTCGATGTCGGTGTCGCGCTCCAAAAGTGGTTCGGGTGGAGTTGCCGGATCGGTCGCGAGAGCGGGGATCGACAGATGGACTCCACAATGGGGGCAAGCCACCACCACGCCCGGCGTCTCAATCAGCAGCCGGCCATGACACTGCCCACACGTGACTTCCGTCGCCATACCATGACCCTCTTATATTGTGGCACGATTCATTTCCCCGCCAGCGTCCGCCAGCGGATTGTGACCGTCCGACCATCGCGTTGCAAACCGTCGACCGATTGCCACGGAACCACACCGAACACGGGCACGCCGCAGCGTGCCTCGATCTCGGCGGCGTTGTCGGTCCACAGTGCGAAATCATCGCCGACGTGAGACTGATTCAACACGAGGCCCGCCACGTCCAGGCCACGTCGCCGCGCCGCATCGACCGTCAACAGCGAATGGTTGATCGTGCCGAGTCCGCAGCGCGCCACCACGATCAGCGGATAGCCGAGGTCGCGCGCCACATCGGCCACGGTTTCGGTGTCGCTCACCGGCGACAGCAGCCCGCCCGCTCCCTCGACGATCAAAACCTCGGCGCGGGCGGTCCACCAGTCGATCCCCCGGCGCAGTTGCCCGGCATCGACCGCGCGTCCCTCGGCCCGCGCCGCCAACGGAGGAGCCAGCGGGGCGACGAACCGTTGCGGACAGATCGCGTCGTCGGAGAGTTCGCCGTCCGGCCAGGCGTCTCGCACCGCCTCGCGCAGCCGGTCGATGTCGTCCCAGCGCGCGCGGCCGTTCGCGTCGAGGATGGCTCCCGAACAGACGGGCTTGTAAACGCCGACGCGCACCCCCGTCTCGCCGAGCTGCCGTGCGATCAGCGAGGCCACGTGAGTCTTTCCCACCCCCGTGTCGGTCCCCGTCACGAACAGTCCCGGTGGGCGTGGCCGTTTGCTCATCAGGGGTCTCCTGCCGGCGATTCGCGGCCGGCGAGTGGAACAATCCGCGGAATCGATACAGTCTTCGCCTGAATCGGGCATCTCTCACCCGGCCGATTGACCGAGGTTTTTGCCGCTCCTACACTGACTGCGGTTGAGAATGGCGTCAACGATCAGCGGCGAGATCACGCAGCATGATCGCCGCGCCCCACAGTCTTTCACCGAACGATGTTCTCCGGAGGAATCCCATGCGGTGGTTTGCGCTCATGAATCTGTCGAAGACGTTCGGCGTGGCCTGCCACCCGCGCCGTGCAGTCTCGCGATCGCTGTTGGTGCTGACAGTGTGTTCCCTGTTGGTCAGCTCATCGGTCGCGCGCGGTCAGGCTCCCGCCAAGAAGGCGACCAGCGAGGACCGGTCGCTGCTTGCCAAAGACGGGGCCGAAATCAAGATCACGTACTTCAAGTCGACCGCCGGCCAGGATGCCGCCGTCGTGGTGATGCTGCACGGCAAGGGAGGCAATCGCCTGATCTGGAAGAGCCACGCCGAGGCCCTCCAAAAGTTCGACTATGCCGTGGTCACGGTCGATCTGCGCGGCAATGGTGAGAGCACCGGTGGATCGGGCGGCGCCGCCACCGGCAAGAAGAGCGACACCGGTTCCCCCAAGGCGAGGGATTATGCCGCGATGGTCGCGGGAGACATGGAGGCGGTCAAGAAGTTCCTGTTCGAGGAACATCAGAAGAAACAGCTCAACATGAACAAGCTGGGAATCGTCGCGGCCGACATGAGCACACCCGTCGCGATCGCCTACACGGAACTCGATTGGGACAAGAAGCCGTACGACGATGCTCCGACGCTCGCGCAGCAAACGCCCCGCGGTCAGGACGTGCAGGCGCTGGTGTTGCTTTCGCCCGAGGCGACGGCTCCCGGAGTCAATGTCACCAAGTCGCTGGGCGCGGTCCGATTCCTCGGTCGCTCGGTGATGCTGGCCGCCGGTTCCAAGAACAAGGCCGACCTGACCGCCGCCAACAAGATTTATGATTTGCTGGCGCCGAAGAAAGAGGAAAACGAAAACATCGTAATCCATCGGTACGACACGCCGTTGGGGGGGACCAACCTGCTGGGCAAGAACCTCGGGTTTGAGAAGCACATGGTCGACTTCCTCAACAAATACCTGAAGGACTACAAGAGCGAATGGCGCGACCGCCGCAGCAAGCTCGATCTGTAATCCGACTCGTTTCCACGTTCGGCGCGTGAGTTCGCACGTTGACGCTCCGCGTTGAGAACTCCGGCGTCCGGCCTCGAATTCACCACCAACAACAACACCCCGGCAACGACTGAGTTGCCGGGGTGTTCGCGTTGTCAGGCTTCTACTTTGGACCGCTATCCCGGATTACTCGTGGGGCTGTAGCTGAGTTCGCAAGAACTCAGCCCAACTCACGATGAGGAACTACGAGGCCATGAATCATCCGGGCTATGGCACCATCAGTTCGCTCTTGCCTTCCGGGCCTTCCGTGCCGGTTTCCTTGGCCTTCATTTCGATGGTCACTTCGCTGACCGGCTTGAAGTTGTCGCGGGGTTCCTGCGCGTCCTTGACCTCGCGCGTGATCTTGGCACTCCACCGCGCGACGCCAAACGGCATGTCGGCACTCTTCCACAGGGTCGATTCCTGCACGGTCCGGCTCGACGCCCGCTCGATCGAGACCTGACCCTGCAATTGCTTCGCCTTCTTGACCGCCTCAATGCCGACTTCGGGATCGACGTCCTCCCCGACCACCTTCAACTCGCGGTAGTAACCGACGAGAATCCCCAGCGGATAAAGTTGCAGAGCCGGTTCGGTCAGCGGCTTCGGGTCGGCCTTGCCCACCTTGCGGAAGCCCTTCACCAGCGGCAGAAAGCTGACCGGAACACCGGCCTTGTCGACGTTGTCCGCGATCACCACCGACTCGGGGATGAGCACCTTGTAAATCTCGGACCCGGTCAGGCCGGTGTCGATGTTGCCGTCCTTTTCCCGTCCGCGATCGATCTTGATTTCGATCCAGCGACACGCGGTCATCTCGCCCTGATAGTCGGCCATCTCGGTGCCGACCGACTTGATCCAGACCTTTTCAATCCACGGCACGATGTCGAGCTTGCCCTCGGTCGAATCGGGCCGGATCTCGGTCTGGGTGTAGGTTCCCTCAAACCGGACCCACGTCCCGTCGGGAGGCAACTGGCAGACGACCCCCTGTGAGAACGCCAATGGTGCGAACGCAGCTTGAGCAACCAGACAGACGAATCCCGCGACGAACGCCTTCATGGCAACCATCCCTTTCACGACGTGACCACTCGACACGGGGCGAAGTCTGGCAGACGGCCGGGTCACTGACAAGACCGATTCGCCGCCACCGGACCATTCGTGGCAACGGCTCTCGCGGTTGTTTCAGCCCTGCCGGATTTCTCGACCGCGACAGGGCGCTGGTGAGATCATCGCACCCGGTCCACTCGCCCAAATCGGGACCACAGCCCATTGAATCAAAGTCGTGCCACGCCTCTGTGAGCCGTGTGAACGAGGACAGGGTCGCGAAACGAGCACGGCTGGCACAGCCGTGGCAACTGGTCTTTCAGAACAACTCGGCGATCGGCTTGCCGGAGGCGAGGATCGGGATCGGGCGGTTCTGGCGGTCGCGGATCGTGCTGTCGTGATCGATCCCCAGCACGCGGTAAATGCTGGCGAGCAGATCGCCCGGGCCGAGCGGGCGGTCTTTCGGCGCGGAGCCGGTCGAATCGGTCGAGCCGATGATCTGGCCGGCCTTGATACCACCGCCCGCCAGTACCGCACTCATCGCGGCGGGCCAGTGGCTGCGTCCGGCACCGGCATCGATGCGCGGGCCGCGTCCGAATTCACCGAAGCAGGCGACGAGCACGTTGTCCAACTGGCCGCGTCGTTCGAGGTCGCGGATCAAGGTCGAGACCGCCTGATCGTAGGGAGGGAGTCGCTTGCGCAGGTTCTTTTCAATCGTGGTGTGATCGTCCCACCAGTCGATGTCCTTCTCGTACAGGTTGATCGTGACGAACGACACGCCCCGTTCGACGAGTCGCCGCGCGAGCAGCGCCGACTGACCATACGCATGTCGGCCGTAGGCGTCCCGCAACTCGGTCGGTTCCTCGGTCAGATCGAACGCCTGCCGCGCGGCCGATCCCGTCGTGAGTTCCATCGCCTGCCGCTGCACGTCGTCGAGCGCCCCGTATTCGAGGCTCGCATCGACTCGCCGCGCCAGCCGGTCCAGATGCCGATGCAACTCGCGCCGGTTTTCCAGCCGCGGCATGGTGACGTCGGCGGGAAGGCTGAAACTCGGCGCGGTGTAGTTGCCGAGACTCGGGTCGCCTCCCGCATCGAGGGCATTGTGGCGCGAACTGAGAAACGCCGCGTGCTCGTAGAAACCGAGATGCTTCCGGTAGTCCTCGGGGATGCAGACGTAAGCCGGCATGCCGGGGACGTTGCTCCCCTTCAATGCCGACACGATCGAACCCTGCGCCGGATGCTGCTGACCCTGCTGTCGCGCGTTGAGCAGCGGATAGCCCGTCTGCAACCAGTGCGTGGCGTCGTCGTGAACGGACAGGTGGTGCGAGATCGACCGAATCACCGCGAACTTGTCGGCGATGGCCGCATGCCCAGGCATCAAGTGACAGACGGAAAGGCCGGGCACGGTGGTGTCGATCGCCGTGAACGGCCCGCGCACTTCGGGCACCGCCTGCGGCTTCATGTCGAGCGTGTCGAGATGCGACGCACCGCCCGACTGATAGAAAAAGATCACGCTCGTCGGACGCTTTGTCCCCTCGCCCCGGCCTTGCGGGGAGAGGGCTAGGGTGAGGGGGCTTTTGCTCTCACCCGCATGAGCCTCCCGCGCCCGCAGCAGATCGGTGAGCGTCAGCCCGCCCACCGCGAGACCACCGACCGACAGGAAGCCTCGCCTTCCGAGTCCGCCGCGCTGACCAACCGGTTGTCCGACAATGTTGAGCATGATGGGCTCCACGAATCGAAATTGACCGATGCCGAGTGTAACCGCCACTCGCGACGCAAGGGAAGCCATGTTCAAGGCGGAGGCCGAGTCGGGTGCTGCTCGCCCTTTACTGTTTCTCAACCACGTACAACTGAATCAGTCCGCACTGGGGACAGGCCATTGCATGCACGACACCTGCGACCGCCACGCCCGTCCAAATGCTGGGCTTGGCGTCCGGCGAGGCATAATTGAAATCGACATGGACCGCACCGTGCCCACCGGTGCCGAGCCGCGTCGCATCCAGCAACCTGACCGGTTTGAGTTCGATGCCGCAGTCGTGGCATGTCCGCACTTTGACCGGGGAGTTGTCTGTCATGTGATGTCACTTTCCTGGAAGACTCGACTGAACAGCGAATGACTATGACGTGAACTCTTTCAGCCTGCAAAGCCACACGGATGACGGCTCTTAAGTGCGCACGCCGTGCGGGGCCGGTCGAACCAACCCTGCACGGCGTGACTGACTCAATACCGACAGTGACTGCCTACTCGATCAGATGCGGCTTGGTGAAGTAGCTGTCGGTGGCGACGGCCGACTTGCTGGGGACGACGGCCGAGTGCGAGAACGTCGCCGGTTGGATGATGACCCGTTTGTTGTTGCCCGTCAGTTCCACGAACACGATCCGAACGCCAACGAACTTCACGACGCGGTAATAGACGTTGTTGCCGGAGGCTTTCTGGCCCGACATGTTGCCGCTGGTGGCCTGCTGCTGCGAGCCGACAATCGTGAAGATCGGCATCAGTCTCGACTGACCCTTGATGGCTTCGAGGTCGGCCTTGATGCCCGCACTGATGCCGGTGTCGCCGTTCAAGATCACCGGTCCGGTGTCGGTGCGGATGGTGTTGTCAGAGAAGTACGACAGGTCAGACTCGTTCAGTCCGTCCAGAATCTGCCGTTTCAGGTCGTTGGCACTGTTGTTGGGATTGCCCAGATCGACGGTGCCACGATTGCCCGCTGGCAAATCCATGTTTGGATCGGGATAGATGTTCAACTCTTTCACAGCGTCATTTCCGTTGCTGACGACACCATTGCTGGGATTGTAGCTGTAGAGGTCGGATCCGGTCCCGGCCAGCAGGGCGTTCCAACTGTCCTCATCGCAGGCAATCGGCAGGGCACCAAACGTGTTCGTGCTGCCAGAGGCAATCTTGAACCCGGCTCCCGGCAGAACGGCCGCGACGGCATTCGTCGACAGGTTGGCGGTCGCGTGGCCCATGACGGGGGCGAAGAACAACTTCAAGGGCTGGTTGCCCTGACTGGATCCAGACGAGTCGCGATGCGTGACGACTTCGACGATGTTGGCGGGTGTTGTGCCCCAGGTCTTGTCCCAGCGTTTCGCCGTGGCATTCCACGTGGCCGTGCCAAACCTCAGATCCTGATACGGATTGACGTAGGTCTCCGACAAATCGCCGTTGCCATTCTTCAAAGCCACCGCGACGGCGGACGCCATGGCGGCAGTTTTCATTTGAGACTGTGATTTCAGCGGCGAGGCGCCGAGCCCGTCGACGAGCTCGCTCGCCGAGGCGAGGACCGACGCGTCGGCGGCCGCTTGCAATTCGGCTTTCGTCCTGGCGATGTACCCCACGTCAACCGCGAAGGCCACAATCGCCATCAACGCCACCATCGTGATCGCCACCAGCACCAGCACGCCTCCGCGGCGGTGGGAGCGATTGGTTTGAAAACGTTTGTTCGTCGGACACCGAAGCCGACCAATAGATTCCAAACTGGACATTTTGCGTTGCATGAAATGTTCCTCGTCACGACAAGAAGAGATGTGAGACCGGAGATCGACGGGATGAATTGACCCTGTCTGCGACTCGACCATTTTCGGCGCGAGTCATCGGATGTGGGCGGGTGTCATTCCTATTCCGACTCCGGCGGCGTCTCGTGGACGACTTTCTCGGCCGTGTCCTTCTGGAGCAGGTCATTGCCCCGATAGTAGCGCACTTCCTTGAGCGAGAACTTCTGGACGCGGTTGCGGGCGTAGCCCACTCGTGAGTACTTCGTCGAAATGGCCGGACGGTAGGCGTCGAGATTGGCGTACGGCGACGCCACGCTGCTGTTCCACTGTTCGCTCGTTCCGCCAAACGTGCCCCACGTTTGCGATGTTCCGTTTCGGACACCGAACGTGAGCACGCTGTTTTCAATCTTCATCACCATCGTGTACTTGACCTTCTCGCCCGGGGTGGCCAGCCTGTTCTGAGTGTGCGGCGTGCGCCAGATGCGCTCGAAGTCGCCGAACCAGCGCTGAAACTGCACGCCGCCGTCCAGATAGGCCGGCTGTGTCGAATGGTTCAGCTCGAGCACGGCACACTCGGCATCGATGCGCTCGGTGGGCGAGATGAAGGAGATGATCTGCGGTGACGTGTCATCCACACTCGGCTCGCCAACGACCAATTCCCAATCCTCTTCCACGCGGCTCACATCGGTCGGCGTCTCGGCCCACGCGGGACTGAGGGAGATCGCCAGAAAGGCGGCGAGCAGAACACGCCACGCGGAGCGCCAGGCATTCGAGGTCTTCGACCCGACAACTCCCAAACAAACGGGGACACGAACAGCAGACACAGACATGATTCAAGACTCCCTACCGCAAGAGATTCCGCGGCGTCAGCGAAATGTCGCCGACGTTCGCCAGTTCACTGCCCCGATTCAGCCAGTGAATCGTGGAGAAGCCCGGCGATCGCAACACACGAACGCCAAACTCCGCGTGGAAGAAAAGTGGCTGACGTGAGGGAGTCACATCGAGTGGGAAAACTCTGGTCACTTTGCAGTCCACGAAATGAACCGACTGGAACATAGAACCGAATCGCAATCATGCAAATCATTTTCTTGAGATTCTTTGAACCTCTTTCGCCTCAAATCGACCGGGACATCGCCCTTTCACAACGTCCGCCCGTCCACGGCCATCTTTGGTGAGCCCGCCGGCTGCCGATTTGCGACAGACCGACCCGCCGCTCGTTGCGAATCCTCCACCCGATGTGCCCGTCGAGCCTCACACGGCCACGCCTCGAAAGCGGCGGATTCCACCTTGCCCGCTGCCCGCATGTCGGACACACTGTGCGGGCCGCCTGTCGCCACAGACCCCTGGCACATTGAGGAGTGACCAACCGTGATGAGCAACAGACTCTGCAAGCCTTGGGAACACGAAGTCTCCCGCCGACAGTGGCTCGGTTCGACGGCCACCGCTTCCGGCGCGCTGGCTGTCGGTGGGCTCGGTGGCCTCATCAGTCCGGTCGTCGCCGAACAACTGGCCGCGAAGGACAAGCAGGTCCTCTTCATCTGGATCGACGGCGGGATGAGTCAGTACGAGAGCTGGGATCCCAAGCCGGGGACTCAATTCGGCGGACCGTATCGTCCGATCCAGACGTCACTCCCCGGAGTACAAATCTGCGAACTGATGCCGCGCAGCGCGAAGGTCATGCACCACCTGGCCCTCGTGCGGAACATGTGTACGCAGGACAACTCGCACTCGGCCGGCGTGCCGCGCATCCAGCGGGGCGATCCCAAAGATCGAGGCGTCGTCTATCCATTCTTCGGTTCGGCCGTCGCGAAGCTGATGGGATCGGGAAAGAGTGGCCTGCCCCCTTACGTTTCGATCAAGCCGGGCAGCGGCGGCTTCTTCTATCAGGATGCCGGGTTTCTCGGCCCGCAGTTCGGCGCGCTGGCCTTCGGTGACGGCAAGCCTCCCGAAAACCTGCTGCGTCCCGAGTCGATCACCGAAGCGGACGACCTCGCCCGCAACGCGCTGCGAGCCAGCCTGAACAAGCGCTATGCCGAACGTCGTCGCAAGGAGAACTCGAACGCTCACGCCGCCGTGTACGACATGGCCGCGACACTGATGAAACGACAGGATCTGTTCGATGCGACGAAGCTTTCGCCCACCGACGTCCAGCGCTACGGCACGCACGAGTTCGGCCGGCACATGCTGCTGGCCAGGAACATGCTCGAAGCGGGCGTTCGCTTCGTGAAGGTGACCAGCTACGGCTGGGACACTCACGGCGACAACTTCCTCGGTCATCAAAGCCTGATGCCGCGCTTCGATCAGGCGTTCGCCTCGATCATCGAAGACCTGCACACGCGCGGCATGCTGGACAACGTCCTCGTCATCGCGATGTCCGAGTTCGGCCGCACCCCGCGCATCAACGGCCACGTCGGCCGCGACCACTGGCCCGAATCGTGGTCGCTCGCCCTCGCTGGCTGCGGCCTGAAGAAGGGGACCGTGGTCGGCAAGACCAACGATCTGGGCACGTTCGTCGAGGGCGACGCCAGCGACATCGGCCACATGTTCCACACCTGGTTCGCCGCGTTGGGCATCGACTCCAAGAAGGTCGAATACGACAACCACGGCCAGCCGCTCCCGATCGCCCACGACGGCTGCTCGGTGGTGAAGGAACTGCTAGCGTGACCAGCGAAGACGACTTGAAGTCGTCCACATACAATTGCGATGAGATCGAAAGTTCTTTGAGGAGGCACGTTCCATGTCGAGTGTCGTCGATGATTTGGATGCCGCGCTGAAGCGAGCAGACGCGAAGGTCGCCCGGAGACTCGAACGGATCGTGCGCGAAGCGCTCGCATTGGCCGACATTCCTCCCGTGAAGACCGACGCCAACGGATGGCCCGAAGGTTATTTCGAGCGGACCGCCGGTTGCCTGGCGGGCGAGGAATTTGAACGCCCCGAACAGTTGCCGTTTGAAAAGCGGGAACCTTGGTGATGACCTTCGCAGAATTTGTCGGCCATCCCGCCTCGACCCGCCCTGTCAGACCGCCCGCCGTGACAAGGAATCTACAAATGTCGAACGTCTTGGAAGAGTTGGAACTGACGCTGAAAGAATTGAACGCTGAGCAAGCAGGCGCTCTCGAACGTGAACTGGAGGAAGTTCTCGTGAGGGCGAAGGCTCGCTGCCACGTCCGCTCCGGCAAACGCCGTCCACCGGATTACTTCGAGCGAACTTACGGCTCGTTCCGGGACGAGCCGCTTGAACGCCCGGTGCAGCTCCCGTTTGAGAAGCGGGAGGAGTGGTGATGCCCTGGCTGCTCGATTCCAACATTTGGATTCAGTACCTCAAAGGGCGTAACGCGACTCTCGGGGCGCGAATTGACCGTACCGACGAGACAGATCTTCGTGTCTGCTCCGTCGTCAAGGCCGAGCTACTGCACGGTGCGCTTGGTTATGCAAAGCCGAATGACCGAACAGACCGAATCCACGAGACGCTCGATCCCTACGATTCTCTCCCGTTCGATGACATCGCCGCCGAGTACTACGCCCGCGTTCGTCACGATCTCGAACGGCAGGGCCAAGTCATCGGCCCGAATGACCTGTTGATCGCAGCCATCTGCCTGGCCCACGAATGCACGCTCGTCACGTCGAACACCGCTGAGTTTTCCCGCGTTCCCGGTTTGAAGTGTGAAGATTGGAACCAACCATGAACGATGATCTCGCAACGCTCAAGACTCGGTTCGAGCCGAAAGAGGCCCGGCAACTGAAGCTCGACCGGCAGATGAATGCCGCGCGGTTTACGGCGTGCGGCAGGTATCTGCTCGCGGCGGGACACGATGGTCTCGTGCGGCGGTTTGATGCGGCGGTGGACGAGATGCCGGAGTTGAAGCCGCTCACCGGGCATGGCGGCTGGGTGCAGGCGCTCGCTCTGCCGAAGCAGCGTGGTGAGGCGCAGGCCGTTGACCCGGCCGCTGACGTCGTCTACTCGGTCGATTCGTGGGGACAGTTGCGGTGCGGGTCGTTCGTCGATGAGGCCGCCGCGCCGCGCTGGGCGAACAAGGCCGCTCACGATGGTTGGATTCTCGATGTCTCGCTCAGCCCGAACGGAAAGCTGCTCGCCACCTGCGGGATCGACCGCGCGGTGCGGGTCTGGTCGACAGCCGATGGCTCGAAACTGCACGAGTTCTCGGCCCCCGACTGCGAAACTCTCTCGGTCATCTTCGCTCCCGACGACGGCTCGGTCCTCGCAGGCGATCTGTCGGGCAAGGTCCGCCAGTGGGAGTTGCCTTCCGGCAAGCTGACGCGCGAGTTCGATGCCACCTCGCTGCACAAGGCCGACCGCCTGCAAGAAATCGGCGGCGCGAGGCACCTGCTGTTCGTGGAAGCGCCGCGGGCTGAGGGCCAAGGGGCAAGCGACAAGTCCAAAGACGCCTCACCTTCAACCGACGCTTCTTCTCCGTCCCTCGCCCCTCAGCCCTCGCCCCTCCCCCCTTCCTACAAGCTGCTCTGTGCGGGGACGAAGCCCAAGAACGGGGGCAACGTGCAGGGTCTGCCGACGGTCCTCGTCTTCGATTGGACCAGCGGGCAGCTTGAGAAGTCGATCGAACTCGGCAAGGAGGGCGATGTCTACGTGACGGACCTCGCGTTCCATCCCGCCGGTTTCCTGATGGCCACCGTCAGCGGCAACCCCGGCGCCGGCAAACTCGTCTTCCGCCGCCTCGAAGACGACGCGGCCTTCTTCGAGACGACCAAGATGCCCAACTGTCACTCGCTCACGCTCCACCCGTCCCACCAAAAATTCGCCGTCGTCGCCACCAACGGCGGGAGCAACGGCAACGGCCGCAACCTCGCCAAAGACGGGAGTTATCCCGGCAATTTCTCGCCAATCCACGTCTGGACATTGCCCGACCCGGCTGCGTAACGGTTGCCCTTGCTCCAGCCATGTGGGGGCAGGTTTCTTAACTGCCAGTATTTCGAATCCAAGTGGGACCCGGAGCACGGGCAGGTAAGAAACCAGCCCCCACGTCATTTCCCGCCGCTGGGCTCACTCCACTTCCAGCACGGCGAACGTGTCTGATGAGTCCACACCATTGGCATCCTCGACCACGAAGGGAACAACGTGCCGACCGGCGACGATGTCGCGGTTCACAGTCAGCGCGATGTTCAGCGAGGCTTCTTTCTCTGCCGGAACGACGAGCTTCCACTCGCCATCCGCAACGATGCCGGACCGGGCGGAGCGGATGGAAAACGTGATCGCCGCGCGCGACGGATTGCTCGCCACGATTCGCAGGGGGACGGGCTTGTCGGGCGAGGCGGAGGAGATCAACGGTTCGAGATGGACGCGCTGCGGGTCCCAGTCGATGCGATGGTCGCCACGGGGACTGAGTCGATCGGCCAGCGCGGCGGCTTGGATGGCAAAGTCGCGACGACGGCGAAAGTCCTCGGGATGAAACTCGAACGCACCGCCATGCTCGGCCAGGATCCACTGCGGTTTGATCGCCAGGATTTTTTCCGCACTCTGCGCATAGCCGAGCGGCAGCCCACGGTTGCGACCCGACCAGCCACCACCGCCGCTGTATTGTTCGTGGTGATAAAAATTGTCGCCCGTGAAGAGACAGCGTCTGCCATCGACGGTCACTTCCACGCCGAGGCCGAACACCGTCTGGCCCGGCAGGTGGTGGATCTTCAATTCGTATTCATGCCACCGGACGACGTCGCCATCGCGCAGCCGCCGGTCCACCTTCACGACGCGCGGGTCCACATACGGCGCGAGAAATTTGTGCGGGTCATCGACGACCTCCGCGATCCGGTCCAGCGTCCAGACTTGAAATGACTCGCGGCGGGGGAGGGCGAAGATCCCCGTGTAATGATCGTTGTGAGCGTGGCTGATCATCGTGACTTCAACCGGCCCGAAGCCGTGATCGCGCTGCAGTTCCTGCACGCGATCGACCACGTTCTGGCTGTAGGCATCCATCAACAGGACCGGCCCGTCGCGAGATGTCAGCGCGTAGATGTTCCCGGTCAGAAACAGGTGCGGAGAGAGCTTCGTCCACGGCAGCGGATTCCCCTGGGCGTTCGCCGTGCCGATCTGGTCCGGCGCCAGGAAGCGATACTCGGGCAGAGGCGGCGGAAAACTCTTCGTGTAGGCGTCGTAGTTCTTGGCCGCGCCGAGCTGTTGCACATGCTCGGCCGTTTCGAGCAGCGCCGCCGTCACCGCCTCGCGACGAATCGGCTCGGCATGTTCGGGCAGGAGCAGCATCGGTTTCGCAGCGGCGATCGCGCGGAGCGACAGCGCGGCGGCCACCGCTCCCTCATCCTTTTGATGGTGCCATTCGAGCGTGTACGGCGACCACATCGTCCCCGGCCGGGCGATCGCATCGCCGCAGAAACAGATCCGTTCCCCGGCCGCCAACTCGTCCGACTTGTCCGACGCAGCGTGGACTTTCTCCCCGCGAGACCTCCCCACCATATAGGCCATGTGATCCTTCGAGTGCCCCGGTGTTGCCAGCGCTTTGATCGTCCAACCGCGCCAGGTCCATTCGCTCCCGTCGGTGATGTCGCACGCCACGCCCGCGATCCCGACCGGATGAACGAGATACGTCCAATCCCCCCAGTACCGCTCCTGCAGCGCCGGAAAGCGTCCCACTGGCACGCGCGGCATCGACTTCTCCCAGTAGGCCGCGACGCCGTCCGGTGACAAATACGCCTCCGCCAACTTGGGAGCCCGCACGAGAACCCTGGCTTGAACGAACGCCGCCGCGTTCCAACCGGTGTCGCGGTGGTGATGCGTGAGCAACACCAGTTCACACTGCGTCACCTTGGGCGGCAGCGAATTCGGAGTGATCCGTTCCGGAGCCCCGACCAACAAACAACGATCCCCCTCGACGAGTGCATACCCTCGCGGCATCGACTCCGTGCGCCACACCCCGCCGACGACTTCGTGCCAGCGCAATGCCCCGCGACCATCCTCCGCCACGACGAAGCCTGACCAAGAAACCAGCCCGAGACAGCAGAACGACGTCAGCCAGCACGCGGTCTTAATGACTCTTTGCATCTGCGTCCTCCAAACCAAAGGGGCGGTCTCCGGTCGCGCCGAGAGGGACGAAAATCGGATGACGCGAAGGTCCGCTCACTGTTGGCCGCGAGGAGTATCATCCGGGCGAGAGTCACCGTCGAGCCAGTCGTTCGCGTCGCTCGGCCAGCAGATCCAGACTGCTGACCCAGTGCGGCTCCGCCTCGGAGGCAGATCGGGCGGCGCGTGCAGGTTGGCCGGAGCGGGTTCGAGTCGGAACGGATCGCGACCACAACTCGACCGTGAAGATGCCGTGCAGCGGCGGGTCCGCGGCGGCCACTTCCCGCGTGATGAAGCGGCAGAGTTCCGTCCGCAGCGAGTCCACTTCGGCTTGCCGCTTCGGATCGATTTGCAGGATCGCGTGCCAGATGTAGATCCGCCAGGCGAAGGAGCGAAATCGCGGCGCGAGGTCGGTCCCCACCACCAGCCCGTCGTCATCGCCCTGCAAGGCCAGCAGGCGACCGTCGAGCATCCGCACGCGGACCAGCAACTGCGGATCGCACTTGGGGGCATCGGGCGTGAACATGTCCCAGCGCTGGCAGGCGGCGGCGAAACGTTGCGGCAGATCGAGCGGCGCGAGCGAAACCTCGCGATTCGCCACCGCGAAGTTGAGGTTGTAGTTTGCGGCCAGCATTCCGAGCAGCAGCCACAGGCCGGCCAGTTCCGTGGCCACCACACGAGTCGTGGTCCAACGACGAAGCGGCGCCGCAGCCTCACTCCGGACGGCAGACGCAGGCCGTTCGATCTGCCCGGCGCGACGGATCGCCCAGTCCCAGTCCCGGCTCGACAACAGCAGGGGCAGACAGGCGAGCATCGTGGTCGAAAAGATTCCCGCATCGAGGATGAAGGCGATTCCCAGGTGCAGGGCCGCCAGCCCGAGCAGGGCCGCTCGACGGAGCCACGGTCGCGCCACCGGCAACAGGATCAGCGGCAGGACGAGATACTCGAAGACCAGCACGGCGCGAGTCAGAAACGCCAGCCCCGCCTCGGGCAGACGGCCGAAGAGTTCCGCGCCCGGATGCAGGAATCGCTGCATCCCCAGCACGTGGGAGAGAGCGGTGCCGTCCTGCCACCAGGTCGAACCGGTCTTCTGCCACGCGGACGCGAGATAAATCAGACCGAGTTGCAGCAGCACCCCGAACGCCGCGATCGAGGGCCGCGGTTGCGAGGCCGATCCGACGTCAGGCCCGTCGCGGCCGGATCGGCTTCGCAAGAAACCATCCAACGAAAACCGGTCGGCGATGGGCAGCACCTGCATCCAGAGCAGCATCGAGCCCAGCACGTAATCCCCGCCGATCAGGACGTAAGGGTTGCGATGAGCCAGGCTGCTGAAGGCGACCAGGCTGAGGAGCGCGGACCAGCGCGTCCACAGCCCCGCCACCAGAGCCGCACAGGCGCCGGTGGCCACCGCAAAAAACACGTGCATCCCGCCGGGATAAGCCTCGATCACAGTCAGCGCCGTCGGGAATCGAGGAATCTCACGGGCGGACGAAGCCAGCGCGGCGGGCAGCACCCCCGTCGGACTGTAGAAATCGCCGACCGTGGACCAGCGATCCAAGAAATGGAGGAGCAACACGATGCCCATGGCCGCGCGAAACAAACCGACCGAACGCGAGTCAACGGTCAGCCAGTGATCTCGCAGCCGTTCGATCATGCCGGGGTTCTCCAACGTCGGCTCCGCCAGACGTGTTGCTCATCGAATCGCCAGCCGGCAGCGGATGATTGCGGACTGGCGCGGAAGCGGCGGGAGTTTAGTGCGAGACCCCGATTGCGGGTAGACGAGCCTCACCCTGCGACAGGATCATCGCGCACGACGTACTTCACCCGGAGGCTTCAATGCCACGCTCTGTCGATGACACTACCCGAGGCGTGAATCATCCGGGCTAACAGCCTGTTGAAAAACGTAGGGTGAGCCTCTGGCTTGCCCGTTTTCCAACTGAAATGACGGGCAAGCGGGACGCTTACCCTACGTTTTTCAACAGCCTGCTAATCCGTTTCCAGATTGGGGAATTCCCATTCGTCGTCTCCTTCAATTCGTCGAATACCCAGCCGTTCTCGAATGGAAGAGGTTCGACGAATTGAAGGAGACGACGAATGAAACCGGTCGTAATCGTAGAAACGGTCGCCGCATCGATGGTTAGTGTGTGGCCATGAATGATCCGGGTTGACGTGTACCCCTGCGGAGCGCCGACCGGAACGGGTTCAAAGAAAAAAGAACCGCCGCGATCTGCCCGTGCGATCGCGGCGGCCGAGGACTTGCGACAGAGCCTCGGATTGGGGAGCACGCTTAGTTAGCCGTCGTTCTGGGAATGCCGAGCAGTTCCTCTTCTTCTTCCTGGATGATGATTCGGGGCGTGACCATCAGCATCAGGCTTTCCGTTTCGCGTCCGACACCGGTGTTCTTGAAGAGGCGGCTGACATAGGGAATCTTGTTGAGGATGGGGACGCCGGACATGTTGCGTCCTTCGCGGAGCCGCTTCACGCCGCCGAGCAGCACCGTGCCGCCATCGGGGACGCTGACCGTCGTGTTCACCGTGACCTGTTCGACAACGGGCTGCTGCACGGTGACGGTCAGGTTGGAACCGCCCTGGCCTTGCTGCTGGCCCTGTTGTTGCCCACCCTGTTGGTTTTGCTGGGTAAAGAGAGCCTGCATGATCGACATCGTGCCGACACCGCCGCCGATGCCGAACTGTTGTCCCTGCTGTCCCTGTTGGCCCTGTCCCTGTTGTCCCTGCTGACCCTGCTGACCCTGCTGACCCCCCGCCCCCTGTCCGCCGACGAACGAGAACGTGAAGACATCGGTGATGTTCGAGAACAAGGGTGCCACCGTCAGTCGCACGAAGCGGCGGTCGGCGGAGACCACCGCCGTCACGTCGAGCGAGATCCCTTCCGGGATGACGGCGATGACCGGCTGGAAGCCCGTCGAGAAGAAACCGACGGTGGGGATCAGGCTGATGACGAACGGTCGTCTCACCGTGCTGTCGACGTGGCCCAACTGGCCGTTGAACAGCGTGACCTTGGGCGCGAACAACAGGTTCGACCGCTGGTCGCCCTGGGCCGCCTGGATGAAGAAGAAGGCTTCCACATCGCTCAGGATGGCCAGGCCCATTTCCACGCCCGCCTTCGGATTGAATCCGCCAAACGTCGGCACGCCGACTTCAAACGAACCCTGTTGGAAGGGGATGTCGGTGGTGGTGGTGAACTGACCTGGGGCAGACATGCCGAGAATCGTGCCGGTGGGATAGTTGCTGCGGTTGGACATCTGACGTGTCGGACCCTGTGTGAAGAACGTGCCGGCCCCCGCCTGAGCCTGCTGGCCCTGCTGACCCTGTTGCTGTCCCTGCTGTCCCTGCTGTTGCTGCGTTCCCGAGAGGCCGAACTGCGGTTGCTGGATCGCACCAAATGGCTGGATCGGCAGCCCCGTGTTATCGACATCCGGTCCTGGCAGCGAGCTTTGCAGACCGAAGTCGAAGTCGATGCCGATTCGCTCGAAGAAGCGGTCGGTGACCGTGACGAAGCGAACCTCGATCGTGACCTGCAGATCTTGCAGCCGTCGCAATTGATCGAGCAGGTCGGCAATCTCCTCGTGAATCTTCTGAGTCTGGCGGATGACGAGGCTCAACGTCGTCTCGTAGTGCCGTACCGAAGCCTGGCCGCCGACCGAGTCCCAACTGTCGGGAGCGATGGTCGAGACCAGCAGGTCGGTCAGCGAGTTGAAATCGGGCGTGTTAGGGCGGCCGGATTGACGACCGTCCGACGCTTCGCCGGTCAGCGGATTGGTTGCATTCGGACCGACCTGGCCCATGCCGGGATAGCCGCCTGGCGGAACGCTCATCTGCCCGCCACCCGCGCTGGGAATCCCGCTGTTCATGTTGGCGCCGCCGAACAGACTGCTGTTCTGCGAACCAAAGTTGGCGATCGGAATCACCAGGTCGGCCACCGAATAGGTCGCCACGACCAACTCGCCCTGCTGACGGATGCGGCTGGTGATCTTCAGCACCTCGTTGTCGATGTGGTAGGCCAGATGGTGCTGGCCGAGGATCAGGTTCAACACGCTCTTGACCTTGATGCCTTCCACCTCGATCGTGACGGGCGTGTTGGAATTGATCCCTTCCTCTTCGAGTCCGGCGGTGTCGAGCATGATGTTGATGTCGGCCACGGCCTTGATTTTGGCCACGACGTCGCTGAGCGGCGACTGATCCTCGTGCAGCGAGATCCGTTTGTTCAGGCTCTCTTCGATGCGCAGATCCGCTTCGTTGCGCGTCCGGTTGTCAGTGTGGTACTTGCCCCGACGGCGATTCGTGAGCTCCTCCCATTTGATTCCGTGCTTGAGCGGATGTTCGTCGTCCACGTTGACTATGGTGGCCTGTTCGACGTCATCGAGCTGCTTCCAGAACGACTCTTCCTTGTCGCTGCGCAGCCGGTTGTTGCTGGCATTGCGGCGAGCCGTCTTGGACTTCTCGACCATCACCATCGCCGTCGGTTCCTTCGGATTCATCTCCGCGGCCTTCTTGGCGATGATTTCGGCTTCGGCATACCGCTGCTGCTTGTAGAGGTCGTTGAACTCCTCGACCAGCTTGGCGTATTCCTGCTCGACGCGAATGCTCTTGTTGAGGTCGATTTCCAGTCTCCGCTTGACCTCCTCATTTCGATGCTTGAGGGCGATGTTCGGCTGCTGACGCACGATGTCGGCCTGGAGCGACGAGCGGGTCTTGTTGAGCTGTCTCATCAGGGACGCGGCCGCTTGTTCCGACAGTTCCGCTCCCTCCACCTTGGCCAGCGTCTGGTCGATCAGCGACAGGGCCGCCTCCGGATCGGAGTCCTTCATCCGTTCGGCCTTGAAGACCGAGTTGAGCACTTCGCTGCGCAGGCGGTCGAACTTGACCATCTGCTCCTGTTGAGCGGCGTCGAGCGGCGCGGGGGCGACGTCGTCCGGAATGGCACCGGCCTCACCCGCTTCTACCTGATTGTTCGCCAACTGGATGCCGTTGCGGGGAGCCTTCGGAGCCAGTTCTCGCAGGTAATCCTGCAGCCGTTGCGTCCGGACGCGATCGAGTTGCTGACCACTTTGGTGAGCGGCCAGGAAGGCGCTGTAGGCACCCGTTCGATTGCCGCGATTCAGTTCGGCCATCCCCCGGTTGTAGAGTTCGCCAGCCGACAGGCCCGACGGATTGATCTCGGTGGTGGCGTCGGCCGACATCACGTTGCTCGGGCGACGCCCGCCATTCGGACGCGAACTGCCCGCCGTCGTGACGCCGTTCGAGGAACGGGGGTTCGTGGCGAACGGGTTGTCCGACGTGTCGAGAGTCGCATCGTTCATCGCTTCGGCCGTGGTGACACCGGTGTCGCGTCCCGGCTGGCGCGAGGCGACGCGGCCGCCATTCAACTTCTTGTTCAGATCGGCCAGAACCAGGTCGGGCCGATCGGCGAACACGGGGTACGTGACGTTCATCGCTTCGGCTTCTTCCGCCAGGTCGCGAGATTCGGCGAATCGTCCCGAACTCATGAGCTGTCGAGCCTGACGCAGCTTCTCGAGGGCCTCTTCCTGAGCGGGCGTAAGATTCTGGCGAGCGGGTGCATTCTGATTCCCGGCGACCTTCGTGGCGGAAGGTCTCTCGGCAAACGGATCGTCGTTCGCGGCCGCGCCCTTCGGATTCGGTTGATGGGTGTTGCCGGATTCGGCGGGAACACCGGGACCGCGCTTCGCAGCGCGGGCAATGTCGGTCAACACGATGTCCGGTCGGTCGTCAAACAAATCGAAGGGTGCCTTCAACCGGTCGGCTTCGATCGCCAATTGGCGGGCTTCGTCGACACGGCCTTCGGCCATGGCCTGGCGTGCCTTCGCCAGCAGGGCCTTGGCCTGTGGCTTGGCGGCGGGAGACGTTCCCTTGGTCGGAGCGCCGGCACCCTCTTGAGCCAACCCTTCGGAGGCTCGTCGGGCGGCGACTTCGTTCAGAACCAACTCCGGCATGTCTTCGAACAGCTTGTACGCGACATTGAGTTGCCCGGCCTGCTCGGCCTTCGCCTGGGCTCCGTCGAGATTCCCGTTGTTCATGTCCTGACGGGCGAGTTCCAACAGCTTCAAAGCCTGTTGCTTGGGCGACTCGCCGGAAGAACCCTGACTGCTGGTGGCGGCTCGCGCAATCGCACTTTTGGAATTGCGAGCGGCCGGGGTTTCCTGAGCGACAGCCGGCGAAGCCGCCTTCGGTGCCGTCGAGTTCGAACGCGCAATCGTCAGCGTGGCCGTCTGGCGATCGACATCGGCCAGCAACAATTCGGGACGGTCTTCAAACAGATCGTAAGTCACATCGAATTCATCGGCCTGCAGAGCCTTGCGACGGGCTTCGTCGAAGCGGCCGGCCTTGAGGTCGTCACGAGCTTGAGCAATCAACTCTTCGGCTTCACGTTTCTCAGGACTTGCATTCGCGGAGTTGACGACTGGATCGGGTGGAGTAACGCCACCGTAATTGATGGTTGGCGGATGTGAGCTCGAAGAGACGGTTTCACTCTGACCGGCAACCTGTTGGATGTTGCCTTTGGAAGACATCCCCTTCGTGGCGGTTCTGGCTGGAAACTCGTCATTGGCCCAAGCGGGAACGGCGGCGGTGGAGGAATCCGTTGCCGGACCACGCAGCTTGGCGAGGAAACTGGCCGGCGAAGTCTCGCCCCTGCCAAAGGACAGCTTCGCATCCTTGGAAAGTTGATTCGCCTGTTGCGCCAACTTCATGGCTTCGAGACGGTCGCCCCGCTGCAGCGCCGCATGCGCCAATGTCATCAACCGATCGACGCGCACCCGCGTGGCGTCGCTCAGTGGCGACGAGCGTTCCTCGGCGGGAGGCTCGTTCGAGTCCTCCTCGACCCAGAACGGATCGGATTGACCTCGCACGACCGTTCCACCGGTCGAACCCTGCAGGCGGGTTCGCGCCCGGCTGAGGTAGTCCTCGGCCTGACGGCGCTCGACCGCGGTCAGGCCGGTGCTCGAGGCCGCGACAGCTTCCAGATGCTGCACCGCGTCCTGATACCGCCCCCGCAGGAACGAGTCCTTGCCGTGCTTGTAGTGATCTCGCGGAGAAATCTTCGCGCGGGCACCAGCACGGTCCTCGCCACCCTTCAAGGTGTGGTCTGTGTATTGAAGGTTGGTCAGTCGCATGGCGACGATAACCAAGCACGTACAGCCGATCAGTCCAATGATCCTACCCAAGGTAGCTTCCTCCTCCAGGTCCGGCGATGACGATGCGTCGACCTTTGTGTCCGGCGAGTGCCGGTGACTGAATGAGACTCATCCGTGAGTTCCATCCGGTCGGTATTTCACAGGCGATATGGACAGGAGCCGCCGAAAGGCCACTCCGAATTCCCGAAGACTTGATTTGCGATGACGCGAGATTTTGATGGGCTTTACGTGAGGCGGGCGAGTGATAGTGAAAACCGCAAACAAGGGTCAAGACGACTCAACGCCCATTCCGCCAAGTTGGTTGCGCTTTTTGGAAAAGCCTTCCGAGTCCGGCAATACCTGCGGGGGTGAAGCCGCTTTTCACGAAAAATCGCTGTTTTACGGGGACTTCGGCGGGTCCCCAGGCCAGAAAGTCGGTCTCGGAACCAACGTGGCGACCAATTGCAGCGTAAACTGCCGGTCGGAGTGGCCCCGCAGCCGTTCCTGAACCGCTTCGGGACCACCAATTTTGAGGTGCTTCCTCAATTTCGCGGACGAATCCGCCAATTGGCAGAGCCGCTGGACGTGAGCCCCTCAGTTCATCACGATATTCCCTGTTGATGGGCGGACAAATGGTCTGCCTCGGTTCTTGCAAGGCGATTCATCATGGCGGTGGCAGAACAGATGACACTGGATTCCCGCGGTTCGACGGCGCTCGATGGTGACGGCGGAGAATTCCTCTACCGCCCGATTCCGTCACTCGTGCCGATCAGCATGGCGTTCGTGCTGATTTCACTGGTGGCGAGTATTTGGGACGTCCTGCTGGTGGTCCCTTTCGTCGGAGCGACACTCGCCGTGATGGCGTTGCGGCAGATTCGCCACTCGCAGGGAACACTCAGCGGAGGCTGGCTGGCCTGCGCGAGTTTGATGCTGCAAGTCGTCATGTTCGTCGCCTTTGCCGCCCTGCATGTCTACAGCTACGCCACCGAAGTCCCCGCGGGTTACGAACGGATCAACTTCACGGGCGACATTTCAAAGAAGGGCTTCACCGTTCAGAATGGTCAGCCCGGAATCCATCCCGACGTGCAGAAGCTGGTCGGCCAGAAGGTGATGATCAAGGGTTACATGTATCCGCAGAAGCAGGAGAGGGGACTCAAGTCGTTCGTGCTCTGTCGCGACAACGGCGATTGCTGCTTCGGTGGACAGCCCAAAGTAACCGATATGATTCTGGTGAAGATGAACGGCGACAAGACCGCCGAATTCCACGACAACAAGGTGATGGTCTCCGTGTCGGGCGTGTTCCAGGCGGAGCCGACCGTGGACGAGAGCGGTTTGCAGCCGGTCTATCAAATGGAGTGCGAGTTCTTCGGCAAGGCCAAAACGTTGTACTGAGAGACCTTCATGCCACAGCGAATGGACCTCGCGAATGATCGAAACCCATCGGACGTCCTCTTCGACGCCGCGCCGCGTTCCGACGATGCGCGACGAGTGCCAATCAGCGCTCACTCGATGAGCACGTGCCGCGTGATGGCCACTCTGATGCTGACGGTCCTTGTTGTCGGTTGTGGTGGTTCCGACCTGAGTGGCTATCGCCCGCTCGACAAAGTTGCCAAATCGAAGCACGACGAGGCATCGCCCGCTCCGGAACAGCCCGTCAATTCCGTCGCGGTCGTTGAGGCCGCCAATGCCGTCGACGAGAGCGATCCGGCGACGGCCGCTGACAACATCAGCCTCAGTGAGTTGCCGCCCGTTTCGGCCCTCGCGCCGGTCAATGTCATCGACGGCGCGAATGTCGGTTCGCTGTTGAAGATCGTGCCGGACGAGCCGGTCTCCGCCCTGGCGCCCTCGACGAGCGAACCGGCGGCGACGCCGCCGACGACCGCCGCCGAACCGCGCAAGGTCGAAATCCTCATCCCCGAGAAGACCTTTCGCACCGATGCCACCTCGAAAGCCCTGCGCGTCTCCTACGATGACCTCGACCTGTTGAAGGTCATCAACATGGAGCCGGTCACCGCCGACGCGGTCGATCACATGCCGCAATGGCTCAAGGGACTCAACGGCCAGCGGATCAAGATTCGGGGCTACATGATGCCTGTCTTTGAAGCGGAAGGGATCGAGCGGTTCGTGCTGGCACGAGACAACCAGATCTGCTGTTTCGGTCGCGACCCGAAGATTTACGACCTGATCCAGATCGACATGCGGGCCGGCAAGACCACGAATTACATTCCCTACACTCGGTCGTTCGACGTCATCGGCCGCTTCAAGATCGAAATGATCGCCGAAGACGGCAAGCTCTTCGGCCTCTACGTTCTCGAAGACGCCGAAGTCATCGATCGCTGACCGGCGTGGCCGGCTTGTCCGCGATCAAGCCTGGGCTGCACGTGGAGAAGATGTTCGCGCGATGGGCGCGGAACGTTTGTTACCCGTTGCTCGTGACCGGCGCGGCGGGTGGCGTTGAGGTCGCCGTTGCGGCGAGTTGCACCAGCGCGTTGCTGCCAAATTTCTGAGTACACTTCGGGCACTTGGCCTTGGCCAGTCCCTTGCCGTTCAGCCCGCCGAGCTTCTCTTTCTTGCGGGCATCTTCACTGACGATCAGTCCGCAACCGGAACACTTCCAACCGCCGATCTCCAGCTTGAACGTGGGGTCCTTGCGGTAGTAGTCGACGCTCGCCAAGTCGCGAACCGGCACGTTGCTGTAATGGCACTTGTACGATTCGTATTGGTCCGTCAGCGGAATCTCGGTGTTCGCGCCGAGCCCTTCGAGACCGCAGACCGCGTGCAGCGCCTGGGCGAAAGCGCGGAACTCGGACAGTGTGAACGACAGGTATTGGGCGTACTTGTCCTCCGCCGATTTGGGGAGTCGCACGGCGATGCGGCCCGTGCCAAACACCGGGATGTTGCCGAACAGCGATTCCGCTTCGACCGGCGCGGGTTGTACCACGGCCAGTTGGGCCAGAGTCTCTTTGCCGAATTGCCGCTTCGTTGCGACGGTCAGTCCGTCGATCGAGGCCCCTGGCTGGGCGAGCTGTTCCAGCATCGCCGCTCGAATCGCCGGCTTCTTCTTGAGGTTGCTTCCGAACATGCCGGCCGAGGCGACGAGCGTCACCAGCAGCAGGTCGTCCGCCCCGATGCCCAGATCGACCGACTGAAAGTCGTTCAGCAGGCTGTCGGCCTTGAGCTTCAGCTTCTCGGGAACGACCGTGTGCAGCCGCACGTCGGTGAGCCATTTGGCATAGCGGCCGGACGTTGATCCCGCGCCGGCTTCGCCCGAAGTGACGGCGGCCATTTCGTGGTCGGTCTTCTTCTTGGCGTTCGGCTTCGGCTTCAACGGGACGACGAAGGCCGATTCGCACTTCGGACACTTGCCCGTCTTGCCGCGAAATTTCTCGCGCACGCGGATGCGATGTCCCTGGGGGCAAAAGACGACGAACGTCGCCTTGGTCGTGGCGGCCTTGCGGGCGCGGGCGATCTCGACTTCCTCGTCGGCCGCAATCTTCAGCAACTCATCTTCGGGAGTGGCCGTCGGTGTGGAAGCTGCGGCCTCCGTCGGCGCGGTCACCGCGAACGCCTCACCCGACTGATTGTCTTCGGCCGTCGCGGACGCCGGCATCAACGGGATCGTCTCCATGTCTCCCGCGTCGGAGGCCTCCGTGGCCGGTGGCGCCGTCGATGATGACGCGAATTCGGCGGCACCTTGCAAGCGAAAGGTCGGCTCGGTCGCGGCTTCCGTTTCGTCCCCTTCGGCTCGCATGTGAACCGTCTCGGCCAAATCGAACGCGTCCTCGTCGGCCTCGGAAAGCTGGACGTCATCCGCCAACTCGAAGTCGTCGTCTCCCGAGTCTTCCTCAAACGCCACCGGAGCGGCCGCCAGCAGCGACTCTGGCGTCGCCAGATGCCGCCGACGGATCGAATCCATTTCCGTGATGGTTGACTCTTCGATCACTTCCATGTCGAACGTCGGCATCGGTTCGAGCTGAGACGATTCCTTGCGCCGCAGGTACGACGCTTCGATGTCGGGGCGCAGGAACGTTCCGCAACTCCAGCAGCGAACGAGTCCCTGCCGGCAGGTCTCGCCACACTTCGGGCAGGCCCCCATGTCGTCATCGACAGCCGCGTCGGTGGGGAGTGATCGGCGCTGGGTGTTTGCCGCCCGGTCCGCATTGACGACGTGCCCGCACTCGGGACACTCGGCCGTGTCGTCGAGCAGAAATGTGTCGCACGACGGACAGTTGATGATCTGAATCGCCATGACGCTTACGACCCCAACAAACCGGGACGATGAATTGACGATGAACAAGATGAACGACGCGCCGCAACGGACTGACTGGGCGCGAGAGATCGACCATTCCAAACAGGTCCGCGATCCAGCGGAGAGGTGATCCATCAGCCGCCGCAATTTAGCACGGTGCCAGACCGATTACACGCCTGAAAAGGAATGGCACGAGGGAGGTGTCCGGGTGAGCCCCCAGCATCCGCCCCACCGTCAAAGCTGCAGCTCCATTCCAACCTCAGTCGGGGAGTCATCCTGCCGATTGGAATCGCTGAATCGGGAAGGCCACTCGCCGAGGTTTGGCCTTCTGGCTTCCATCGGCTGCCACAGATAAGATGCCGCCACCAACGAGGCTGCCACCTTGAACAGCCGTGTCACACCACCATTGAGAAAGATGAAGGAGTCTCGCGATGACGATTCGTTCCGCATTGTGTATTGGAGGTCTGTTCGCGCTGAGTGCCGTGCGCGTCGCAATGGCCGCCGACAATGAACCGCCTGCCGGATTCACGGCTCTGTTCAATGGCAAGGATCTGGCTGGCTGGCAGGGTGCCAGCACGGAAGACCCCCGCAAGAATCAGGCACTCAGTCCCGAAGACCGCGAGGCCAAGCGAACGAAGAGCCTCGAAGACATCCAGCAGCATTGGAGCGTTCAGGGTGCCGATCTGGTCAACGATGGCAAGGGACTCTACCTGACGACCGACAAGGACTACGGCGACTACGAATTGATGATCGACTACAAGACGGTTCCCAAGGCGGACAGCGGCATCTATCTGAAGGGAGCGCCGCAGGTCCAGATCTGGGATCCGATGGATGAGACACAATTCAAGAACGGTTGCCAAAAGGGATCGGGTGGGCTGTGGAACAACCGAGCGGGCAAGCCCGGCAAAGATCCGCTGGTTCTCGCGGACAAGCCGCTCGGTGAATGGAATCGCTTTCACATCGTGCAGGTTGGGACCCGGACCACCGTGATCCTGAACGACAAGCTCGTCGTCGACAACGCGATCCTCGAAAACTATTTCGACAAGGATCGCGTGACGCCACTCGTTCCGAAGGGACCGATCCAGCTTCAGACTCACGGCGGCGAGATCCGTTGGAAGAACATTTTCATTCGCGAGATACCTGCCGATGAAGCGGCCAAACTGCTGGTCCGAGACGACTCGACGTTTACGCCGCTGTTCAACGGCAAGGATCTGACGGGCTGGGCGGGAGCGGCCGACAACTACGAAGTCGCCGACGGTGCGATCCGCTGCAAACCGGGCAAAGGAGGCGTGCTGCATACCAAGGACGAGTATTCCGACTTCGTCGTTCGTCTCGAATTCAAACTGCCTCCCGGTGGAAACAACGGCCTTGCGATTCGCTATCCCGGCCAGGGTGACACTGCCTATGTCGGCATGTGTGAACTGCAGGTTCTCGACAATGAGCACAAAGATTACAAAAACCTTGATCCGCGACAGGTGCATGGTTCGGCTTACGGAATGGCCGCGGCCGCGCGCGGTTACAGCCGACCGGTCGGTGAGTGGAACTATCAGGAAGTGCGGGTCGTCGGTTCGACGATCACGGTCGAACTGAACGGCTCGATGATCCTCGACACCGATCTCAGCAAGATCACCGAGTACATGGCCAACAGCCCGCACCCCGGCAAGGAGCGGACCACGGGCTATTTCGGTTTCGCCGGACACAGCTCACCGGTCGAGTTCCGCAACATCCGCATCAAGTCGCTCGCCCCAACCAAGTGACGCGCTCTTTTCTTAGCTCCCTCGCCCTTTTGGGGAGAGGGTTGGGGTGAGGGGCGAATCACGAGCGACTCCGATTCCATTTCATGATCGCCAGGAACACGGGAGGCCCTCGTCACGACGAGGGCCACTTTTCTTTGGCGTCGCACGTTGAGGAGTCGGGGCTATTCAACCACGAAGTGGCTCAAACCACGAAGCGGCTCAGCCGCAGACCGAGTTGCGAGCCGTGTCGCACGGCCTCGCCCACCGCGATCGTCGAACCATCCGTTCGCAATTCGAGCGGCTGGTCGCACGCCGTCGGAAACGGGATGAACGAGCCGGGGCCGAGTGCCACGAACTCGCCGAGCGTCATCCGTCGCTGACACAATCGCACCGAGACCGGAATCGAAAGGGAGCCGACTCGCTGGAGCACGGCCTCGCGCGTCGGCGACGACTCGGTTGTGTGGCTGTTCGAGTTCGATGGCGTCTCGTTCATCCGCCTGCTCCCCAACTGCCAAGGCTGAAGTCCGGCTTGGCTTTGTTAGCCGGACTTCTCACGGAAAGGACGCGCCCCAAATAGAAGTCCGGCTTTCAGAACAGCCGGACTTCGAGACGGTTCAAGGGTGTGAGTGCCTGTTACAGAGTCCATCGGATCAAATCGGCCGGGAACTTCGGCGAATCTGGCCTCACGGTGAATCGTCGGGCAACTTTTGTTTCGTCTGCGCGCGAAGCGTCTCACGGCGATCGGCGATCATCGCCGCCAGGCCGAACAGGACAATCCCGACCACTTCCACCAGCATCAGCGTCCCGCCGTGCTGTTCAAACCAGAGATTCACGGGTGCCGTCGGTTCGCCCAGCATCATCGAAACCATCGCCAGAATCGTGATGACGAAGGCCGTGGCCACGGCAGCGGTCAGAGAGAACAGGATTCGCGACATCTAGGCGGATTCCAAAACGGTGTGATGTTGTGCATGGGTCTTCTGACCCTGCACGGGACGGGCCACGGGTCTCCCTTCATTCGGTGATTCTCACCACATCGAAGAAGAGGAGACCCGCGCCGAACGCGCGGTTTGTTCCATGTCGAGCAGCCGCTGTTTCAGATCGGTTCCGGAGGGCGAGGTGTAACCGCCGAGTTTGCCTCCCGCCGCCAGTACGCGATGACAGGGGATCAGAATCGGAAAGCGGTTCGTCGACATCACGGTTCCGACGGCGCGGGCCGCGCCGGGATGACCGACCCGCCGTGCGAGATCTCCATAAGTCGTGGTCGCTCCGTAACCGAGTCGTCTCGTCGCGGCCAGCACCCTGTCGCGGAAGGGCGTTCGCTCGGGAAGCTCCAATTGAAAAGCCTCGAAGTCAACCGGCGCGCCGTCCGCATAGGCTTGCAGACGCTCGCGCAATTCCGGGTGCCAGTCGGCCTCGTCGAGCGAACCGGTTGGCGATGATTCGACGGCCCACCGCCGAGCCGCCTGCGTCACCGATCCGGCGGACGGATGTCCCACGAAGACCGCGCGAATGATCTCACCTCGTCCCGCAATCCCGAGCCAGCCGATCGCCGTTCGGAACGCGCTCCAGGAATCGGCGGCGGCACCGCGACCGGCGTTTCGATGGCGTGTCATGATTCGTCTCCCTCTTTGACCCTAGTCGGACGTCCCTATAGAATGCGACCGTAGTTTGCGGACTCGGCCTGAGGCCCGCAATCGACGGACGACCCACGCCGTGGAGGATGGGATGATGTGCCGGACGGGCGATTCCAGTCGTTGGCTGATTCGCTTGCAAACCGGCATTTTTTGTTGACTGCAAGGCCGCTCGCCGGCGGCTTCGGCCAACTGGCTTTTTGAGGAACACTCAGATGAATCCCTATGGATCACTCGCCGATGACTTCTACATCAACATGAACCTGAACACCGAGATGCAGCTTCCCGCCGGTCGGGAGACGATCCTCGGATTCTTCGAGCGGGTTCAGAAGAAGTACCCGACGATGCGCAACTTTCACACGCGCGAAAACGGCGACTTCGTGCTCGAAGAAGACAAGGACCTGGGCCACCAGAAGTGGGTGACCCTGGAACCACGGCGCATCTGCAGCGGCCACATCAACCCCGACGACATCGACGAGGCGGTCGAACAGCATTTGCTGGTCCTGCAACTCGTGCCGTACATGCTGTCGGTCAGTCCGCTCGATTGTGAGGCCCTCGACTACCTGATGGGCTTCGACTTCGCTTACCGCGGCAACCACGACGAACTCGTGGCCGAGGCTCTCGGCGTCAGTTCGGCGATGGAGGGAATGATGGAGATTCCCGGCATGAAGGTGCTGAACTACGAGCCGACCATGACGATCAGCCTCGACGAATCGTGCCGCCGCCAGGCGCGGCTGATGATCGAAACCCGCACCAACGCCTACCAAGTCCGTCGCGGCGAGTTCCCCGAAGAACAGATCAGCGTCTTCTTCACCGTCCGGCAGTATGGCAGCCTCGAGTCCGACATGTCCTACGAGACGACGTTCTCGCAACTCCGCACCACGGCCGAACAGCTTCTGGAATCGCACATCATCGACCAGGTGCTGCGTCCCTTGCAGCAGGCGATCTCGACGAGGTGACCTGCCAAGCATCAAAACATGTGAACCACGAAACACACGAAAGAGGCGAAAGGGAGCAGAAAGTCATGCTTCCTGCCTCTGGATTTCTTTCGTGTGTTTTGTGTCTTTCGTGGTTCAAACCTCTTCTTCCTCCTCCGATCAACCAGGTGACAACGATGCCCGTGCAACTCAGTGAATTCGCGAAGTCGCTCTCCGTCGAAACGGCCTTCAACGTGTTGGCCGTGGCCAAGACGCTCAAGGCTGCCGGCAAGGATGTCGTCGAACTGGAGATCGGTGACAGCCCGTTTGACAGCACGGCCTCCGCGAAGTCATCGGGAATCGATGCCATTCAGCAGAACAAGTCGCACTACTGCCCGTCGCCCGGCCTGCCCGAGTTCCGCGAGGCGGCCGCCAGGTTCGTGAAGCACGAGTTTGGAATTCCGGCTGAAGCGGCGAACATCGTCGTCGCGCCGGGGGCCAAGGTCTTTGAGCAGTATTTCTGCGAGGCATTCCTCAATCCCGATGACGGCGTGCTCGTCTTCAGCCCGTACTTCCCAACGTACCTGCCGAACATCCTGCGACGCAACGCGCGGCCGGTGCTGTCACCGCTCAAGCAGTCGAACGGCTTCCGGCCCGAGATGTCGGCGATCGAAAACTTCCTCAAGACGGACCAGGCTCCGAAGGCGATCTTCTTCAACTCACCGCACAATCCGACCGGCGGCGTGATGACGCGGCAGGATCTGCGCGACGTGGCCGACCTGCTGCGCGGGACCAATGTCGCCGTCTTCAGCGACGAACCGTACTGCCACATGGTCTGGAAGGGGACTCACGAATCGCTGTTGTCCGAGCCGGGGATGCTCGAACGATCGGTGGCCGCGTACACGTTCAGCAAGAGCTACAGCATGAGCGGCTGGCGGCTCGGCTTCTCCGTCGCCTCGGCCGAGGTTTCGGATGCGATTGGCAAGATGATCAACACCACGCTGTCGTGTACTCCGCCGCTGGTGCAACTCGCCGGCAAGGCGGCTCTCGAACGAGACACCACCGAACGCGACACCGTGATGCAGAAGTTTCGCAAGAAGGTCGAACTGCTGACGAGCGGCCTCAACAAACTCGACGGCTTCCGTTCGCTCGACCCGGCCGCGACGTTCTACGTCTTCCCGAACGTGGCCCCGGTCTGCAACCGGCTCGGCATCACCAGCCACGGCTTGGCGCTCTATCTCCTCGAAGGCGCCGACGACAAATTCGGAGTCGCCTGTCTGGGCGGCGAATGTTTCGGCGACGCCGGCGGCGGCTTCCTGCGCTTCAGTTGTGCCGAGCCGGACGAGCGGCTGCAACAGGCACTCGACTTCCTGCCGGTTGGCATCTCGCGCACGGACCGCATCGCCGCGTACCTCGACAAGCACCCGAAGTACCGCCTGACGCAGCCGTATCCGGTTGGATGAGCGATTCGCGGCCGGTCTTCGTTTTCCGTAAAACCAGTCACTTCTTCCGAGGGAAGGGTTCCTCCGTGCCGCCGCCGGATTTCCTTGTCATCATTATCTACGGGGTGATTGGACTCTCAATCATCACATTCATCTCGTTTCTGGTGTCGCCGTTCGTCGCGTGGCGGAAGGGATACGCGCCGTACTACTGGCTGTTCGCGTGTGGGCCGGTCGGGTTGATCGTGATCTGCTGTCTGAGGTCACTCAAGCGGGCGGAGACTCCGGAGGAGTACGAGCGGATGGAAACCAGAGCCAACCTGACTGGCGGCATCCTGACAGGGATCGCACTCTTCCTGTCGTTTGGACTGATTTCCCTGGCGATCATCGGATGACAACGGAAGCTTGCATGGACGCGACGACACCATCGAACCTGTCAAATGCCGACTCCGGCGAATCCGCATCGCACCGCCGCCTCACGCTGCTGCTGACCGCTGCGCTCGTGGTGTATTGGCTGGTCGCCTTTCTGGGAACGCATCTCCCGGTTCGGATCCCCGCTGGCGTGACTGAGCGCGGTGGCGACAAGTTGCTGCACTTCGTCGGCTACGCGATTCTGGCGTCGTTGCTCATGGGTTTGCGTGCCAGCCGGGGACCGTTCGGCTGGTACAGCGTCGTCATGAGATGGATCGTGCTCGCCGGGTACGGTGCCTTCGACGAGGTCACACAACAACTCGTCGGGCGGCACGCCGATGTGGCGGACTGGTGTGCGGACTTGATTGGCGCAGGCTGTGGGTTGGGATTCGTCGTGCTGCTGGTGCGAGTCTGCTTCCCGCGGCAAGTGAAGCGCGAGTCCCTGCCCGCCGCCGACAAGGCCGTCTGAAACGACTGCGGTCGATCGCATCGAGGCGCAACAAAAACGCGGCCGACTGATTGTCGGTCGCGTTCGTTGTTGTCAGAGCCTGCTTCGGGGGAGCGGTCCTATCGGGCGGCGTCCCACCACCAGCGACCGGCTGGCAGTTCGGAAGCCTTCGAAGACTGAGCCACGTTGCCCAGCCGCGGCGATTCCTTGTTGAGTTCCTTGCTCTTCACGACGGCCATCACGTCGCCCTTCACGCCGCCGGCGGCCTGGACCACGATGTCCTTGCCGTTGTAGACGCGGTGATTGACGACCGAGTCAACTTCTTTCGGCACGGCATAGCGGGCCGGCGAGTACGCGCCGCGTGGAGCGAACGATCCCAGATCCCAGTTCGCCTTCTCGTCGAGGTTCTCGTGCTGAATCAGCGCCGACACCAGCGCCAGATCGAAGACGTTCTGCGTATCGGCGAAGACCAGATCGCGAGCGGCCAGCTTGTCGTAGTGCGTCGTGAAGTGCTCGGCGAACAGGCGGTTGGTCGATTCCGACTGACCGGTCGGCACGTGCTTGCCATCCGCGGTCAACAACTGGTTCTCGGACTGGCAGAGGACCGACGAACCGTGAATCTCAAACGCACTCTTGTCGGCGCTGTGCGACAGGCCGTCGTACTTCATCGTCAGCCACCAGCGGAGCGCGTCCATCGTCTGAACGTTCTTCTGCTGCGACACCGGCAGCAGGTCGAAGTAGCTGGGAATCTCCTTTCCGGCGTCGAGTTTGTCGATCCCGATCAGCTTCATCCGGTAATCGGCCTCGACGATCACGCGAGCCACGCGGCTGTCACCGGGTACGCCCCAGACTTCGATGTCCTGCCGACCGAGCTTCTGCTGGAGTTGATTCACCCAGCCTCGGACGGCCGTCGAATTGATGGGACCCCTCGACTGAGACTTCTGGACAAAGTCGGTCAACGCCCGCACGCCCGCGTCGCGAGTATTGATTGAGCAACCGAAGTCGGCGTCGCCGCGGGCAAACGTTCGCAGCACGGTGACGAGATCGTCGAGTTGCAGCGTCGGGCGACCGTTGGAGAGAGCGACCGGTTGACCCTGAGCGTTGTACTGCCAGCCTTCCGCCGGACCGGCCAGCACGATTTCATGGGCGTCCGGATAGACGAAGACATACTTGACCTGAGACAGCCCGGCGAGTTGGGCCATCGTTTCGGGGACCGGCTGTCCATCGGCCAGTCGCTGCGACACCGCCTTTTCCAGGCGGGTCAGCGAGACCATGCGCAGGTCCGAACGGCGGGCGACGTCGGCGTTGAGATCGGCCTTGCGAGCCGAAGCCCCCAGCGACGCCAGCTCGCCGGTGTGTTCTTGTGTGCTCAACCGGTGCAGCAGTCCGCTCGGTGCGACTCGCACGCCGGTCGGGAAGGGCGACATCGTGCCACCTTCACCATCCACGATCTCCCATTTGCCGGAGGTGTTTTCCTGGATCAACGTCATCAGCGTCTGGAAGTCGGCGATGACACCACCGCCACCGAACGCCCCGCTTCCCGATTGACGGCCGGCACCAGTTCCACGTCCACCCCGGGTGGCGCGTTGCATCGTGCCGGTTGCGGCCGATGTCTCGCCGGCGTTTTGTTGAGCCGCCGCGACGTTGTTCAGCAGCGCAGCCTGCTCGGCCGGATTCGCCGCTTGAGCCGCCAGATCGAGAGCCGGGCCAAACTCGCCCGCCGCCAGATGAGCGGCCACCTGCTCCGCTCGATTCAATTTGGAAGGGGCTTCCGCCGCTCCCAAGTTCACGGACAAGGCCAGGGCACAACCGAGACCTGCCAGCAGACGAGCAAACCCTGTCACTGAACGAGCAAGCACAGATGGGCAACGCAACATGATGACACCTGATGGGTCTGGCCGACGTGAGCCGGGAAGAACTTCCCCGACCGAGGCGGCGGAATGTCGAACGAGCCGTACGGAAGACGGCATCTCGGCCACTAAGATCGTCCGTCGGGGCGGCAACGTCAAGGAGATTCTGCGATTTCCGCCGCTGACGGCGTCCCCGGGCAGCGGACATCCCACTCATCGCGCCAGCCGCTAGAATGACGCCCGCACTCAGACGAGGCAGTCCTCGCAAGGGGAACCCGACCCGGAGAGCTTGCCGGAAGCGAATCATCCGCGCGATGAGCGAAGTCAGGATACCGGGACAAGGGGACCGGGGGACAAGGGGACAAGGGGATTGGAAAACACGACGGTCAGCCGATGATCGTTTCTGGTTCTCTTCTCCCCCTGTCCCCCTGTCCCCCTGTCCCCTTGTCCCCCGGTCTCCTTGTCCCGCACGCACACAGCGCCAACTCGGAAAGACAACCACGTGCCCGAACTCCCCGAAGTGGAAACAATGGTCCGCGGCATTCGACCGTTTGTCGAAGGGCGTCGCATCAAGGCCGTCCGTCGCTGCAAGACTCACTGCCGTCCGATCGGCATCGCGCCGACGTTTGCCCGGCTGACGAAGCGGATCGAAGGTCAGACGGTCGCGGCCGCGCGGCGACTGGGAAAACGGATCGTGCTCGATTTGACGAATGGATCGAGTCTCGTGGTCGAACCGCGCATGACGGGCCTGATGCTGCTGGCCGATCCGCCCGACGTCGAACACCTGAGACTCGAATGGGAATTCGAGGGCCGTCGTGAATACAACTCGCTCTGGTTCTGGGACCGTCGTGGGCTGGGGACCGTCCGGCTGTTCGGACCCGGCGAATTGGAACGCGCTCTGGGACCGAGCCACCTCGGGCCGGATGCCCTCTCGTTCAATGCGGCGTTGTGGCGCGAGCGACTCGGGTCGACGCGCCGTGCGATCAAGGTGGCGCTGCTCGACCAGAAGCTTGTGGCCGGCATCGGCAATCTCTACGCGAGTGAGATTCTGCACGTGGCCGGCATTGACCCGCATCGCAACGCCGATTCTTTGCGACCCGCCGATGTGCAGCGGCTGGCTGCCGCCGTGCAGTCCGTGCTGGAGTTGGCGATCGAGTACGAGGGCTCGACGCTGGGAGACGGCACCTACCGCAACGCCCTCAACCAGAGTGGCCGCTACCAGAACGAACATCGAGTCTACATGCGCGACGGCGTGGCCTGTCCGACGTGCCAACGAGCCACCGTCGTGCGCGTTGTCCAAGCCCAGCGTTCCACCTTTCATTGCCCGAAGTGCCAGAGATGAGTTTGATCGTGCTTTGAAGAGCGGGCCCGTTTCCGTTAATCACTGCTGCCGCGAATCCAACAACTCGAAGTCCCGTCTTCGCGAGCCCCGCCATGACATCTCCGCCCGTCGCACCACTCGACAGCAAGCCCGAAGAGCGCCGTTTTGTGTTGAAGCTGTTCGGACTGCTGCTCGCGCTCGTGCTGGTGTTTGTGGCGGCCTTGTCGTGGCGGAGAGGTACAACGGCCGGCGGCTTTCCGCGCGTGAAGTTGTCGGACGGGACGTGGCTCGTCGCGCGGACGGTGACTGTCGGGACGAAGCATGCGTTCGAGATTCCGTATCCGCTCGACATGCAAATCTCGCGGTGGCGGCGGAGCTACACACAAGCCACGGCGACCAACCGCGATCGCATGTTGATCTGGCTGACGCGCGAGAACGACCGGGGTGACGCACTCGATCTGAAATGGTTTGCGCGGGCCGAGTTGGTCGTCTCGGAAGACTTCACGATTTCGGCCTCGAACCACAATACGCAGCATCAGGAGCGGAACAGCAGCAGCGGTTCGGGGACGGGAAACAATGGATTCAGTGACGCCCAAACGTTGGGGGGCAAACCGACGAAACAGGATGCGGCCGTGGCGTTTTGCGAGTTTCCGCTCGTGCGCCCTCAACAGGGGAAGCTGCGGCTGAACGTCTACGACGGCAGCCAGTCGGTCGTCGCAGCGCTGGAGATTCCGTATCCGAAGCTGCCGAACGAGCCAACCGACGACTGGCAGCCCGAAACGCTTCCCGTCACCAAGTCGGCGGGCAATCTCGACGTGACGCTGAAGGGGATGGAATACAACCGGTACCAATCGAATCAAGGCGCGCTGTCGATCAATCCGAAGCTGGAGTTCCTCCATGATGGGCAGCCATCTCAGACGTGGTATTCCAACGCCGAGTTGTTCGACGCGATCGGGAACCAAACGACCGCCCATCAAGCCGATTTGTCGCCGCTCGAACCGGCTTGGAAGTTGCGGCTGACGCTGGCTCAAAACTCGGGCGGTCGCTTTCTCCCCGAGGAACTGGGATCGCTGCCGCCGTTGGCGCTGACGCCTGCCAAGCAACTGGCCCTCCATTCCACCCGGCAGACGATCAACGGGACTGAGATTCAACTGGTTGGTCTCGGTGGACAGGGACCGCTGGAGTTCACTCTGCCCAACTCGAACGCCAACTTCAAAACGAAAGCCTACACGCCGGGGCAGCAGGGAAGCGGCATGTCGTCAGGTTGCTCGGGCAACCGCTGCGACGTGGAGTTCTATTCGGGCCTGCCGTTCCTCGTCACACACGACGCGGCGGCCTCCAACAACGTGCAACTCATCGTGCGCGATCAGGACGGCAACGTGTTACCGCAGAGCGGTCAGTCCGGCACGCTGGGACTGTGGTTCTGGTTCTTCGAGCCGAAGCCGACCAGCACGTCGGTCACGTTCCAGTTCATCGTTCAACAGCCGCGTCAGGTTGAGTTCATCATCGCGCCACCCCGACCGGGCGACATCAAACATCACACGAATTGAGGCCCGTCATGTTCCCGTCGTTGAATCGTCGTCAGTTTCTCGCCACGAGTTCGGTCGCTGCGGGAGCGGCGGCTTGGGGTGCCTCGTGGCTCGGTGCGCGGCAGGCTTCGGCAGCCGCATCCGCTGATGTTTCGTTCTTCCTCGTCAGCGATACGCACTTCCTCGCGCAGCAGGAGGCACCGACGAAGCTCGACGAAAAATCGATCGCCACGTGTCGCGGACTGGTCGAGACGTTGAACCGGCTGCCGGGGACGGCGATTCCGGACGAAGCGGGAGGCGGAACGGTCGCCGCGCCACGCGGAGTCATTCATTCGGGAGACGTCATCGACACGGGCGACAAGAACGGCGGCGTCCATCCGCTGATGATTGAGACCGAGTGGGCCGCGTTCGCCGACGAGTTCGGTCTCACCGGCAAGGACGCGCGGTTGAAGTACCCGGTCTATGAAGTTCACGGCAACCACGACAGTCCGGCCGGCACGGGGCTTCCCGTGCGGAAGATCATCGAGCGGAACAAGACTCGGCCCGGCTTGAAGAACGTGTCACCGAACGGCCTGCATTACTCGTGGGACTGGGGGCCGATTCACTTCATCAACCTGGGCATCGTCGTGGGGAGCGACCCCGAGTTGAAGCGGCCCGGCCGGTACCACCCGCTCGACAGCCTCGGCTTCTTGAAAGGCGATCTCGAACGGAACGTCGGAACGAGCGGTCGGCCGGTCATCCTCACGCACCACGTTGATCTGGCGAGGTACTCCAAGCCGTGCGACCTGAACGCCAAACCGAGCGGCGGCGAGTGGGACTCGTGCGACGTTCACGCCTATCACGCGGCCATCAAGTCGTACAACGTGATCGCCATCCTGTACGGACACACTCACACGCGGAACGTCTTCCAGTGGGATGGCGTCTCGCCCAAGGCAGACTCGGGCATTCACGTCTTCAACGTCGACAACGGAGCCCACTTCTCCAGCGGCGCGCAGGCGTTCTTCTACTTCCAACTGACCGGCACCACGCTGACCGTGCGAGAACTCCAGACGAAGGACCGCTGGCAAACAACGTTCTGGACGCCGCAAACGTGGACTCAAACGGTGTCGTTGGGGAGTAGCTGAATTCGCAAGAATTCAGCCTTTTCGGCTCCTGCGAAGCTCCTTAATTCTTGCGAATTCAGCTACGGCCGGACGAATCTGCGATCACTCGGTCGCGCTGGCGGGGATCGTGACGGGGGCGGTGCGGGCCGTTTCGTCGATGCGTTTGACCGCCCGCGCGGCGGCCATGCGGACTTGTTCGTCCTCGTCGTCATCGAGCCTTCGCAGCGTCGTGAGGCTGGGCGAGGCGGACGTGCCCAGTTCGCCGAGTGTCGTCGCCGCCGCGGTCCTGACCCGTGAATCGGGGTCCCGCAGTGACCGACTTAGTGCGCCGACCGCCGCTGCACCCGAGGGACCAACGTTTCTGAGCGACGTCGCCGCGGTGATCCGCACGCTCACGTCGTCGTCCGCGAGCAACTCGGTCAGGACCGGTGTGACTCGTTCCGCATGACCTTCAAATGTGGAAAGCGCTGCAGCCGCGTTGACGCGGGTGGGCGACGCTTCATCGTCGAGCAGCTTGAGCAGTCCTTCGGCGGCGGGTGAGGCATCCGGGCCGAGTTGTGCCAGAAACATGGCCGCCAGATCGCGCGCCACGCTGCTCTGATCGGAAAGTCGCTCCGCCAGCTCGGGGACCATCGTCAGACCGAGCTCGTGCAATTCCGCCTCCAGCCTGGTCCAAGCCTCCACGTCGTTGGACCGGGTCTCCGCGATCTCGACGAGGCCCGCAAACACTTCTTTCGCCCGTGACGCGGCGTTCGTCGAGCGAGGCTCCGCCGACGGAACGGCTTCCAGATCGGGTTGCTCGACAGCGGCAACGGTTTCCGGCGCGGGTGCCGCCCTGCGCGAAGTGTCCGTCGAGCGGTTCGCTTCACCACAACCGATCACCAGCCCCAACAACGCGACTTGCCAAACGTGCGATCGACGGAGCATGACGATTCCTCAATTCTTCCAAGGACGCGAAAACTTTGGCGGACTATTCGGACTGGCAGCGGAAGCGGACGTCGGCTGACTCGCACGAGGCGGCGAGAGACAATTGATCGAAGTTCACATCCGCCAACTCCTGCGGCGAATCCAGTTTTGTCGCGCGATAGCGACCGGGTTGCAGGCGGATCGATTTGCCCGTTCGCTGCCGGACGATCAACTCGATTTCTGCAGAGGTTGGCGATTTCGAGGACGTTTGGACGGGAGTCCAACCGTGGATGGATGACTCCGAATGGAAGTGCTCTTCCGGCGGCAGATAGATCGTGCCGTTGTTGAAATCGACGGCGAAGGCGATCACGCCGGGAATGAAGAACAACAGCAGGCCGACGGCATCGAGTGCCACCACCTTCGGGTCGAGCCGTCCGGGCGGCTGGCCCCTTCGCTCGGGCCAGAAAATCGTCCCGCAGCCGGCAAGTTGCGCGAGCAGACTCGCCAGCACCAGTCCGGAAACCCATCGCCTGCATCTCAGCATGATCATCGTCATTTTTTTTCCGTCTTCCTTGAAGGTCGCTCACAATCAGCGCGCGATCGACAATTCGGCCCGCGCCGCAGCGCGAAACGCGGCGGGACGGTATTTCAAACGGACGAATCGCTCAAGATGAGTCGGCTGGCGATGAGTGGTCGGACGCGAAGAGCAGTCCTCGCGAGTCGTCGCCTGATCGGCTAGTCTTTGCCACTGCGTTGCCTATCCAATTTCGGAGCGGGGGACGTGAGTCCCCTGAATCAGCCCGCGATTGCCAACCATG
>JANODP010000373.1:0-8684 GCA_031412755.1 Schlesneria sp. | reverse complement strand
GGAGCCGCCGGACCGACAAATGGAGCCGCCGGACTGACAAATGGAGCCGCCGGACTGACAAATGGAGCCGCCGGACTGACAATTGGAGCCGTCAGACCTAGCGGGGTTGAAGTTCGGGTTCAATCACCGTGATGACGCGGTTGCACGCCACGTTTTGGAGTTTGATTTGCCGACCGGACAGCCAGGTCACGTTCAGTTCGTTGATGGATGTGGCGGCCCCGCATCCGAAGTGGAGATTCGTGTCGCTCGTTGATGCGTAGCTCGACCCGCCTCGAATCTGGCGCGTCATCGAGCGGCCCGCGATCGTGGCGACGGCCACCGCTCCAATCGCGCTGCGGCAGGAACCCCGCCCGATGATTCGCACGGCGACCCAGTTTCCCCGGGGAGTCGACTCGTTCGACAGCACCGCGACCGGTTCGTTCAGGTTTGACATCACCACATCCTCATCGCCGTCGCCATCCAGGTCGCCCGTCGCCAAGCCACGACCGGCATGCGGCGACGTCATGTAATCGCCCGCGCGATCGGTCACGTTGACGAACCGCCTGCCTTCCCTGTTCTCCAGGATCAGGGGATGCTGCAGCCTGGGCGAGTGCGTTGGAAAACGAATGACGTGACCGTTCGAGACGACGAGGTCTTCGTCTCCGTCGAGGTCGGCGTCGAGGAACCGCGTTCCCCAGCCGACATGAATCGACCCGATGGCCGCGATCCCGGTGGATTGGCTCACGTGCCGAAACAGGCAGTTGCCGAGGTTGCGATACAGGGCGAAATTTTCCCGCTCGTAGTTGGCGACCCAGATGTCGGGCAGGCCGTCGAGGTTGAAGTCGCCCACGTCGGTTCCCATGCTGCCGTCGGGTGTCCCCCGGTCGCTGACCGACGTACCGCTGATCAGCGACACGTCCTCGAAGTGGCCGTGACCGTCGTTGCGATACAAGAAATTGGGGACCGTGTCGTTGGCCACATACACGTCGAGATCCCGGTCGAGGTCGAGGTCGGCGAAGACCACTCCGATTCCCTTGCCATCGTCCCTCAAGCCCGCTTCGGCCGTCGCCTCGCGAAACGTACCGTCGCCGTTCCCAAAATAGACGGCGTGGGGCAGCGGGTCGAATTGTCGCGGGGGACAGACGTCCCGCGGATGCTCCGGTGTTCCTTCACAGACGGGGTTGTTTTTCAGCGACCAGTTCACGTAATGGGCGAGGTACACATCCAGCACCGAATCACCGTTGAGGTCGCCCCACGCGGCGCTGGTGCTCCACGATGTGTCCGTCAACCCCGAACCCGCCGTGGCCTCCACAAAGCAGCCGTCTCCCTGGTTCAGGTACAACATCACGCCCCCGTAACCCGTCACCAGGACATCCGAGAATCCATCTTCGTTGACATCCCCAACCGCCGCGCCGTGGCTGTAGTGTTCCGACCGACCGATCGACGCTGGCTGCGTCACGTCGGTGAATCGCCAATTCCCCAGGTTTCGGTACAGGACCGATGGCAACCCGTCGAGCTTCTCCGCGTGGTAGCGTCCTCCTCCCGGTATGAGGATGTCGAGCAACCCATCCTGGTCGAAATCAAAGATCGCGACGCCGCCACCCATCGACTCGATGATCGCAAAGTGTCCCTGTTCTTCATCGTTCAGATAGGTGAACTGAATGCCGGCTTCGTGAGTGAAATCCTTGAATTGAATGCCGCCGCGATCAGTCGTGCCGACCTGATTCGAGGCCACAGTCACCGTCGGGGCCTTGGCAGTGCCCGCGGGTTTCGGATTTCCTGGCTTCTCGAAACAGCCCGACGTCCACAACACGGCGGCAGACATCACCCACACGACTCTCATTTTTTGTTCCCATTGACTGTGGGCAATCACTCGCCAGTTTGGTTTCGCAGCCGGTTGTCATGGAGGCGGACGGGAATCTCGCTTTGACTGAGGCCTGACCGCCTCGGCCGCCAGCCGCCACGACTTTGCCAAATCGTGCTTGCCGAGTTGGTCGCAGACGTCTGCGATCTCGGTGAGGACTTTCGCCTCGCGCGGTTGTTTCATGGCCTTGGCACTCAGCGCCGTGAGATGCTCCAGCAACTGACGTGAATGGGCCACCGCCTCCATCTCGGCCTCGTATCGGAGCGTGTCTCCCAGTTCTCGCCGCGCCAAAGCCAACTGGTAGCGGCTCTCGACGTTGTGTGGATCCTGCACCAGGACCTGTTCATACAATTCCGCGGCCTCACGGGGACGTTTTTCGTCGGCGGCGAGGTCGGCATTCAATCGCAGCACCGCAACGTGATTGGCGCCGACCGCCCTGGCGCGATCCAAACACGTCCGAGCCAGTTCGCCGTTCCCGAGGACTCGGTGGCACTGTCCCTGCTGCGAGAGGGTGGTGGCCGTTTCCGTGGTGGTGGCCAGGACATCCAGGGCCTGCTGATATTCGTCGAGTCGAATCAACACGTCGGCCAACTCGATCACGATTTCCAATCGAACAGCATCCGGCACCGGCAATGAAAGGGCGGCGCGGTACTCACGAGCCGCATCCAGAAACTGCTCGAAATCCCGATGGATCGACCCCATCATCCGCCAGGGACGGTAATCTTGTGGCGTGAGTTGCGTGAGTTGGCCCAAGTGCTCGACGGACCGATTGAGTTCGCCGAGATCATGGTAGATGGCCGCCAGCCCACGGTGAGCCTCGGCGCTGTCCCGGTGGATTTCGAGCAACTGCTGAAAACACAACTCGGCCTCCGTCAGACGCCCGAGCGTGTAAAGACACTCGCCGGTCCATTGCAGGGCCGGAGAGCGAATCTCTCCTTCCGGTTGCAGGCTGGAAAAATCCTTGAGCGCCGCCGAGGCGTCGCCTCGCCGCAGTCGGATCGCCCCCGACAGCAGTTGTGTTCGGTCATCACCCGGATGACTGCGACGGAGTCGATGGAGCGATTCAACCGCCTCCACAAATTCTCCGCGGTGGAGTGCCGCCATGCCTGCGGAAAAGTCATCGACACTCCTGCGGCTGAAGACGACCGCCGAGACGGCGCAGCACACGGCCGCCACCAGCGCGAACCCGCGAACGCCTTGAAACCACGATGGACAACACGACATGATCCGCTGCCTCGCCCGCCAATTCTCATCCAGCTCAGGCACTCCCTACGCTCGACTCACCAGAATCGTGAAGCCGAATCAATCAACCCGGAAGGAATGAGCGGATTGCCGGACCGCCCGTCTCGTCATCCGTCCCCTCAGCGGTCTTGAAGGCCGCTCGTCCTCGTGCCGCGGAAAGCGAGCGTGCAGCTGGAGTCTCGTCCATCGATCCGGCTTTCACCTTGAGCCGCGGGACTCAGGCTGAGCCGCTCCATCATGGGCCGCGAGTGCCTCTCTGGCCAGTTGATGACCCGGCTGAATCTTCAGAACGGTCCGGAGCCAGTCCGCCCCTTCGTTTTTCAGGCCGAGATCCATCATGATTTTTCCGGCCTCGTAACGCAGGTCGGCGTCATTCGGAGTCTTCAACAGTTGGCGGGTAATCTCACCGACACGATCCTGCCGGGCGCGAATCTGCTTGGACTGCTCGAAGAGTTCGCTGGAACGGACCTGGTCACCCGACTGGGCGTAGGCCTGCGACAACGAGTAACGAATCGAGGCTTGAGACGGGTCCAGACGCGCCGCTTCTTCCAGTTTGTCGACGGCCTCTTTCGATCGGCCTTCGTCCGCTGCGATCTGGCCGAGTTCGGACAGGATCGCTGCCCGCTCGGCCACGGTGGGAGACAGGGTCAGCGCCCGATTCAAGATCGGAACGGCCGTCGCTCCCTGGGCGAGCCTTCGATGGCATTCTGCCAATCCGATCAGCACGTCGGGAGTCGTCACGCCCTCCGTCAGACATCGCTCGTACTCCCCCTTCGCCTCATCGATCCGATTGGAATCCTTGAGGACTTCGGCGAGGCGGCGACGAGATTCCGAATGCCGGGGATCAATTTCCAGAATCGCCCGATATTCCGCTTCTTCTCCGGTACGGTTGTCGATTCGCCGACAGATGTCGGCTCGCCAGAACTTGGGGAACACCGCACGCGGCTGCCATTCGCTCCAGGAATTGAGACACTGCCAAGCATCTTTCAGACGATAAGTTTTCAGATATCCAATGGCGAGGGCCTCATAGATTTCCTCCGCAGCGTCGTCGCGGACGCCCTGCGTCATGATTGCTTTCAGTCGCGCGTCGATGGCGTCAATGTTGCCGTCCTGCGCAATCGTCAACAATGACTGTCGTTCGACCTCGTCTTTGGACCAGCCGAGTTCGAGTGCGCGATCTAGAAGAGGCGCGACGCGGTCCAGATGTCCCGCTCGACGTTCGGCCACGGCGAGCAGATAGTGCGTCTCGGCATTGTTGGGCGCAAACCAGAGGGCGCGACGGAGGAACTCAACCGCAACGGTCGGTCGGGCGCTCGACAGCGCTTGACGTGCGGAACTCAGTTGCCACCAAAACCAAATTTGCGGACTGGCGATCGCCACGGCGACCAAGAGCAGCACTGCGATGACGATTCGTCGCGTTCGAGCCTGCGGGGGCTTCGGTCCCTTCGCAGTCGGAGTCAAGGCGGGGCGGTTCACCCTCGCCGGATGCGCCACGGACCAAAGCCAACTCATCAATTGCCGCCACTGCTGAAGGGGCGCACGAGTCCTGCGCGAATCACGACAGACAACCACGCCATTGCGGAATTCCAAACACCCGGTCGACTTCTTCGACATGGCCGGCCACGAAGTGGCCGGCCATCGGGTGACGGACTGTTGCAACTATTCCACGAGATTAAACTCAAACACGTTCTTGGATTCGTTGGCATCGACAGCGGCTGTCAGACCACTCTTTGTCGGGTCCGCATACTTCGCGGGAACCTCGGATTTCGGAGGCTCGGTCTTGGTTGTTGTGCCACCCGCAGCCATCTGCATCTTCATCATGTCTTCGGGCTTCATATCCGTTGTGGCCTTGCCACCAGTCGAGTCCGCAGCCTTGGTGATTCCAACTTTGGCATTTCCCACAGGAACACCGGGACGACCGCCGGTGGTCATCTTGAACTTGCCTGACGCATCGGTGAAGCCCAGGGACGCCTGCGACTTGACACCGTCGGTTTGCATTGTGACCGTTGCGCCGGCGATCGGTTTGCCGGCGAATGTCACGGTCCCCGTGACTCCGGCCATTTGGGGTCCACTGTTACCAGTACAGCCGATGATTCCAAATCCAAGGCTCGAAACCACGATACAAACAGTTGCGCGAATGAACACGAATGAGTCTCCGTAGAAAGCGGGAACAACATCAGAAGTTGGACTGCAACAGCCGCGATCAAATGCACGAACAACACTGCGGGGCAAGTTTGTCACTCGTCCCGCAGCGTTGGATTAGGTCAGAACTCACCAACATTGTTGCCGTCGGCTCGGCCACCGAGCCGCTGCCACGTGTTGTAGTCGAGACTCTCATTGATGAACCGGACGGTTCCGTCCCCCAGGAGGACATGCAAGCCACCGGCGTGTGTCGACTTGAATCCCCACGAGTAGTTCCAATTGCACTGGGCCGTGCAGGCCGGATTCGTCACCCGGTTGGAATTCGGGCAGGTGGTCATGTCGTTCGGGGGTACCGAGGTCGATGCGTGAGCCGTGCCCATGCCGTTGATGTGCCACCAGCCAGCCGTGTGATCGTGGCAGGTCGGATTGATCTCACCGACCAGGATCGTGTTGGTGGTTCCGTCGAGGATTTGCGCAAGCCTGATCGGCGCGCCGAGTCGGTTGAACATCCCGCTGACACCGCGGGCCTCATAGGTGTTGCCGTGGTCCGCCCAGCCCATATTGGCATCGTAACCCATTAGGGAAGAGGGCGCATTTGTTGGCCGCGCATTCAAGAACGTGTTGCAAGCGCCATTGCACGATGGCGTTCTCTGGGAACCGAGGCTGCCCGAATAGGTACTCTGCGCCCAGCCGGTATCGCGAAATTCCGCGTCGGGGTTCGACGGGCAAATCGCATAGGGAACCTGCTTCAATCGCCACGGCCTGAAAACGCTGGGGTTGGGTGAGCCGGGTCCGAAGCCGGGTTGATTATCATCCCAGGCGGAAGGTCCCTTACCTGAAGCGGCATTCCTACTAAAGTTCAAAGAGTTGTAAATTGGCGCCTGATCCATGAAGGGGAGGATCTTCACCTGCCAGCCGACCTCGGGACCGTCGTTCCAGTTGCTGCCCCCCGGCGGAAACATCAGATGCACGTCGTGGTAGTTGTGCAGTCCCAGTCCGTATTGCTTCATGTTGTTCTTGCATTGAGTCCGGCGTGCCGCCTCACGGGCCTGTTGGACCGCCGGCAGCAGCAGCGCAATCAGAACGGCAATGATGGCGATCACCACCAGCAGTTCGATCAGTGTGAATCCGAGTCGACGTTTCGTCGCAGCCATGTGTTACCTTTCGAAAGAGAAATGAGAACTCCACACACACACACACACACAGTCCGAGAGGACAAATCAGAATTTGCTGCCGTCGAGCAAATCGCACAAGCGGCAACGAAAACTCACGCTTGAAAGTACGATTTCAGATGGAATTGAGGATTCAGTCTGACGATCCAATAAGGATTGTCAAGCATATGGTTATCGGTTGGAAGCAAGATTCAAAAATAGTTGTGGGTTTGCCGGACGAGGCAAAAACGGCCAAATTTGCCTCTGGCGGCAACCGAAGCCTTCGATGGGCTTGACAATCAGTTGGGATTCCACGAACCCGCCCCTCGCCCCCCACCCGCGATTTCCGAGGCCGAATCCGGTCCAATGGGGGGTGTTGACGGTCTTGTAGATCGTGCCGGACTTTCTTGCGAGATGAGTTCTGCGTCCAAACAGCACGCTCGATCTGTTCCCTGCCGTCACGAGCCGGGAGTCTTCGTGCTCGCCCGGATTTCATGCCTTTGCACCAATCCGTAGCGCAAGCGGGGCGAACCGCGACGACGCCCTTGCTGATACTGTGGGTTAGTATGTGGCCGTGAAGAATGCGGGCCAGGTCAGGATGCCCGTTTCCTGTCGATCAATTTTCTTCCCCGTTCAAAACCAATGGCGCGTGCAATGGATCGACTCCGACTCAACGGTCTTGCCAATTCAAAACTCGCCAGACGGTGCGCTCTCGCAACGATGTTGCTCGTGTTTGTCATTTCACTCGCGGTCACATCCTGTCGTCCGAACGCTGTTGTCCCGATCGAACAGGGCTCAACCGGCACGACGAAGACGACACAGGAGACCGAGCAACACACAGAGCAACAAATCATCGCCTTCTGCGGTGGCTGCCATGCCCTGCCGAAGCCGGCGAGTTTTCCACAGTCGGCCTGGTACGACGAGGTCAAACGCGGGTTTGACTTCTACCACCAGTCGGCGCGGAAAGACCTCAGCCCACCCCCGGTCCAGGCCGTGGTGGAGTACTTTCGTTCGCGCGCGCCGAAGTTGCTTGTCATTCCGAATCCAGACTCCGAGCCCGGTGTGAGTCGATTGCGATTTCGTTCCAGCGAGTTGGTTCTTCCGAAGTCGGCGGAGACTTCCAAGCCCGCAGCGGTTTCCTTTGTCTGTCAGTGGCCCGGTGACGAGAAAAATTCCCCGGGTCTGCTCGTGAGTGATATGGCGGGGGGAGGCGTCTGGCACTGGCATCCGTTCGCGGGGGACCGGGCGCCTCGCCAAGTGGCCCTGCTGCACAATCCCGCCGTGGCCCGGCTTGTTGACTTGAATGAAAACGGTGAGCCGGATTTGGTGGTCGCCGATCTGGGAAGCTTTCTTCCTGCGGATCACGATCGAGGTCGCGTCGTGTGGCTGCCGGATGTCGGCGCGGGGTCACCGGCGCAGCCGGTCACACCGCTCATCGAAGGCTTGGGACGCGTGGCCGATGTACAGCCCGCCGATTTCGACGGGGATGGCGACACGGATCTCGTGGTGGCCGAGTTTGGCTGGCACAAGACGGGGCGAGTCGTTTGGCTGCGAAACGACGGAGATGCGAAGTCCCCCCGGTTTGAATTGCAGGTTCTCGATCCGCGGCCCGGTGCGATTCATGTTCCCGTCACGGACCTGAACCATGACGGACGCCCCGACGTGGTGGCGCTCATCAGTCAGGAGTTTGAAGTCATTGAAGCCTTTCTCAACCGGGGTGACGGCGCGTTCGACAAGGTTCGCGTGCATGCGGCCGATGATCCCTCCTTCGGATCGAGCGGCATGCAACTCATCGATCTGGATGGAGACGGCGACCAGGACGTGCTGTCTGTCAACGGTGACACGTTCGACAGCAAGCTGCTCAAGCCGTATCACGGAATTCAATGGCTGGAGAACAAGGGCGAATTCCCCTTCGTGCCGCATCGCCTGACCGCGATGCCGGGCGTGCATCGGGCGTTGGCGGGCGATCTGGATGGAGACGGCGATCTCGACATCGTGGCGGGGGCGCTGTTGCCGACTGCCAATTTCGAGGAAGCGGCCTCGCTCAAACTGGACTCCCTGATCTGGCTGGAGCAACGCGCGCCGGGCGAATTCGTGCGGCACTCGATCGAAACGGCGAACTGCGTTCACGCGACGCTCGAACTGGCGGACTTCGACGGTGACGGCGATCTCGACATCGTCACCGGTTCGTTCCGAGATCGCGGTTCGGCGGATCAGAACGCCGCCACCATCTGGTGGAATGAACCGCGCTGAACGGCGAACGGCAAGAAAAGTCTTACCGAAAACAGAAGCCTGACGCGCAAGCG
>JANODP010000372.1:0-2511 GCA_031412755.1 Schlesneria sp. | reverse complement strand
CCCCATCGCCGGTTCTTCCCCCGCCCCCTCACCCTACCCCACACCCCCGAAGACGGGGGAGAGGGGACAAGAAAAACCAGACATGAGTCACCCCTCTCCATTTCGAGTCGCTCTGACCGCCGACTTCTACGACGCGAGCGGCCAGACAAAGTACCGCGACATCGGTCTGAGTCTGTTCGACGGCTGTGACCGCATTGCGGTGAGCCGCCTCGCCGATCACCGGCCCGAGATCGAGCCGGATCAATTGGCGGGTGTGAACGGAGTCATCGTGCTCACACCGCGCGTAACGGCTCGCAGTTTGTCGGCCAGTGATGATCTGTTGGCCATCGGTCGGTTTGGTGTCGGGTTTGATACCGTTGACGTGGCCGCTTGCACTGCCGCCGATGTCGTGCTGTTCATCACGGCCGGCGCGGTGGATCGTCCCGTGGCCGAGGCGACGGTCGGTTGGATGCTGGCCCTCACGCATCACGTTCGGGCGAAGGACCGGCTCGTTCGCGAAGGCCGCTGGGACGAGCGGAGCCAGTACATGGGTGGCGAGCTGCGCGGACGGACGCTCGGCGTGATCGGCTTCGGGGGCATTGGCCGATCCCTCGTGAAGCTGCTGTCCGGATTCGGCATGAACCGGCCGCTGGTGTTCGATCCGTTCACGCCCGCGTCGGTCGTGGAAGAACACGGCGCGAAGGCCGTCACGCTCGACGAACTCCTGACACAGGCCGACTTCGTCTCGCTGCACTGTCCGCTCAACGAGCAGACTCGCAACCTGATCGGAGCGCGCGAACTCTCGCTCATGAAACCGACGTCGTACCTGATCAACACCGCGCGCGGCGGCATCGTTGAGGAGACGGCCCTGATGGAGGCACTCACCTCGCACCGCATCGCGGGAGCCGCGCTCGACTGTTTCGTCGGCGAGCCGCTCACCGCGCCGCCACCGTTCGCGCAGCTCGACAACGTGCTGCTCGCGCCACACTGCATCGCGTGGACCGACGAACTGTTCCGCGACATCGGCCGCACAGCCTGTCAGGGGATGATCGACCTTGCCTCCGGCAACCGCCCGCGCGGGATCGTGAACCCCGACGTGCTCGATCGACCCGGCTTCCTGGCGAAGTGGAAGCGACTGTCCAGACAGCCCGGATGATGTTCGGCGCGCCGCCTTGTAGGATGGGCACTCCTGCCCGTCCGCTTTCGCAGTACGAACTGTTTTGCGTCGATAGACAACAGCCGGACGGGCAGGAGTGCCCATCCTACAACTCGTGTTGAATTCGCCCTCTCACTCGAAGGACTCATCATGCTGAATCGCTCTCGGCCCGTCTGGTCATTCGTTCGTCCGGTCCTTGCCGTTCTGGGACTGTTGTCCGGTGGCAGCGTGTTGCTTGCACAAGACCCCATCGTGCCGCCGGACGCGCAACTCGAAAAGCTGTTCGAGTCGAAGGTGCTGACCGAGGGGGTGGCCGTCGCGCCGGATGGCATGGTCTATTTCAGCGAGATCACCTTTTCGCACGTCTCCCGCGATGAGAAGGGGGCCATCGACGCCGGCTTCATCTGGAAGTTTGACCCGGCCTCGAAGAAGACGTCGATCTTTCGCTCGCCCAGCGGCATGTCGAACGGCATTAAGTTCGACGCGGCCGGAAACATGATCGTCGCCGAGGGGGCCGACTACGGTGGCCGCCGGGTCACTCGCACCGACATGCAGACGGGGAAGGCGCAGGTCATCGCGGGGTTGTTCGAAGGCCGGCCGCTCAACTCGCCCAACGACATCACCATCGATGAGAAGGGTCGCATCTACTTCAGCGATCCGCGGTATCTTGGCCACGAACCGATCGATCAGCCGGTGGTCGGCGTCTATCGCATCGACACCGACGGCTCGCTGCACCGCATCATCACCGACGCGGGCAAGGCCAACGGCGTGTGCGTCTCGCCCGATCAGAAGTCGCTGTACGTCGTGAGCAACGACAACGGCGGCACGGCCATCGACCGGCTCAGCAAGGGGGACGCGAAGCAGGCCGACAAGGTGAGCATTCCGCTGCGGAAGGGTTTCATGGCATTGCAGGCCTACGACCTGGCGGCCGATGGGACGGCGAAGTTCCGCAAGACGCTGGTCGATTACGCGCCGTTCGATGGACCAGACGGACTGGTCGTCGATAAGGACGGCAACCTGTACGTCGCCGTCCGCGCCGAGAACCGACTCGGCATCTGCGTCTACTCGCCCGAGGGGAAGGAGCTCGCCTACATCAAGACCGAAGTCCCGACCAACGTCGGCTTCGGCCGCGGCAAGGATGCGAAACTGCTCTACATCACGGCCGGTTCGAGCCTCTATCGCATCCGCATCAACCGCGAAGGCTATCACCTGCCTCCTCGCCGCTGAGCTTCGCGTTTGCGAGTGGCAGGAAAGGCGAGCGGCAGGAAACGGGGTCAGGCACACCAAACTCCAAACGGCGGCGATACATGAGCGGCCGAACAAATGAGCACCCAATCGCCGCCGGTTGGAGTTTGGAGTGCCTGACCCCACCGTGC
>JANODP010000371.1:0-4948 GCA_031412755.1 Schlesneria sp. | reverse complement strand
GCTTGAAGAGTCAATTCGTTTTCGCTTCCCCTTCTTCGGCTCCGCACTCCGCGCTCCGAGTTCCGCGCTGTTCTCCTCTGTCGCTGGTCCCTCAGCCCTTAGCCCTTGCCCCTCCTGCGAAATAATCAGCTTCCCCTTCGCCAGATTCAGCGCCGCCTCAATCGCCTCGGCGACGCGCGCGCGGGGCGTCTTGCCGGCGACCAGACGGTCGATCACGACGTCGATCGTGTGCTTCATCTGCTTGTCGAGCTTCAGGTCGTCCGTCAGTTGGACCAGCTTTCCATCGACCCTCGCCCGCAGGAAGCCGCGCTTCAGCAGATCGTCGAACAGGTCCTTGTACTCACCCTTCTGGCGCTGGATCAGCGGCGCGAGGACTTGAAACTTCGTGCCGTCGGGCAGACGCAGGACGCTGTCGAGGATGTGTTCGCGCGTCTGGGCCGTGATCGGTCGGCCGCATTGATGGCAACTCGGAGTGCCGACGCGCGCGAAGAGGACGCGCAGGTAGTCGTAGATCTCGGTGATCGTGCCGACGGTCGAACGCGGGTTGCGGCCGCTCGATTTCTGCTGGATCGCGATCGACGGCGCGAGGCCCGTGATCGAATCGACCTCGGGCTTCGGCATCTGCCCCAGAAACTGGCGGGCATACGACGAGAGGGACTCGACGTAGCGACGCTGTCCCTCGGCATAGAGCGTGTCGAACGCGAGGGAACTTTTCCCCGAGCCGCTGACCCCCGTCATCACGATCAGTTTGTTGCGCGGCAGCGTGACCGAAACGTCCCGCAGGTTATGTTCGCGGGCACCACGAATGACGATGTCGGAGGCGGGCATGGGTAGGAAACGTCTCGGTCAATGAGAAGCATGAGGCTGGGGACACGAGTATAGACAGCTAACTCACCGGGGCAATCGACCCGCAGGCGGAGTTGGTTCGTGCAAAGATCAGTGACCCGGACGCTTGAAGCGTCCGGGTCACTGGATTGCCACAACCGCGTCCTATTGCGACTGCTTCTTGGTCAGTGCCAGCCGCAGGGCTTCGCCTTCGACTTCGATGGTCCACGGGACGTAGGCCGCGATGGTGTCGAGCGAGTTGCGCAGGCCCTGCGTCTGACGCAGGGCGGTGTTCAGTTCGCGCAGTCGCTGCTCCAGGTCTCGCTGTTCGCGGGCTCGATCGGCCTGCCGTTGGCGAGTCTCCCTGGTCTCGGCCGCCTGTTCGGATTCAGCCTGGCGACGCTGGTCGAGCAATTCCTTGTGCTTCTCGCGCAGCGCGGCCAGTTCGTCCTGAATCCGCTTCAACTCGCCGCGCGCCTGATCCACCTTGGCCATGCGCGCGGCGCGCTCGGCGGGCGTCTCGGGCATCAGATAGACCTGCGGACGCCGACTGCTGGCCTGCCTGTTCGGGTTCGTGCGCGAATTCTGACCGCCGGGATTCGACGTCGTCCCGGAAGCGGAGCCTGCCGGGCGGTTGCCGGTTCCAGACCCGTACGAACCGGTTCCCGCCGAGCTCGAAGTGCGCGGCGAACCGGTTCCTGAGGAGTTGGTTCCGGTCGAGGAGGGGCCATTCGTGGGCGCGGTGCCCGAATTGGCGGCGACCAACTCTCCCGAGGGCGAGCGCACAACGGCGTGCGGCTTGGGCTGATTGAGTTCCGTGATCGAGTCTCTGATTTTCTTGATCCACGGCTGCAACGTCGAAGACTCGGCGCGGGCATTGAGTGCGTCGGACAGGAAGCCGGTCACCTTGGCCAGGTGCGACAACTGGTTGCGGGCCAACTCCTGGCGAGTCTGTTGCATCTCCTCGCGCAGCGTGTCGATGCGCGTCTGCAATTCCTCGCTCTGTTGGCGGTGCTCCGTCGCGAGCGCGTTCTCGGGGAGCGACGCGAACTGCAAGAGGTCTGACTCCCGCTGGCCCACCTGGTTGAAGCCCTCTTCAAACACGGACAGCAGTTCTTCGGGGAGCCGTTTGCGAATGTTGTGGGCGGTTAACTCGGAGGACTCGGCCAACTCGTCTGTTCGGCCGGGACCGTTCAGGAATCCGAAGGCTCGGCCGAGACAGAGTGCGGCGTGCTCCTTCTGGGCCTGCGTCGGATACGGTCCCGAGGAAGTCTTCAACAGTTTGGCGACGTGATTCAACTGGTCGAGTCCCCGCTTCTCTTCACCGTTGAGCAGCCGGCCCCAGCCGACCGCCAGCGCTGCCGGCAGGAACGGCGTCTGCTCCAGACGCGCCGCCGTCTGGAAGACTTCGAGCGCCTCGGACCGCTCGCCGTGATGCCACAGCGCGAGGCCGAAGGCGTAGTCGAGTCGCGGGTCATCGGCAAACTGCTCGCTCGCCATCGTGTAGTCCATCCGCAGTTGAGCCAACGAAAACTCCGTCGGGCGTGGGTGAGAAATCGCGCTCAGCAGCCGGTTGCGATGACTGTTGTAGAGCACGCGCGGCTTCGACGTTTCGGCGGCGAACCACTTCACCGGGTAATCGAAGTCCTGCCAGCCGAGACTTACCAACTGAGCGGCCGCTTGCAACAGATCGACCGGAACGGCAGCGGCTTCGTTGGCGAGGGGCTTCATCGGCGGGGCGGCGTCGTTCGCAGCGGGTCGCTGGTCGCCAAGTCCGTTCGCGCCGAGATTCGGCGGCTCAACGATCGCCACGGGCCGCTCGTCCGGCCGAGCGATCGCGTTGACGACCGGCCCACGCTCGGCGCCTCGCGGATGTCGCTCATCAAACGTGTGCGATGTCGATGGCAACCCGGTCAGCGAAGATGAGGCCGCGCGAGACGAAGAGTCGTTCGCGTCGGAGCGGCTCACCGTCACATCGGCCTCCGGCAGCGGGGCGACTCGGCGAAAGGCCGGCAACCGACGCACGGACGACAGCGCATCACGTCCGATCGTCTGCCACACACCCACCGCGATGACCAGCACGCCCAGCCCCAACAATCCTCGCACCAGCCGGCGCTCAACCGGACGGCATTCGCCAGACGAGACCAGTGAGTTGACCGGTGGTTGCGTGGGGTGAGACGTCTCGGGAGTGATCGGTTTCATGGAAGGAATTCCAAGGCCGGACGGCCAGCAGGAGTCAGACGGGAACAACCGGCAACATCATGATCGCTCGCGCCTCATCTGTCGACAGGGAATATCTCACGATTGATGGGCTGCCGGATTCCTAAAAGCTGTCACCGTAGAACGACTGACCCACGCACAAATGTGACCGGGTCACTCTGGTTCGACTGTTTCGCTCAGGCAACCGTGTTGTATGATCCGATGGAAAGATTGGCCTGGCCAATGGCGAGTTCGGCTTTCCCCCAGTGCCCGGCCACGGTTTGAACGTGTGTTTTGCTTTTGACGAGAGACCCCGTCGTGATTCCACATCAGCACATTCCTCATCGACACAGTGCGGGTTTGTCTCGGCGTGAGTTGCTTCAGGCGGGGTACTCCGGCTTGTTGGGGCTGGGCCTGCCGAGTCTGTTGGCGGGACGGGCGGCAGCGGCGGAGTCGGCGTCTCCGACGACCAAGCGTGGTGCGAAGTCGGTCGTCATCGTTTTCTTGACCGGAGCGGCCAGCCATCACGACACGTTCGACATGAAGCCCGCAGCGCCGAAGGAGATTCGCGGCGACTTCCAGCCGATCGCGACTTCGATCCCGGGTTACTCGATCTGCGAACACCTGCCGCATCTGGCGGCGCGGGCTTCCAAGTACGCCGTCGTGCGATCGTTCTCGCACAACGACAACAACCACCTGATGTCGACGCATCACGTCCTGACGGGTGAGAAGCAGCCGGGCGGGTTCTTTGACAAGGTGGCCTCGCGCGATGACTGGCCGAGCTACTCGTCGGCGCTGGCCTACTTGAAGCCTCGCCACGACGGCATTCCGAGCGGCGTCAATCTGCCGACGTTTTTGCGCGAGGGGCCGCTCACGTGGCCCGGCCAGCATGCGGGGTTCCTCGGCCCGAACTACGACCCGTGGCAGATCACGGGCGACCCGAACAAGCCCGACTTCCGGGTTGATGCCCTGACGCTGGCACCGGGGATTGATGTGACGCATCTCGGTCGGCGGCAGTTGTTGTTGGAGGAATTCAACAAGCAACAGTCTCGTTTGGGTGAGGTCGCTCAATCACTGAGGTTGCAACGGGACCAGCAGTTGGCCATCTCGATGCTCACGTCGAGCCGGTTGGCCCAGGCGTTCGAGTTGCATCGCGAACCAGACGCCGTCCGCGACCGATACGGCCGGACCGAGACGGGCCAGTCGCTGTTGCTCGCGCGGCGGCTGGTCGAGGCGGGTGTGCCCATCGTCCAGGCGAACATCGGGCGCGTGCAGAACTGGGACAGCCACAGCGACATCTTCAACACGTTGAAAGGCCGGTTGCTGCCGCCGCTCGATCTGGGCGTCTCGGCCCTGTTGGACGATCTCGATTCGCGCGGGCTGCTCGATGAGACGCTCGTGATGATGCTGGGGGAGTTCGGCCGCACGCCGAAGATCAACAACGCACGCGGTCGCGACCACTGGGGTCCCTGTTTCTTCGGACTGTTCGCCGGTGCGGGGGTGCAACCCGGTCAGGTCATCGGACGATCGGACGCCGAGGGTGGCTATCCAGTGACGCGGGCCTACTCACCGAACGACATCGGCGCGACGGTCTATCACCTGTTGGGGATCCCGGCCGAAGTCGAAGTCCGCGACCGGCTCAACCGCCCCGTCCGCCTCAACCGGGGCGACGTGATCGAACCGCTCTTCACCGGGGCCTCGGTCTGACGGTGGCGTTGCCAGACCCAGCGAGGTCAGTCGATGCCGTCGCGGCGGCCTTACCCCGGATTATTCGTGGCCTCGGGTCGTGTCATCGACAGAGCGTGGCATTGACGCCTGCCGCGCAAGCGACGGGATGTCACAGCAGACCCTGGGGTTGCGCGTCTGGCTTCAATGCGACCATGAACAATCCGGGCTACCGCTTCAGCCCGAGTTGTTGGCGGAT
>JANODP010000370.1:0-12024 GCA_031412755.1 Schlesneria sp. | reverse complement strand
ACATTCCGGATTCAACAAGGCGATTGTCCTGACCTGCCGACTTTGATCGTTGACGCTGGTCGGCCTCCCTCTCCACAATCTGCCGTACGAAATTCCTTCCACCACAAGGGCGTCTGCCATGTACTTCCCCTACTTCAAGGGTCAGCCGACCGACTACATCATCCGCTACTCGGGAGGCCGCGCGCGGGTTGAGGGACAGGGGCAGGCGTTCTATTACTGGCGGTACAACACGCAGGTCGTGGCGGTCCCGACGCAGAGTCAGGACGCCAGCTTCGTCTTCCTCGAGCTGACCAGCGACTTTCAGGAAGTCACGTTGCAGGGGCAGGTGACGTTCCGCATCAAAGAGCCGAAGCTGGCGGCCAAGCTGTTCAACTTCAGCATCGACCCGATGACGAACTCCTACCTGAGCGATGACCACGAGAAGATCGGCCGCCGCATCGCGAACCTCACGCAGATCGCCACGCGCACAGAGGTGACGAAGCGGACGTTGCAGGAGACGCTGCGCGACGCCTCGATTCTGGCCGCGGCCGTGGCGCAGACGATTCAATCGGGAACGGCCCTCGCGAACATGGGGGTCGAGTTGTTGACCGCCGACTTCCTCTCGGTGCGACCCACGCCGGAAGTCGGCAAGGCGCTCGAGGCCGAACTGCGCGAGAGCCTGCTCCGCAAGGCGGACGAGGCGATCTATGCCCGCCGCGCGGCGGCGGTCGATGAGGAACGGAACATCAAGGAAAAGGAACTCGCCTCGGACAAAGCCCTCGAAGAGCAGCGACAGGGCCTGATCGAACTCCAGGGGGCGAACTCGCTGCGCGAGGCACAGAACAACTCCCAGGCCCGCGCCGTGTCCGCCAAGGCCGAGGCCGACGCCGCCCAGATGCAGCTCGCCGTCTATCGCGACCTCGAACCGCGCGCCCTGCTGGCCCACGCGATGCGGGAACTTGGTGCCAACGCCGGTAGCATCGGCAACCTGACGATCACGACCGAGTTGCTCGCCAGCATTCTGAAGGAGCACGCGGGTGAGAACGGTTCAAGGTAGCCAGCACTCTCCCCGTGCGAAGCCGATCTGGCCAAGCTCCCGTTCGACAATGGAATTCCACATGACCACCGACAACCGGTTGATGTCCGAGCAGTTTCCTCGTTCCTCGCAGTACCACCCCGAATGGGTCCTGGCCAACGCCAGCGGCGGAGCCAATGCGCTCTGGATGACCGAGTGGTTGACGAGCGCGCTGGACCTGCGGCCGGGCATGAGGGTGTTGGACCTCGGCTGCGGGCGGGCTTCGACGTCGATCTTTCTGCGGCGCGAGTTCGGCGTGCAGGTTTGGGCCACCGACCTGTGGTTCAGCGCCGCGGAGAACATTCAGCGCATCCGGGACGCGGGCGTCGAGGAGGGGGTGTTCCCGCTGCACGCCGATGCGCGGTCGCTCCCCTTCGCCCCGGAATTCTTCGACGCCATCGTCTGCATCGACGCCTACCCGTACTTCGGCACGGATGACCTGTACCTGAACTACCTCGCCCAGTTCGTCAAGCCGGGCGGTCCGATCGGGATCGCCGGTGCCGGGCTGGTCCGCGAGATCGAAGGTTCACTTCCCGATCATCTTCAAGAATGGTGGACCCCGGGCTTCTATGCCTTTCACTCGGCAGCCTGGTGGCGACGGCACTGGGAACGGACGGGAATCGTGGACATTGAATTGGCCGATACCCTGCCGGACGGCTGGAAACTGTGGCTGGACTGGCATCACGCGATTGCTCCGGACAACGCCGTGGAAATCAAGGCTGTCGAAACCGACGCGGGCCGCTACCTCGGCTATGTTCGGCTCGTCGGTCGTCGCCGGGACCAGGTGAAGCTGGAAGAATACTGCTGGCCCGACACCATGCGGTCCCTTCCCGTGGAGTACACGAAGAAGCCCCTGCTTCGGAGCGGTCATCAGTGAGACGTTTGCGGCTGGCAACTTTCGTAGGGTAAGCCTCTGGCTTGCCCGTTTTTCTCGATGGTCAATCGGCGACAAACGAACACGGGCAAGCCAGAGGCATACCCTACGAAACTCTCACGGCCGCGAGAGGGATACATTGGAGACCGCATGGGAACTATTCCCGCCCGCTTTCACAAGGTCATCATCGTCACCCGCAAGACGATGCTCGAAGAACTGGTCGAGCGGCACGGGACGCGCGATCAGGCGGAGTTCCTGACCGTCAATCGCGGGCAGTCGTTCGACGATATCGACGATGCGCATCGGTGCTATCACTCGGCGCTGACCGCGCTCAAGGCCGCCGTGCCGACGAGCGTGCGGATGCAGGTCATCGAGCGGGCCTTTCTGCCCAACTTTCTGTTCTCGCCGCGCGACCTCGTCGTGACGCTCGGACAGGACGGGCTGGTCGTCAACGTGGCGAAGTATCTGAACGAACAGCCGATCATGGCCTTCAACCCCGATCCCAGCCGGGTCGATGGCGTCCTCGTGCCGTTCACGATGGAGGTGGCGGCGGACTTGTTGTGGACGGTCCTCTACCATGGCCTCATGCCCGAAAAGGCATACACCATGGCGCGGGCCACGCTGGAGGACGGCCAAACTCTGGATGCCGTCAACGATCTGTTCATCGGCGTGCAGTCACACGCCTCCGCAAGGTATCGCCTCGGCTATCGGGGCCGGAGCGAAGATCAGTCGTCGAGCGGCATCATCGTCTCGACGGGGGCCGGTTCGACGGGCTGGTTCCGCTCGGTTCTCACGGCCAGCGCCGGGGTGGTGGCCGGTTTCCTGGGAGCCAGGTCCGTCGGAAAACTGCGCGACAAGTACCGCTTCGACGCCGAAGCCCGCGAACTGCGTTTCACGGTGCGCGAACCGTTCATCAGTCGCACGTCGTCGGCCGAAATCGTCTATGGCCAGGTGGCCGAGGGCGAGACGCTCGAAGTCGTCTCGCAGATGGCACACAACGGCGTGATCTTCAGCGACGGCATGGAAGCCGACTTCCTGCGCTTCGAAAGCGGCATGAAGGCCCGCATCACGGTGGCCGACCGCCGCGTGAACCTGATCTGGCCCGGATGAGCCTGATCGGCCGCGCTAACTCGGATTATTCACGCCTCGGGTAGTGTCGTCGACAGAGTGTGGCATTGAAGCCTGACGCGCCAGCGAAGGGATGTCACAGCGGAACCTTCGCTGGCGCGTCAGGCTTCAATGCAACCATGAATCATCCGCGTTAAACGTCGGCAGCGTTGCCGCCAAACGCGGCGAGCAACCTCTGCGGGAGTTCGTGCTGCGGATGGAGGCACCACGCGAATTCGCGGTCCTGGCGGATCGCGTCGGCGGCACGATGGCGGCGCATCGCGGCGCGTTCGGACTGCCACTGCTGCTCGATCGCCCGGGTTGATGTCGCGAGCACCGCGTTGATCTGGATGAGGCGCCGGGTTTCGAGCGCCGTCGGTCGGCGAGTTCCCAGCGCGGAGAGCAGCGTGTGTTTCTCGTCGACCAGCGCGACGGCGGTCGATCCGGGCTCGGGGGTTACGTAACGATCCGGGTTGTAACGCAGATCGCGCAGTTGCTGGCCGAGCCGTCGTTCGTCGAGGCTGCTCGCCGACGACGAGTCTCCCAACGGGAGATGAAACGTGGCGGAGACGGTCGCGAACGGGGGGACCGCCACGAGGAAGAGTTGCTCGAACAGCCGGTCGGTGATGTCGTCGTACTTCGCGCCGCCGATGCCGTGGAGGAACAGATCGGCCAGGCAGAGCCGTGCAAACAGCGTGGTCGTGAGCGCCCGCGTACGAAGCCGGATGCCGCGCCGGGCCAGTTCCGCCAACAGCGCGACGGTCGTCTCAGCCGAACCGGTTTCCGTCTGGGTCCACCGCGCGAGCACCTCGCGACCGTCACGCAGTTCGAGTTCGGGGCCGACCCGCCGCACGAACGGCCGGTCACGTTGGAGATCGCCGGCCCGCCAGAGCCAGAACGGCGCTTCGAGCCAGCCATCGCGAGTCTCCAAATCGGGAACCGGATGCGTGTGGTTCCGCAGCCGATGCGCGAGGCGGTACCGATGCACGGCCGCGTTGTAGAGCGAATGAACTCGCGGCAGATGAGCGAACAGATGCGCGGCGAACCAGCGGAACGGCTCCGTCTCGCAGATGCGCGACATGGGCAGTTCCAGATTCTTCAGACCGTGATCGCGTTCGCCGGCCACTCGCGCCGCCGTCAGGAGATCGCACAGACGCGGGGAGACGTCCGCCTGCCTCACCGCCGCAGGCCAGCACCGCGCGAGCAGCGGCTCGTAAGACCAGCCCTCGCGGAGGAGCTGACAGACGCGCGAACCGAATTCACGCACGCAGGCCCGATCGATAATCGTCGCATCCTCCCACGGCTGGGCCGGCCGATCGGCGTCGAACGGAATGCGTTCGATCCGCGGCGCGGAGGGCGGTCCCACCGGAATTCGCAGCCGCGTGCTTTCGAGCGTGTCGTTGTCGATGATCAGATTGAGAGCCACTCCGCGATGGAGACGGGCCAGTCCCGCCGCCGCAAAGTTCTTGGCCCAGACACCGGCGTGAAAGAGCTCCGGCTGATGACCGGTCACGATCAGTGCCTCCGTCGGACCGGACGAGATGTCGGAACCAAGCAGCGCAGCGGTGTACCGGGCGGCCGCGTCAAGGAGCGTGGTCCTCGTCCAATCGCGCAATCGTGTCAGCGGCATTCCCTGGAGTTCGAGCGGCGCCACGGCGAAGGCCGCGTGGTTGAGTCCGACGAGTCGGGAGGTCTCGGCCCACTCGGGAACGCACAGAGTCGAACCGTGCCGGCGAGGCAGGACGATGGCTGGTGGCAAGCCAGAACTGGACGGCGCGACTGTGTCCGAGATCGCGTTCGTGGGCGAAGTCATGCCGTGTGCCATCTCGCTCGGTTCAGCCGCCGCCCTGCGCGGATCGTGGGGGCAGGTTTCTGACCTGCCCGTCCATGCTTTCCTGGGGTACGGGCAGGTCAGAAACCTGCCCCCACATTCCCGCTACTACAGTCAGCTCGATTATTCCGCCGCCCCACACAATGCAGGGCGTTCGCAGTCGTCGCCATTGGACGCGACAGACGGCAGGTGGAGCGAGGCGATCTCGCGGTCGAGGACTTCGCGGTAGTAGGCCAGCCGTCGTTCCGCCTGATCCAACGAGCCGCCGAACGAGCGGTCCTCGTCCAGGTACACCAGCGGCACGGGGAACTCGACGATCTTCAGTTTGAGAGCCGCCGCCTGCACCCACAGTTGCAGCGGCATCGCGTATCCCAGTTCGGTGATTCGAAGCCGGGCGAGGGCATCGACCCGATACGCCTTGAACCCGCAGAACGAATCGGTCAGGCCGAACTGAAACCGCTCGTTCAACCACTCGGTGATCTGCATGTTGATCCGGCGTCGCTCGACCGGCGGGACGCTCGCGCCGGGAAACACCTGGAGATACCGGCTGCCCGAGACGATGTCGGCCGGTCGATCGGTCTGGTCATACACGGCGGCGGCCAGTTCCGGGATCAGCTTCGGCTCGTGCTGGCCATCGCAGTCGATGGTCACCAGCACGTCGTACTGTCCGGCCAGGGCGTACTGAAACGCGGAATGCAGCGCGGCCCCGTAGCCCTGGTTCTGCTCGTGCCGCAGGGTGTAGATGCCCCGCTCACGCGAGAGCAACTCCCGGGTTCCATCCGTCGAACCATCATCCACCACGAGGATCTCCCGAGCATGCTTTCGCACCTCGGCCAGAACCTCGGACAAGTGACGATCTTCGTTGTACACCGGCAGCGCCGTCAGTACGCGCGGGGTCATGCCGTCACTCCTGCGAACAAATCGACAAGTTCGTGAACCGCCTCCCTGCGACAAGGACGGCCATTCTAGGCGACGCCCTACCCAAGTCAACGCGGCCAGCGGTTGTCGCGACAGGACGGTCGTCGGTGCTGAGTTCTCGCCGGGCCTCAAGGGCCGATTCCGCCCAGACCGGAAAACTTGCCTGATCGTCAGATTCTCCGGGCGCTTGACCCGGCAGATTCCATCGCGCTACGATGGCCACCGGCAGGACGCCATTTGTATCGGCAGCGGGATGGCTGCGAATCTGACCAAGTCACAACCTGGATGGAGGGGGAAATCATGAAGCTCAGTCGAATGTTTCGCTGGTGCCTGCCGGCGGCCTGTCTGATGGCGGCCGGACTGTTTGCCGGGTCGGCGGAGGCCGCGCCGCTGGTCGCTCAACCGAATCTGACGCACGCCGTGGCACCGGCCGCCGTCGGCTTCCACCGGTGGGGTGGCGGCTGGGGCTATGGTGGAGGGGGCTATCGCGGTGGTTACCGAGGTTTCGGCTCGTACTACTACGGACGTCCCTCGCTCTACTCCTACGGCTATGGTGGTTACCGTGGCTTCAACCGTCCGTATTACAGTTCGGTTCGTTACGGCTACCGCCCGGCGTACTCGTACGGGTACGCCTCGCCGTACTACGTGAACTCCTACAGTTCGCCGTATGGCTCATGTTGTGCGAGTGGCTGGGGCGGCTATTCGACGGGCTCGTACTACCAGCCGGCGGTGTACTCACAACCGGTCGTGTACTCGCAACCGGTGACCTATTCGCAACCCGTCGTCTACTCCACACCTGTTTACACCCAGCCGGTCTACGCTTCGGGCTACTACGCCCGCCCCGTGTCGTACTACTCCGGTTATTCGAGTTACTCGTATCCGGGGTACCGCTCGTACGGCATTGGCGTGGGGGTCGGCGGTTTCGGGTATTCGGGCTACTCGCCCTACTACTCGCGAGGCTACTACGGCGGATATTGGTGACGCGGCGAGTGGACGTGATTTGCACAGCGGGCTTTTGGGAAGCTCGGTCGTTCTGGCCGGGCTTCCTCCGTTTCCGGGCTTGCCCGGTGACGGATGATTGACGATAAGCTTCCCCTGCGGGCCGACCAATCGGACGAACACGGATGACCTGTGACCTCAGTAGACGGAACTCCATATGCCCACCGCCAGTGACGATTTTCGTTTGGAGTGGCACGGTAACACCGTGATCATCACTCCCTCCCCCAATGTCGAGCAGATGCCCTGGGACTTGACCGAGCAGGCGGCCGACATCGTGATGGAACCGCTCAAGTCGTCTCCCTCACCCATGGCCGTCGTCGATCTGAGCGAAGTGAAGTTCTTCGGATCGGCCTTCCTCGCGCTGCTGCTGCGGTGTCACACGGCGGTGAAGAGTCGCGGTGGGGAGTTGGTTCTGTCGGGACCGAGCAAGATGGCGCGAGACCTCTTGAAACTGACGGCCCTCGACACCCTCTGGGCGATCTACGAGACACGCGCCGAGGCGATCGAGGCGGTCGATGGCTGATTGGATTTTCGATTTTGGATTGCCAATCGAAAATCCAAAATCGTCAATCCAAAATTCCCAGTTGACGGAGTCAACTCATGCTCACTTCGACCTCGTCCTGGAGCGGCAACTTCGACGCCGAAGGTCGTGCGCAGTTGATCGCTGAAATCAAAGAGACCGCCGACAAACTCGACCGCGATCAGGCCTCACGCGGCGATCTGAAGCTGCTCAGTCGCGCACTGAAGGAACTGCGGTACGCCTTCAAGGTCTTCACACCGTATCGCCGGACCAAGAAGGTGACGGTCTTCGGTTCGGCCCGCACTCCCGCCGACCATCCCGAGTACCTCGAATCCGTCGAGTTCGGTCGCCGCATGGCGTCCGCCGGGTGGATGGTCGTCACCGGCGCCGGCGGCGGCATCATGGAGGGGGCTCACGTCGGTGCGGGCCAGTCGATGTCGATGGGCGTCAACATCATGCTGCCGTTCGAGCAGGAAGCGAACCCGATCATCAACCGCGACGAAAAGCTGGTGACGTTCCGCTTCTTCTTCACTCGCAAACTGATGTTCGTGAAGGAGGTTCACGCCGTCGTGCTGTTTCCCGGCGGTTACGGCACCCAGGATGAACTGTTCGAAGTCCTGACGCTGGTCCAGACCGGCAAACGCGACATGCTGCCGATCATCTGTGTCGATGCGCCGGGCGGGACCTATTGGACATCGTGGCTCGCCTTCGTTCGCGAGCAGCTTCTCTCCCGAAGACTGATCAGCCCGCATGATCTGTCGCTGTTGAAGATCACCGATTCCGTCGAAGACGCCGTCCAGGAAATCATGCGGTTCTACTCCGTCTACGACAGCATGCGGTACATCCGCGAGAAGCTCGTGCTGCGATTGCACTCGCCCGTCAGCGACGAACTGCTCGACAGGCTCAACGCCGAATTTGCCGACATCCTCGAAAGTGGCCGCATCGAACGAGCTGATCCCCACCCGTTTGAACTGGACGACGAGCATCTGCTCGGTCATGCGCGTCTCTCGCTCCACTTCAACCGCCGCGACGCCGCCCGCTTGCGTCAGTTAATCGACGCGATCAATTGCGGTTCGTCAGAGAACGAGTCGAAACTGCGTGGGATGGTCGAGCTGGAAGTCGGCAGGGAACCGTCCAACGGACCCGGACCTCACATCGAAATCCCATGACGTTCGGCCCTCTCCCCGGCAATCGGCAGCGAGGCAGGCCATGACGTTGAACGAACTTCAAATGCGGTATGGCGAATTGCAGGACGAAGCGACGACGCTGGCGGGTGGCTTGGAAGACATTCCGCGTCGCGCCGTCGTCCTCAACAGCCTGTACTTCGATTCCGGGCGAAACCACGTCTTCTCACACATCGCTGCCCACGGAGCCTTGTGGGCGTATCGATACTTTGAGGTTGGCGGTCGGGTCGGTCGGCTGATTGCCCATCGCTACTTCTACAGCCGGGCCGAGAAGGCCTATCGGCTCGGCATCCTCAACGATTTCGCCGAGGGCTTCCGCACCGTGAACCGGCAGGTCTGCATCGACACCTACGCCAACTATCACTTCACCAGGCAACACGGTGATGAGCCCGACGCCGACCAGATCGTCCCGCCGACATTGCTCGACGCCCTGAACCGCATTCACTCGGCCAGCCGCGCTCGACGGGAACTGTCCGCCGCCGAAAAGCGGCTCGTCTTCGAGCAGTCCTTCCGCTGCGAGCAGGAAGTCACCGTCGCCCCCGGCGTGAAGGCCGCCGTCGATGCCTTCCAATGCCGGGTCATGAGGGCTCTCTGCCTGAAGCCGCTCGTACGGTTCGCCTACTTCCCCGCGTGGCGGTATCTGTGGTTCCGCGACTTCTCGAACCAGTCGGAGCGAATCGAGAAGGGCCTCATCGTGTACGACCTCGCCGCCCGGGCTGGCTGGCCCAACGTCGAATCCAGTCTCCGGCGATACGGCCTGCTCAAGCACAACTATTTCGAGTCACCCGCCTCCGCCTTCAGGGCTTTGCGGAACGAAGTGATGTCCGTCGCGGCGACCTAATCTGGCAATCTGCTCTGCGCGGCCGGTTTGATGCGCCGAGTCGTGCGGCAGGATCGCAGCCCGATTTCCTTCCGCATGCAACAACGCGCACGCAGAGCAATGAAACGAAAAACCCCTCGTACCCGAGGGGTTTTTCGTTGCTCGATTGGGCGATGAGGGATTCGAACCCCCGACATCCACGGTGTAAGCATGGCGCTCTAACCAACTGAGCTAATCGCCCCCGACGCCGAATTCATCGAACCGGCCGCTTCGGCAGGAGTGTAGTGCGAGACAGATGGCAATTCCATTGTCTGGGCCGCCGTGATTGGGCAATCGCCTGTTTCAATGTGGCAGGAATGGCAGAACGATGGGGGCAGAATGATGAAGACAGATTCACCCGCCAATTCCCGACCTTCATCGTTCTGCCGTTCTCCCCGGAGTGTTGTGACGACGATTTGACATGCGATCGCGTGGAACTCTCCAACAAGACCTCAGAGCTTCGAATCTTGTTCGACTCACTCGAACCAGAACGGATCGGCCAGCCAGCGGAGTCCGCCCGCGCCGGTGGTGACGGCACTGCCGAATTCAATTCCCGCGATGGTGCCCGGTGAGTACAAGTGGCGTCCACCACCCACCATCTCGGCGAGGCAGTGACTCATGTCGGGTTGATGGCCGACGCAGACGATGCGCTTCGCGCCCGAATCGCTCAGCCGACGCAGCAGGTTGGCGGTGTGGACACCCGGGGAGAGCAACCGCTCTTCCATCACGATCGCGCCCTGGCTGATTTCGCCCGCGATCGTCTCGGCCGTTTGTCGCGCCCGGACCAGCGGGCTGTGCAGGATCAGTTCGGGAGCCTCTTCACGTTCGAGCAGCCAGCGCGTCAACTGGCTCACCTGTCGTCGTCCCAAGTCGGTCAATTGCCGGGCGTGATCCGAGGACGCATGATCGGGATCGCTTGCTTCGCCGTGTCGGGCCAGCCAGAGCTTCATTCTTCGGGCTCCTTCTGTTTTCGTTCCGCGGGAGGCTTGTGAGGCGGCTCACTTTCACGACGAAAACTCCGTTGAAGGTATCGAGCGTGAGCAGGACCGGCAATTTGGCCACGATTCCGCGCCACTGCCCCAAGTCCAAGCGTGGTCGAGATGGAAGAAAGCCCGGCCTCTGGAAAGAAGTCGGGCTGTTGATTTGGAGGCTGTGGTTCTGTCAGGCGACGCGCACCATCAACGCAGTTCGGTACCGGGATCCCAGCCGGCAATCGAGGCGTCCGGGGCGAGGACGTAGATTTCGACGCGACGGTTCTTCGAGCGAGACGCTTCGGTCTTGTTTGGTTCGACGGGCTGGTGCATCCCGTAGCCCGAGACACCCATGCGTCCCTCGGCGATGCCCGATTTGCGGAGCGCCCGCAGGACCGACAGCCCGCGGTGAGCCGACAGGCCCATGTTGTCGCCGTGCTTCTCCTTCGTCCCCGCCTTCACGACCGGCCGGTCGTCGGTGTGGCCCGAGACCAACACCTTGAGGTGTTTGGCATCCGACTGATTCATGATGCCGGCGAACTCGTTGAGCACCTGCATCGCCTCGGGCCGAATGTCGTCGCTGCCCGTGTTGAACAACAAGTCCGTCGAGAACTTGCTGACTCCCGTCTGCGGATCGAACTCAAAGTCGGGGTACTTCTCCTTGAGCCGCTTCATCCGCAGTGTGGCATCTTCGGACAGCGGGTTGTTGCCGGGGCGGCTGCTGGTCAACAGATTCTTCACGCGGTCTTCCAACTGACCGTTGGACTCCTGCAGGTTTTCCAACCGGGCGTTGGCCGCATCGAGGCTCTGCTTGGTGGCCAGGTACTGTTGTTCGATCCGCGCCTTCTCCGCCGCAAGCTGAGCTTGATTCATGCTCATGCCATTGGCCAGCATCCTGTTCTGCTGGTAGAGCTGGTGGGCGCGGAGCTGGCTTTGCTGGAGCGCGTTTCGCGGAGCGTGGCGGCATCCGAGCGGAGCCGCCACGAACAGGGAGAGGGTCAACAGGAAACAGGTCCGAGTGCAGCGTGACATCGAGAACTCCTGGGCGAAAAGCGCCGCCCGCGACGCACCAGACCGGGCCTGAATCGCGTCGCGGCCGCAGGCGACGGAAAGTCGCATCCGGCACGATCGCGACGCCCGAGTCGGGTGCCGCCGCCGCCATCGTTCAGTTGATGTGAGAAACCGGGGAGAGAAACCACCGACGTGCCAGCCGCTCCGAAGCGGCATCCAAAGTTCCCGCGATGGGTGCCGAATGGCGGAGTGGTTGCGGGGCGGTTTATAAGAACCGATTCCCGGTCCGCCAAGAGGATCTTGAGCGAAACCCCGCGTCGCCGTGGAGGAATCGGCGGGAATGACTCGGCCCCCGGAAGACTGCGGCAAAACTTGCCGTCGGGATGACAACGAGCACTCGGGGAAGGGACGCGCTCCGGCGTGAATCGGGTGTGAACCGGCCGTTTTTGCCGGCGATACCCGGCTTTTCTGAAAGCCGGACTTCAACCCGCGCTCACGCTTTTTGAAGTTGCGCTGTTTTGGATTTCCGCCCCAACGGGGCAGCCCTAAGTCAGCCCGGGGCAAGCGACCAGCGGGAGCGCCGCCCCGGGTTCCGAGAGTGACAGAATTCGAAGCCCTGAAGGGGCGGCACTAAATTGCCCGCAGGAGTAGTGCCGCCCCTTCAGGGCTTGAGATTCACGGAAACCACCAACCCGG
>JANODP010000369.1:0-13851 GCA_031412755.1 Schlesneria sp. | reverse complement strand
GCGTCGGGCTAGTTTTGAAAGCTCTACGGCCCGAGCACCCGGTCGAACAGTTCGTAAGCCCGTTGGCGCATCTCGGGGGGGAAGTCGTGTTCGCAGTCGGGATGTTCGATGAGCAGCCGTTCCTCGTGTCCATACAGCTTGAAGACCGGGCGGGCCGCCGTCGCGATGCGGTCGACGCTGGCGGTTTGAAAGTTGTGATCCTTCAGCGGGGCGATGATGAGCACGTGGCGCGGAGCCAGCGCGCCGATCAGCTCGTGAAAGTCGAACGGGATCTCGGCGAGGCGGCCCCGATAGTCGGCCAGCCGCAGCATGTAGCGGGTCTGACACCAGCCCTTCTCGGGATGCCAGTTCTGAGTGTCGCCGTTGTAGTAGTCGAGGTACGCGTCCAACCCGCAGCTCGACACGACCGCGTGGATGCGGTTGTCGAACAGCGATGTATAAACCGCGTTGTGGCCTCCCAGCGAATGGCCGATCGCGCCGAACGAGTTTCGCTTCACGAACGGCAGCGATTCGAGCAGGTCCAGTCCGCGGCTGTTGTCCCACACCGCCTTCAGCGTGCCGCTCTGCCAGCCGAGCGCATTCACATCGGGCTGGTACCTGGCGAGCAGCGGATAGCTGGGGGCGAGCGTCACGTAACCCCGCTCGGCCAGCTCGGCGGCGTACTGCCGGTTGGGCCGCGTGCCGAGACCGACGACCGTGCCGTGACCGACCGTGTTGTCGGTACCGTGCAGACAGAGGACGGCGGGGACCGGCTTGGCCCCCTTCGCAAGAGCCGTCTTTGGAATACACAGATAGGCCGGGACGCGCGACCCCGGCTCGGACTGGTACGTCACCAACCGACGGACAAAGCTGCCGCAATCGACTTCCTCATCGAGTTGCATGTCGAGCGGACATCGTTTCTCGGCACCGGGCAATCGCCCCATCACCGCCTGCGCCCCGCGCACGATCTCGGCGCGACGTTGCTGCCAGTCGTCGAGCGTCTTCACGGGAAGCGTCTCGCTGTTCGAGCCGCGGGCGACGAGCAGGTTGTCGCGCGGCAGACGGGGCTGCGGTGACAACGGCTTTCGATCCGCGAAGACGATCTCCTGGCGAGACCGGTCAATCCCGATCAGGCCCCGCGTCACGGGGTCGAACGCGATCCCCTGCCCCGTGAATGGGATCGTTTGCCGTTCGACAAGTTCCAGGACTTTGCTTTCGGTCGGAATTCGCAGCCGGAACAGAACCGGATCGTCATGTCCAGTTACAGCCAGCAGCCCGTCATGCCAGATGCCACCCGACAGGCTCGACCGGCGCAGCTCCTTCACCACAGCAGCGGGGTACGTCCAGCGCGCGATCTCTTTCCACCGATCGTCGAACTGCACGAGGAACGTCTGGCCGTTGTCGTCTCCATAGCGGGCGAAGTTGCACCACCAATGCCCCGCGTGACGAATGGCCCACGTCAGGCTGCCACCGAAGTTGCCGAACTCCCTGAACCGCGACAGCGTCATCGTCGCCGGGTCGAGCACCAGGATCTCGCTCTGTTCGGGAGTCTGCGGATAATTCGAGTGGGCACAGTACAGACGCCCCTCAAATACGAAGCCGCTGTTCAGATGAGTTGCCTGCTCACCGGTACTGGTTGCGATTTTGTCGCCCGTCATCCGGTCGTACTTCGCCACGACCGAGTTCGCGATCGCATAGACAAACTTGTCGTCGGCCGCCGCCGCCTGATGAGCCTCCGCCGCCGGGAACGCTCGCGCACGCGGCCAACTTTCGGAGGGTGGTTCCTCACCATGTGAGGAGGGCATCCCAACGAGAGAGCCGGCAGCGAGCAAGCAACCCACAACCAGCCCGACGCGCCAGCGAGGGCTTGACGTTCGACGTGAGCGAAGCCCTCGCTCGCGCGTCGGGCTGGTTTGAAGAGGGTGCGCGTTGGCGTTGAACGTGATGGCCATCACTCGCCCTTCTTCCCGAGGCAGTACAGCCACTCCTGGCGCTGGCCTTCCACTTGTGTGGCGACGCGGTGATAGATGCGACCGCCGCAGATCGTCGGCGTGGCGAAGACGATGCTGCCGAGTTGGTTCTCGCCCACCAGTTGGAACTCGTGCGGATTCGCCTTGAACACAAACGTCTTCCCCTCTTCGTTCGTGGCGAAGATGTGTTCGCCCACCATCACGGGCGACGAACTGAATGTCCCGCCGAGTCGGTTCTTCCACTTCTCTTCGCCGGTGTCGCTCTTCCAGCACATGGCGACGCCCGCATCGATCGTGGCGAAGAGGAATCCGTCGCGGACCAGCATCGAGGGGACGTAGACGCGTGTGGCGTTCTCCCACGCGACCTGGCCCGACCCGTCGGCCTTCACCGCCGCGAGGTGGTTCTTCGGATAGCCGCCGCTGGTGTAGATGTGCGTCCCGTCGGTGACGGTCGACGTCACGCATTCCTCGGTGGAGCCCTTGATCTCCCACAGCACCTTGCCGGTCAGCGGATCAAAACTCGTCACCAGATCGCAGCCCGAGAACAGGACCTGGTCCTTCCCCGCGATCTTCAAAATGATGGGCGAGGTGTAATTGGGCAGCTTCGGCCGCCCGTGCTTCCAAACCGGCTTGCCCGTCGCCCGTTCGAGCCCCGCGATCGCTCCCATGCCACCCTTGTTGTCGGCCGACACAATCACGAGCGGCCCGTACAGCGCGGGAGACGAACTGAATCCCTGATGCAGCACGTAGTCGGTGATCTTCTCCTGCCAGACCTTTTTCCCCGCGCGAGTCAGCGCCGTCGTGTAGATCGCCCCGTCGTTCAGAAAGTTCACATACACCCGCTCGCCATCGCAGGCGGGAGTCGAATTGGCGAGCGTGCTTTTCTCATTCCCCTTCACGTTCATGCCGCCGGTGTGGACATCGGTCTGCCACAGCTTCTTGCCCGTCGCGCGATCGAAGCACAGCACCGACTGGGCATCGCGATCCTGCTCGGCCGTCTGGAGATAGACATGCTCGCCGACCACGATCGCCGACCCATGCCCCTTCCCCGGCACGGGCGTCCTCCACACCACGTTCTCCGTCTCGCTCCAGGTGAGCGGCGGCTTCTGATCGGCGGCGGCAATCCCGTTTCGATTCGGCCCGCGCCACCACGGCCAATCGGCGGGAGTTGCCGCGATGAGATCGGTCTCGACCACACGATCCTGCGCGTGGATCGAGTTTGTCATGGAGAGGCACAGGCCAGCAACGGCCAAGACAGAGGTGAGTCGAAGCATCGGGAGAGGTTCTCGCAGAATGAACAGGGTACTAACACGGTGTCGAATAAAAGCCTGAAGCGCAAGCGAAGTCCTCGGACATGTTGCCCTTCGCTTGCGCTTCAGGCTTCCATATGTCACGCCAGGATGTCCGTGACCACCTTGCCGTGGACGTCGGTCAACCGGAAATCGCGGCCGCTGTAGCGGTAGGTCAGGCGTTCGTGATCGAGGCCCAGCAGGTGCAGGATCGTGGCGTGCAGGTCATGCACGTGGACGGGGTTCTCGGCGGCCATGTTGCCGAACTGGTCGGTCGTGCCGTAGGCGAGGCCCCCCTTCACGCCGCCGCCGGCCAGCCACATCGTGAAGCCGCGGCTGTGATGATCGCGGCCCTTGGCTCCCTGCGACCAGGGCGTGCGCCCGAACTCGCCGCCCCACACGATCAGGGTCTCGTCGAACAAACCCCGACTCTTCAGATCGCGGATCAGGCCCGCAATCGCCTGATCGCTTTGCCTGGCGTGGTTGGCGTGATTCATGATGTCGCCGTGGTCGTCCCACGGCTGGCCGCTGCCGTAATAGAGTTGCACCATCCGGACACCCCGTTCGGCGAGCCGTCGCGCGACGAGACACGCATCGGAGAACTGGCCCGCGCCGTAGAGGTCCCGCGTCGCCTGGGTCTCGCTCTTCAGATCGAACACTTCCTGAGCCGCGAATTGCAGCCGGAAGGCCATCTCGAACGATTCGATCCGCGCCTCAAGCTGGTTGTCGGCGGGGCGGTCTTCGAGATGAACGCGATTCAATTCTTGAAGCAGATCGAGCTGCCGCCTTTGCACCGCGGGAGGAAGGTGCGAGTTGTGAACGTGCTGAATGAGCGTCTGCGGGTCGAGCTTGCTGTTGTTGATGTGGCATCCCTGAAAGATGCCGGGCAGAAAACTGTTGCCCCAAAGCTGCGGCCCCACGACCGGCTTGCCCGGACAGAGGACGACATATCCCGGCAGATTCTGGTTCTCGGTGCCCAGGCCATACGTCAGCCACGACCCGAGGCTCGGCCGCGTCGGCTGCGAGTGCCCCGAGTTCATGATGAGCAGCCCAGGCTCATGATTCGGGATGTTGGTGTGCATCGAGCGGATGACACAGATGTCGTCGATCACGCTGGCGACGTGAGGATACAACTCACTGACATCGATGCCGCTCTGGCCGTGCTTCGCAAACTTGAACGGCGACGGAAAGAGTTTTCCGACCGATCGCTGATAGTTCTTCGTCAGTTCCTCGGGCTGCTGCCCGGCGAACTTGGCGAGTGCCGGCTTCGGATCAAACGTGTCAACATGCGAAGGTCCGCCGTTCATGAACAGGAAGATGACCCGCTTCGCCTTTGGCGCGAAATGCGGAGCTTTGGGAGCGAGAGGGCTGACCGAAGGCGAACTTGCACCAAGGGCTTGGTTACCGAGCAAACCACTTTGGGCCAAGACGTTGGCGAGACCGAGCGTGCCGAAACCGCTCCCCATTTGAGCGAGGAGGTGGCGGCGTGACAGGAGGTGAGGATGAATCATGATCGGTCTCCAACATTTCAAGCGTTACGCCACCGGGCTCGCCCCGGTGGCTCGTTGACTTTTGCACTACTGCTTTGATGTCTCGTCAAGTAGCGAAGAAGCCGGCGAGCCACCGAGGCAAGCTCGGTGGCGAGGGATTAGTCCTGGTCAGTCCACAAACACGAACTCGTTCGTTCCTAACAGTGCCTGCGCGTACTGCTCCCACGCGGTGAGCTTCACGTCGGACGCAGGCACCTTGTCGGGAAGCGGGGCTTGCAGATAGGTCAGGCCAATTTGTACTTCGGCCTCTTTGGGCGGACGCTGAAAGAGAAGCGAGTACGCTCGTTCGATGCGGCCCTTGTCGTCGGACGCTGTTTCGTTGGCCAGTCGTTGCGAAAGCGACCTGGCCTGGCGCACGAGGAAGTCGCTGTTCAGCACGAACAACTGCTGCATGGGGACGGTCGTGCTGACTCGCCTCTCACTGGTCAGGTTCGGATCGGGGAAGTCGAACAGCCGCAGAGTCCCGTTCAACTCATGGCGACTGATGGCCGCATACAGCGTCCGCCGGCGGTTGCCTCCATCGTTGAGATTCACCGCCGCTCCGCCCAGCGTCGCGTCGAGGTTCCCGCTGACGGCCAGCATCGAATCCCGCCACGCCTCAATGTCGAGCCGTCTCCGGTTCTGCCGCCACAACAGGCGGTTGTCGGGATCGAGCGAGTGCGGAGCGGGGAGCGCGGAGTGCGGAACGGAAGAGCTTTGCAGAGTTGAGCCGTCTGCATTTCGCTCCGCACTCCGCGCTCCAAGTTCCGCGCTCGACGAGAGTCGATACGTCGCCGACAGCATGATCTCGCGATGGAGTTGCTTGAGAGACCAGCCGGACGCGACAAACCTGGCAGCGAGATGGTCGAGCAACTCGGGATGCGTCGGCCGTTCGCCCAGGAGTCCGAAGTTGCTCGGCGTGCCGACCAGACCGCGCCCGAAATGATGCTGCCAGACGCGGTTGACCATCACGCGCGCGGTCAGCGGGTTCGAGGGATCGGCAATCGCGCGGGCCAACTCCAGTCGGCCGCTTCCGTCCTGGAATGCCTTCGGTTCCTGGGGGCTGAGGATGGCGAGAAACCGTCGCGGTACTTCGTCTCCGAGTTCCTTGTGGTTGCCCCGCAGATGGACCTTCACATTCGTCGGCTGGCTATCGGCGAGGCTGTGCGCGATCGGATATTTCGAACCCAACTCCTGCTTCGCGCGGTCGAGTTCCTTCTGAATCTCGGCCAGCGCGGCCTTGCTCGCTTCGGGCAGCAACTTGTCGACGCGATCCTTCGGGATTGCCAGCGGAGCGGCGTTCTTGTCGGTCAACACGTCCTTCAACAGTTCGGCCCGCGCCGCGTCGAGCTTCGGTTTTTCCACTTTGCCCTTGTCGGAGTCGGCCGCCTCGGCGAGACGCTGCGCGTAGGCGGCGTCCTGTTCATCGCGAGTCTTCAGCGCGGCTGCCAACTGTTCCTGCAATGCGACTCCAAACCACGCGACCTTCGCTTCAACGGAGACGACCGCATCGGCATCGGCCGGAGCATCGACGGGCACCTCCCGCTGCTGCTTTTCACCCGCTGCTGCCAGGCTCATCAACGATTTGTACGCGGCGAGGTAGGCTCGCTTTTGCACGAGGTCCGATGTGAGAAACTGCGACCAGCGTTCAATCAAAAACCGTTGCAGGCCGAGTTCGTCGGCGAGTCTCTTCGTCAGTTCATTCGCGTTCTGTTCGCCGCGATGCTGAAGCTTCCAAGCCGCGACGACGTACTTTGAGGTCAGCGGCGCAAACGACTCGCCCATCTTGCGGGCTTCCGTCGCCTGGGCCTCCGTGAGTCGCTTCTCCTGTCCCTTCACGACCTCGGCCCGCGCGTCATATTGTTGGACGATGTCGTCCGGCGCGAGAGGCGCTTCGCGGTACTGGGTGCTCGCGAAGACGCCCGCCAGCGCGTAATAGTCTTGCGTCGGGATCGGATCGAACTTGTGATCGTGGCACCGCGCACACGACACGGTCAGGCCGAGGAACCCGCGGCAGAGCGTGTCGATCCGGTCATCGACCTCGTCCGACTCCGCCTTCCCCGCGCAGCCGGCATCCTTGTAGTAGACCGGCCCCAGCGCGAGGTAGCCCAGTGCGGGAAGCCGCTCCAACCGGCCGTTTATATTCGTAGGATGGGCTCTCAGCCCGTCCGGCTTTGGTACTTCCGTCGGTTGTCTTGCAGTCGCTTGTGGTGAAGCAGAAGCGGACGGGCTGAGAGCCCATCCTACGGAACCGTCATCGGGCAACAGGTCGCCCGCAATCTGTTCGATGACGAACTGGTTGTACGGCAGGTCGGCGTTGAAAGCCGCCACGACCCAGTCTCGATATCGATAGCCACTCGGGTACATCCGCGCCTGAAACGTGTGGGCCTGATCCTCACCGTAGCGCGCGACATCGAGCCAGTGCCTCGCCCACCGCTCGCCATAGTGCGGCGATTCGAGCAGCCGGTTGATGAGCCGTTCGTGGGCGAGCGGACTGTCATCCGCCATGAATGCCGCCACGTCCTCGGGAGTCGGCGGCAGGCCGATCAGATCGAAGGTGGCCCGGCGAATGAACGTCCGCTTGTCGGCCTCGCCCACCGGAGTCAAGCCGTTCGCTTCGAGTTGGGCCATCACAAATTGATCGAGCGGTCGGCGCGGCCAGGCTGCATTCTTGACGGCGGGCGGCGCGACATCCTTCACCGGCTGGAACGACCAGAACTGGCGATCCTCGTCCGTGATCGAACCACTCGTCCGAATGCCGCCGGCCTTGTTCGCCGCCGACTCGGGCCACGGGAGACCGAGTTGGATCCATTTCCGCAGCGCGGCAATTTCGCCGTCGGACAACTTCCCGTTGGGCGGCATCTCCGTCCCGCCACGATGCTCGACCGCCGCGATCAGCAGGCTCTCGTCCGGCTTCTCCAGCGCGACGACCGCTCCGCTCTCGCCCCCGGCCAGCAGTCCCGCCCGATCCGCCAGACTGAGGCCTCCCTTTTTCTGGCCCTTCGCATGGCACGAATAACAGTGCTGTACGAAGAGCGGGCGCACCTTCCGCTCGAAGAATTCATCGCCCGACATCTCCGAGCCAACGGGCTTCGTCGAGACGATCGGTTCGGCGGCGAGCACCGCGCGATGGAACTCAACCAACTCGAAGGCCAGCACCAACAAGGTCGTTCTGAGAAGTCGTGACACCATCGGGAGGTTCGCCAAGTCGCGGAGGGAGGTTGAGGCAGGCGATGCCACAGTAACCAATCGGCCGGGACGCATCAATTGGCACTTGGGCGATCGGTCGCTGTTTCAACGACCTAACCCTGCCGATCGAGTTCGGCGAACAGATCCGTCAGCGGGACGGCGAAGCCCGGCAGGACAGCGCCTCCGTCGAGCGTGTCGCCTTGCCGTAGCAGGGTCATTTGTCCGGAGCCGGTGTGAACCTCGACGGTTCTCAATTCCGGATCGACGATCCAGGCGAGTCGTACGTTGGCGGCAAAGTAGTCGGCCAACTTCAACTGCATCTCGCGATAGGTATTGCTGTCGCTGAGGACTTCCACGGCGAGATCGGGTGACAACTCGGGGATCGGTTTGGTGGGCCGCTTTCGTCCCGGCATTCGATCCCACGAAGTGAAGGCCACATCGGGGATCCGCACGCGCCCAGCCCACAGGCGGAGAGTGCCGTCGGGCGACGAGACCAATCCGAGATTGCGGGGTCTCACCCACGCGTTGAGCAGAGCGATCAGCCAGCTTGTCAGCACCGACTCTCCAAACCCAATCGCCTTCTCCACCAAGACGCCGTCGATCAATTCACAGATCCGTTTTCGGGGAGCTTCCAACGCGGCGATGACATCCTCTTCGGTCGCCGTACCGGGCGCGGGATGAAAACGGATGCGATCCAGCGGGATGCCACCGAGCCGCTCGACCAGTTCGGCCAGCGTCTCGATCTCTTCGCGGACATCCGGTTCTTGCAGAACGGTGCTCATCGGTGGACTCAGGAAAGAATGGGGCGTCTGCAGGATGATACGAGACAGGTGAGTCGACGCCATCTCACGCCAGCACGTTCTGCACGACTTCGCCATGCACGTCGGTCAGGCGGTAGTGGCGGCCCTGGAACTTGAAGGTGAGTTGTTTGTGGTCGATGCCGAGCTGATGCAGGATCGTCGCGTTCAGGTCGTGGACGTGGACCGGATCGCGGACGACGTTGTAGCTGTAATCGTCGGTTTCACCGTGCGTGATGCCGGGCTTGATGCCGCCGCCGGCCATCCAGATCGTGAAGCAGCGCGGGTGATGATCGCGGCCGTAGTTCGTGGCGGACAGGTTTCCCTGGCAGTAGACCGTGCGACCGAACTCGCCGCTCCAGACGACGAGCGTGTCGTCGAGCAACCCGCGCCGCTTCAGATCGAGAATCAGAGCCGCACACGGCTGGTCGATGTCGCGCGCCTGATTCGGCATCTGCGCGGGAAGGTTCGTGTGCTGGTCCCAGCCCATGTGGAAGAGCTGGATGAACCGCACGCCCCGCTCGGCCAGTCGTCGCGCGAGGAGGCAGTTCGCCGCGAACGTGCCCGGCTTCTTCGAGTCGGGTCCGTAGAGATCGAACACGTGCGCGGGTTCGCTCGACACGTCGGCCAACTCGGGGACCGAGGTCTGCATCCGAAAGGCCAGCTCGTACTGCGCGATCCGCGTGGCGATCTCGGGATCGCCGGTCCGGGCGAGTTGCAGGCGGTTCAATTCGCGCTGATCGTCGAGCATGTCGCGTCGCAGCGCCGCGTCGATCCCCGGCGGATTCGACAGGTAGAGCACGGGGTCTCCGCCGCTGCGCAGCTTCACGCCCTGATGAACCGACGGCAGGAAGCCGCTCCCCCACAGGCGGTCATACAGCGGCTGGTCGTTCGGACGGCCGGTCCCGCGCGACACCATCGCGACGAACGCGGGCAGATCCTTGTTCTCGGAACCGAGTCCATACGACAGCCATGCGCCGAGGCTGGGCCGCCCCGCCAGTTGTGCTCCCGTGGTGAGGAACGTCACGGCGGGATCGTGATTGATCGCCTCGGTCGACAGCGACTTGATGAAGCAGAGTTCGTCGGCCACTTTCCCCAGATGCGGCAGCAACTCGCTGATCGTCGCGCCGCTTTGCCCATGCCGCGCGAACTTGAACATCGACGGCACGACCGGAAATTTTTCTTGGCCCGCCGTCATGCCTGTGAGTCGCTGGCCCTGCCGAATCGACTCGGGCAGATCGGTGCCGCGCCGCTGCTCCAACTCGGGCTTGTGATCGAACAGTTCGAGTTGCGAGGGGGCTCCCGACTGAAACAGGTAGATCACCCGCCTGGCCTTCGGCGCGAAGTGCCTCATCGGTGATCCGCTCTCGTCTGCCAGCAGCGAGTTGAGCGCAGTCAGCCCCAGCGCACCACCGACCCCGCCAAGAAAGGCACGGCGAGAAGGTTGATTTGGAATGTCCATCATTGACGTTTTCATCGGTCGTCTCGCAGATCAAGTCAGCCATGGTCTGGCGGCAAACGCAGGATGCGGCAAGTTTCCTCATAGCTCGATTCCAGATTCAGCGGGATCGAGTAATCGTCGGCCAGCCAGAGCGGAACGGTGGGCAAGGGCGTTCCCGGTGTGAGCGGGTGATACCAGGCGTCCAGCGTCCATTGGCGAAGGGGGCGGGTGGACTTGCAGGCGGCGACGTAGATCGATTGCGGACTGTCACCAAACGCCGGGTCGGTCGCGTCGGCCTGTTCAAGCAGGTCGTGATACAGATTGAATTGCCGGGTTGTCACCAAATCGGCGATGACCACCGAGACCTGCTGTTGCAGCATCGCTGAGCATTTCGCGACGAACGCGCGGCGATGCTCGGGGCGATCCTTGTTGGCGGGACTGACGATCTCGATGGCTGCCACCAACCGGCGGCCCCGATCCATGTCGTACACACGGACCTCGTATTCATCCTGCGCGGGAAGGTCTGCGGGGATTGATAGCGTAGCCTGCGGCGGAGCCCACGCGGCGGTCGCGACGCCGCCTTCGGATGATCCTTGACTCCATGAGGTGCCTTCCCCGGCATCCCGTTCATAGGTGGCCACGTCGATCTCGATTTGTGCCCCCAGATGTACTCGCGGCGCGGCGACATACTGAGGAGGCAGGGAACGGACGAGGTCCATCACGATCATGGCGGGCCACTGGCCATGCACTCCTTCCCAAGACTGGCCATGCACTCCTTCCCAAGAAGAGTGCCGATCCAGTGGCGGTCGAAAGTGGTCTCGAAGCGGCATGACGAACTCGTTTTCCTGTCCCGGCCGGTTGATGAAGCCTGTCTCACGAGCGGCATCCTATCCCAAGCAGACTCGTCCGCGAAACGGGTTGTCAGTTTCTGTTGACTGCTTCATCGAGACTCAGGATTGCACTGATGACGCTCGTCAGCGCCGCCAGATCGTGAGTGAGTAGCGACGGATCGACTCTGGACTCTCCCGACTCAAGCAGCTTGCGAGTGGCATCAGGGTGCTGGCTGAATTGGCGTTGTCTTCGGTCATGTCCCGCTACAAGTACCGCCAATTCATTGTCACTGGGCGGACGAGACAGCGTGCGGCGGAAGGCCCAGGCGATGCGCGACTCGGCCGATGCGCCGCCGTCTCGCAGCGCGTGTTCGGCGAGAACGCGGGCGGCTTCGAGGTAGGTGATGTCGTTCATCAGGTTGAGGGCTTGCAGCGGCGTGTTGGTGCGCGGCAGCTTCACGCGGCAGAAGTCGCGGCTGGAGGCGTCGAAGATAGCCATGCCGGGCGTGGTGACGGTCCGCTTCTGGTACGTGTAGAGGCTGCGGCGGTAGAGGCTCGCGCCGTGGTCCTGCACGTAGACCGAGAACGGGCCGGGGACCGCTTCCGCACTCAGTTCCTCCCACAGGCCGGGCGGCTGGTACGGCTTCACACTGGGACCGCCGAGCGACTCGACCAGCAGCCCGCTCGACGCCAGAGCCGCATCGCGAATCATCTCGGCCGACAGCCGGAAGCGCGGCCCGCGCGCCAGCCACCGGTTGTCGGGGTCTCGCGCGAGCAGAGCCTCGTCGAGGCGGGGCGACTGCCGGTACGTGGCCGACGTGACGAGTTGGCGGAGCGTGCGCTTGATGTCGAAACGCGGAGCGCGGAGCGCGGAGTGCGGAACTGAAGAAGCATTCAACGGCGATGAGTTTCGCTCCGCGTTCTGCGCTCCGCGTTCCGCGCTTCCCCCGAATTCCACCGCCAGCCAGTCGAGCAACTCCGGGTGGCTCGGCAACTCGCCCTGCGTGCCGAAGTCTTCCGAGGTCTTCACGAGGCCGAGACCAAACAGCATCTGCCAGAGTCGGTTGACCGTGACTCGCGCGGCAAGCGGGTTCTCGGGTGAGACGAGCCATCGCGCGAGATCGAGGCGATTCAGGGGCGGCAACTGCTGGGACGTATTCGTCCCTTCCGTCCTTGACGTATTCTTTCCTTCGGTCGTTTTCGTCCCTTCTGTCGCTTCCCCTGAATTCTGCTTCGCTGATCCCACCTTCGATCCCAGGACCGCGGGCACGCCCGTCTGCACGACTTCTTCGCCGGGCTTGTTGTATTCGCCGCGCGTCAGGATGCGTGTCTCGCGCAGGCCCGGCACGTCTTGCATCACCATCGTCGTCGGGATCGTGGCGAGATACGCCGCGTAGCGCGCGCGGGTGTCGAGCACGAGCTGCCGCGCGCGGCGTTCGGCTTCCGGCGCGTGACGGCTCAGATAGAACTCGCGCAGCTTGGCGAGATTCATGGGCGGCGCGGTGGCGTCGAGCGGACCGGCGGCAATCTGCGAGATCGTCTCTCCCGCCGCGAGCGACATCGCGACCTCATCCGTCAGCCGGCCACGGTAGAAACGCAACTCGTCGATCAAGCCGACGAACGGCTGTGCACTGCCACCGGCTCCGATGAGGAGCGGCAGCTTCCCACGAATCGGGTTGCTGAGCAGATCGGTGATGACGGTGAGGCCCGCGCGTTCGCCGTTCACTCGAATCGAAACGCCGCGTGCAGCGCTCGATCCGTCGTAGGAGACGAACAGGTGCGACCAGCGGTCTGCGGCAAGCGGTTCTTTCGTTTCGACACGGATCAGGTCGTCGAGGATGCGTCCGGCGAACAGCGCCTGCAACCGGCCCGACTCTTCGATCCGCAGCTCGTACCCGCGCGAGGCGTTCTCGTGATCCATCCGGGCGAGAATCGTCATCGCCCCGCGACCGTGCGGCTTCACCCAGCACGAGATCGCGAACGACTCGTCCTCGCCCAAGTCGCCGATGTCGCCCGCGTCGAGCCAGCGCTTGCCATCGAACTCCGCCGCCTGATTGATCCGGCCATCGGCGAATGCGAATGCGGATTGCCCTGAAGCCAGGGACGAAAAGGACCTCAGGGACGGAAGGGACGTCAACGTCGGATCAGGGGCGTTTGCTTTGGCATTCGCATCAGTTCCTTCGGTCCCTGTAGTCGCTTTCGTCCCTTCGCCCTTTGCGCCGGTTCCGCCGTGCTGTTCGATGACCCGCCACACCCGCCCATCGCCGTCAAAGGGAATGTGCGCATCCAAGCCGACGGTGTATTGCCAATCGACCGGTTTGTTCCCGGTGCGGACGGCATCGGCCAGCCGCGACAGGCCGTCGCGCACCGCCGGGGCCAGAGCGTCCCAGGCCGCTCGCGCCGCATCGGCTTCGCGCTCCAGCTCGGTCAACTTGAGCTGCTGGTCGGCCGTTGGAGCGGGCAGGTAAGGCATCGAATTGCTGTTGCGGATGTACTTGCCCGGCTCGGGAACTTGGTTGAAGAAGGCGAACAGTTGGTAGAACTCGCGCTGGCTGACCGGGTCGTACTTGTGATCGTGACAGCGGGCGCAGCCGATCGTCAGACCGAGCCACACGGTCGAGGTGGTTTCGACGCGATCGACGACGTACTCGACGCGAAACTCCTCGGGGATGATCCCCCCTTCGGCGTTGCCGCGATGGTTGCGGTTGAAGCCGGTCGCGATCAGGCGGTCGTCGGCGATGGCGGAAACGCGGAACTCGGAGCGCGGAGTGCGGAGTGCGGAACTCGCGAGAGCGGTATCGTCCTTCTGCTCCGCGCTCCGCGCTCC
>JANODP010000368.1:0-3958 GCA_031412755.1 Schlesneria sp. | reverse complement strand
CGCGCCTCCGCGGCGGCGAGGGGCTCTCCCGGGGCGACCGCCTCGCGGAAGTCGAAGTAGAACTTCACCTTGGGCTCGGTCCCGCTCGGACGCGCGATGACCCGCGAGCCCCCGGCGAGATCGAAAATGACCATGTTGGTCCGAGGCAACGTCTCGATAGTTTGCCGTCGGGCTACTCTTCAAAGGTCACGCGTGGGTTGACGACCACGTACAGGATGTCCGAGATCAGGATGCCGATCAACGTCAGCACCGCCGACAGCATCAGCGTCGTCATCACCAGATCGTACTCGCGCCGCAAGACTCCTTCGTAGGAGAGCAGTCCCATGCCGTGAATGTTGAAGATCACCTCGATGATGACGCTGCCGCCCACCAGGAACGGCAGCAGCGACGCGAACAGCGTGATGATCGGGAACAGGCTGTTCCGCAGCGCATGGACCAGGATCACGCGCGACTTTCCCGCTCCCTTGGCCTCGGCCGTGCGGATGTAATCCTGCCGGATGACCTCCAGCATTCCCGCCCGCATCTGGCGGCTGACGTAGGCCAGCCCGCCGTAGGTCATGCAGATGACCGGCAGGGCGATGTGACGCAGATAGTCGATGAACTGCCCGCCCATCGACAGTTGGTCGAAGTCTTGAGACTTCAACCCCATGATCGGCAGCCAGCCGCTGAACTGCATCCGCAGCATCTCGGCCACCCAGAACGACGGCAGACTGTACATGATGAACAGGCCGAGCGTGGTCGTCCGGTCGAGTGCCGAGTTTGGAAAGGACGCGCTGAAGATTCCGAGCGGAACCGCTGCCACGTAGATCAGCACGAAGACGATCGAGTTGAGCAGGATCGTGACCTTGAGAGCTTCCCATAACTCACGCCAAATCGGCTGTTCGGTTTGAAAGAAGATCATGTCGGCCGTGACGACCCGCTTCAAAAACAACAGGAACTGCTGCGGCAATGGCAGGTCAAACCCATGCTTCTCGCGGAACCGTTGCTCGGCCGCCTCGGTTCCCCGATCGGAATTCATTCCTGCCGCAGCCTGTCCCACACCACCATACTTCTGCGACGCGGGATTGCCCGGTGCGAGGTGGATCACCAGAAACGACACCACCAGAATCCCGAACAGGGTCGGGATCATCAGCATCAGTCGCTTGAGCAGGTAGGTAGTCATTGGTGGGAGTGATGGCTTCCGGTATGACACAGACAAGGGGACAAGGAGAGGGGGAGACAAGGGGATCAAGAGGCAAAGCGGCGTGCAATTCCCCTTGTCTCCCCTTCCCCTTGTCCCCTTGTCGATTTACTTGTGCACTTGCTCGTCCTTCGGCACATACCACTCGGCCAGATCGAAGCCGGGGCGCAGGCGATACCATTTCACGTTGCGGAATCGCTGGTGATAGACGGCCAGGTCCTTGGGGATCCACAGGAACATGTAGGGTTGCTCGCTGTCGATCAGCCGGTGGAACGATTGATGAATCCGCTTCCGCTTCTTCTCATCCACCGTCACCCGCAGCATGTCGATCAATTCGTCAGCCTGAGCGTTGGCGAATGAGATCGCGTTGCTGCCGCGACTGCTTTTGCCGGCTCCCGAACTGTGCCAGAGCTGGAACGGATCGCTCTCGACGGGCATCGTCCAGCGAAGTGTCATGGCCTCGACCTCTCGCGCCCGGACTCGCTCGATGAACGAAGTCCACTCCAGGGGTTTCAACCGCAAATCAATCCCGACCTGCTTGAAGTTTTTCTGAAGGACCGCACAGAGTTCCTCGGTCATTTTTTTCCCCTGACCGAACTCGAGTGTAATCTGAAACTTGACGCCGTTCTTGTCGAGGATGCCGTCGTTGTCGGTGTCGATCCAACCCGCCTCGGTCAACAGGTCGCGAGCGGCGTCGGGATCGTAGCCGATGGGCGCGACATCGTGATCGTAGCCGGGCCCAAAGTAGTACTGTGTCCCCGAGACGAGGATGCCAGCTCCATGCTGTTTCTGTTCGAGAAACGCCTGCCGGTCCAAGAGCATGGTCAACGCGATGCGCACCCGGCGATCCTGGAACTGAGGGATCAGTTCGTTCCAGCCGAAGAAGCTGTACATCGGTACGTACCACGCGGCCTTGGCATATTTCCCCTGGAACCAATCTTCGCTCTCATTCAGATCCTCGAAGAACTGCTCGGCCGTCATGTCATAGAAGAAGTCGATCTCGCCGGAACGCAGGGCTTGCATGGCGGTGACTTGATCGGGAATGACCTTGACGATGATTCGATCGAGATGTCCGGCCAGGTCTTTCCGCCAATAGTTCGGATTGCGGCGCAGTTCGACCCGATCGCCGCGCTCCCAGCGGTCGATGACGTACGGACCCGTACCGACCGGCGCACGGTTGTATTGCTCGTCCGTGTTGAAAAACTTGCCGAACCGCTGTCCGTGTGCGCTCAGCTTCTGTTGCTCATCCTCCTGCTTCGGCGTGAGTCGCGCCAGGGTCAGTTGGCGGGGATCGGCTTTGCCGTTCTCATCCTTGTACGACTGGAGGGCCGCCTCGAAGAAATGGAATGGCGGCGTAAAGTGACCAAGCTCGTAGGCGACTTCCGCCGCTTTCATGTATTGCTGCCTGTACCTCATCCGCACCGACAGCGGTCCGAGCGCGCGGCATTCGGTCAAGGGCTCAATGTAGGGGCGAAGGTGGTCGCAATCGACACTCGGATTGTTGAGCAAGGCAAAAGCGAACTCGATGTCCTGCGTGGTGAAGGGCGCGCCGTCCGACCACTTCACGTCGTCACGCAGGTAGAACGTGAAGTAAGTCTGCGCCTGAAGGTCGATCCATTCGCCCGGCTTCAGAGTGATCGATTGTGAGCCGGCCGACTTCAACTCCTCGTTCAGAGGGTTCTCGACCGTCGCGGGGGTGACGACCAGCGAGCCATCGGCCTGCGGAATCGACTGTCCGAAGATTTCCGCACCCACCTTGATGGTGTATTTCCCTGACGGGAAGCCACCGACTGCGACGTGCCCTGCCGAGTCGCTCCAAAAGTGATATCCCGTGGTGGAAGCACCCGCAATGCGCCCCGCCGGGAACGCCCCCACCCAAACACCTTCCAACGCCTGGCCGTCCGAGTTGGTCGTGGTCAGCGTGACCATCGGCGGAGGTTTGGACTTGCTCCCGTCCGTCGGAAGTGGCGGTGCCTCGTAGTCGATCTCAACGGAGGTGGCTCCCGGTTGACCGTCGAGTGCGATCCGGCGTTCCTTTCCCGGATAGTCTTGCGACAACTTGACCGAGTCTTCGATGATCCACTTCGATGCGAGATGGGGCTCGAATTCAAACGTCTCATTGTTCTGACGACCCAGCGGTTCGTTGACGTACTGCATGATGTAGGTCTTGACGGCATCGCTGACCGTGAGCGGGTTGAGCACCTTGGGTTCGGCATTGAAGCGAACCGTGATCCAGTCGCCATCGACCGGCTCGCCGGGCTTGGTGGCGCGGGGATTGCCGACATCCGCAGCAATCTTGCCTGTCAGTCCCAGTGACTCTTGAACGGCGGTCAGTCGGGGAATCTTGATCCCATCGACCTCGGTCATGATCTCGTACTTGGGAACGTCGGGGTAATCGTCCCACGTGGCTCGCTGCGCGGCGACCGGAGAGCCGACGTCAGCGGTCGTGTTGCCGCCCGGTCCCTTCGTGGCCGGCATCGCACCACCGGGTTTTTCCGTAGGGGGTTTGGTGGAGGAATCGCAGCCGGACAGGCCGAACAGGGAGAGACTCAGAGCAACCAGCGCGAGACACGCATGACGTCGAACCATGACAAGGCATCCTTCCTGACGGGTCGAACAATTCCAAGACCAAGAGTGGCCGGATTCTGGCAAAGCCACATCCAATCGACAAGGCGTGGGCACTCACCGCCTGTCGAACGTGGGGGCAGGTTTATTAACTGCCCGCGGCAATAAGATAAATTCCAAGCCCAACAGGTAATAGCCCAAGTGTAAAGAGGC
>JANODP010000367.1:0-22308 GCA_031412755.1 Schlesneria sp. | reverse complement strand
GATGCTGCCAATGATCCTTCCGAGTTGCAGTCGTGACCCCCGTTTTAGGCCGAGCCAGAAGTCGAAGAAAGCGTGGTAGTCGTGCGGCTCCACCTTGAGAACATCCGAATCAAGCGCCTCTCCATCGACGAATCCGAGTCGCGGATTCCATTTCATAACAGTGAATTGCTGTCGGAGGAGCTTGCCCTTCGGAGGGTCTTTCAGTGGTGCCTTCGCCAGATTCACCGGCACGGACCGCGGAAATGGACGAGGGAGACTGGCTTCGACTCGATAGTGCCAACGTCCTTCGCTTGTCTTTTGGGCGATCGGACTCTCTTGGGACCGAAACAGATTTCGCCATGCCAAGTTGCGTATGTCGAACGGAGTTGCAATTTCTGGGTAACGCCGCCGAGCCATCTCGCCACCCACGACATCGCGGTACAACGCCAATCGCATCTCGCCTTCAAGTTCGCGGGGAGTGAAGGCCGCCAGCAATCCAATTGCGCCGCCGAACTCCCTAGCCGCGTTTTCAATCTTCTCGGCGAGGACATCCGCTTCGTCCGGGTGTAGATCGTCTGGGCTCAACAGATAGTTTTCGCCGGGACCGGCTGAGAAACGCCAGCCCTCGCCGCCAGTTGGAAGCGGCACGCCAGTCGAAACCAAAGTCAGAACGGCTACGTCATCGCGCCCCTCGCTCGAATCGAAGTAGAGACCATGTAACAACAGGTGCAGAGCATCCTGGTCGACTGGCCGCCAACGACCGGTTGTTCCCTCGGTCTCCCAAGTCGCTGAAACGATTGCGAGACGGAACTCCTTCGCAGGTCGATCGGCAGGCCCGCGAAGGAATGCCCATGACAGGTCAACATTCCACAGTTCGGCGTTCCACTGGGTCTCTGGGACTCGGCGCCCGCGCTGATGCTTCAACACCAACGACCACATTTCGCGGTCGTGGTCCCACATGCGGCAGACCTGCAACGAGGCGATGTCTCCTGGTAAGCACCGCTGCGACAGGTGCATTCCACCGCTTCCAAGTTGTTTGGTGGCGACTTCCACACGCCCCGGCTCACGAGGACTCCAGATGGGAATAGCTCGCCAATCACCCACCTTTCCATGGAACTCGGGAAACGTGGCTCTCACGCAGAATGGGAACCCGCAATTGAAGGTGACTTGCGCTTCTGACCGATTGCGATGGTGGACGTCGACGACGACAGCTAGCACATCCCGAGGCTCCGTGCTGACCTCCTTCATGAGTCTCAGCACTTCAGACTTTGGGGATTCGAATAGGTTGAGGACTTGCCCCTGATCAATGTCATCCGTGAGCAACGTCACATTGAAAAAGTTGGGATCGTTGACCGCCGCGCTGCATTGGCTCGGCTGGAAGGAAAGTTCCTCAGTCGCACCTGTTGAATTCGGTTGTCGGAGGAGCTGATCGACGGCCACCTTGTGCAATCGGCGACCGGCTCCCGCACTATGCGGTGGTTGCCAACGGTATCTCCGGAGGTCTTCTGCTAATGCACGGGCGTCAGCGTCCGTCGACTTGAAGCTGAGCACGATGACCCGCGCGATCAGATTGCGGAGTTGTTCGAGCTGCCGCCGTTGTTGAGCGACATGGCGCGGTACTCTCGGTGTTGGAGCTCCATGCTCTTCCTCGGACTTCGCGCGGATGTGACGCTGAGCGGCTGCGAGAACTGATCGACGGACGTCCTTTCGTGCCTTTCCGGCTTCAGATAACGGATGGTCGCTCGACAGTTGATACAGCGAATCGAAGAGTCGCTGGATGTCGTAGGGCGAACCGTGCTCCAAGAGAAGCAGCGCGATCGAGGCCTGATCGTCGCGTGCATGCTGCAACGCTGTCCCTTCAAAGAACTCCAGCAGACGGAGCCGAGTAAATCGATCCAGATCCTTTCGCTCGCTAATTCCGGCGATGCAGTCTCGAAACTCGTCGAGCCATGCTTGTCGATCTTCCGGGAGATGGGCGACATCCTCGCAAGCATCCAGACGCTGTATCGCTCGGACGATCCGCGTTTGTGGCTGCATCTCGGTTTCGTCCCAATCGGGAGACTGCCACTCGTCTGCCGGGAGCGGCGCGCTCAACAGCAACTGACACCCCTCCACTCGCCACTGCCGGTTTGGCTTTCGCCAGTCGAATTCCGCAGCGTCATAGGGCAAGGGAGCCGGACAGAAAAATCGCACCAACAGCGCCGCGTCCATGAGCGCTGGCGGCGCATGGTCTTTGACGCGCCGGTGCGCCGCATAGACGTTATTGATCTGGGTCAGCCATCGAGATGGCCCACTATTTCCAACAGCAGCTTGATAGGCATCCGAGATCCATTCAACGAGCACCTCGGGCAGAACGATTTCAGCAAAGTCTTGCTCATCGGGTCTGTCAAAGCGTTGCTTTTTCAGGAAGCGTGAAAACACCTCTGGTCCAACTGTTGGCAACTCTCCTTTGCCAGCGAGTTGAACTTGCTCTCTTGTAAAGAGCATCAACCCTCCGAGAAACGGGCCGGGGTCATGTCGGTCCGGGTTGGAGGGCTCAGTACTGTTGTCGGGCCAGAGCCAGCCGTAGCTGCGTGCGAGAACATCGGCGGTATGAGCCAGCAAGCCGCTGACTCCCATGTTGGCCTTCTCAACCGCAGGCGCGTGTCGCAGGGTTCGAACGATGATGACCGCCCCGATCATCAGGCGAACGAGAAGTGCTGGATTCTCAGCTCCTTGATAGTGCCGACGCGCACCACGAGCTTTTCGGAGTTGTAACCACGGTGAAACCACCGGCCACGGCAAGTGCAGCTTACTTGACTCAGTTGCGGCGATGATCTGGACCTGCTGGTCATAATTCACTCGCGGGATTACATGACCGTTCTGATGGCCCCGTAATCGCAGCAGACTACGAAGGTTTTCGATCCATGCTTCTCGATCTTCGCGCGCGACTGGTCCTCTGAAATGGAGTTGCGGGGGGAGATCCTGCCCAGGCACCTGCCACCATTCGCGCAACTCACTGGCAAGTGCCTCGGGATCGACCTGAGCAGCGACACTCCAAAGTGAAGCCTGCCAACAAATCAGCGGAAATCCGGTGCTCAAGATCTCCGTGGGATTTACTTTCAGTCGACCAAGGACGTCTTGGACTCGACGATTCCGACGCTCTGAGTAGCGGTAATCTCGCGCGCCATAAGTTCTCCATGCTCGTAGCGTGATCGCCTCATGAACCAATTCCTGAACCACTTGTCCACACTTCGCCCGGTCCTGAAGTCGATGACCATTGCGGCCGAGAAACAACAACTCGACCGCGGAACTCATGATATCCGGTTCGAAGATGTCGCCGGAGGCGACCAGGCCTTCCACAAGCCGCTCACAGTCATACTTGCCAGTACGTCTTGCCACGTGGACGGCGAGTCGCTGGGCGAGTCTCCCGAAACGTCGTTGCAGCGCCCGATCGAGCAGAGTCGTTAGCGCAGCGGAAGACGGCGACGACTCTGCCAGTGTTCTGGCCAAGCCTCCGGCGAATTCGTCGTCCTCAACCTGGGCCGCAAGCACTGCGAGAATCAGGTTCTCTGGAAGGAAATCGCGCAGGTCAACATACGGGATCTCTGTAGGAGTTCGTTCGGAGTTTGCGGCGGTGTTCTCGAGGCAGTCCCGGACGGCGATCAGAATCTGCGTCGATTCTTGCCTACCGAGGACGACCTCAACCAGCCGCTCGATGTTGTCGCGATCTGTTTCGGAAAGCTGTTCGAGCACACTCTCGAAATAGGGACGTACGACTTGAGCCCCTTGCAATTCGAACTGCGGATCGGAGCCGAGCAAGGTAAGCACATGCGGAAGTGCATAGATCCGAACCCAGGTATCCGCTCGACATAATTCGTCGAGAGCGATGACCTTCAATGCCGGGTCGTCTTCGTCCGCCCGTAGCGCTTCGAGAATAGACAGGACTGTGGCCGTCCTCTGAGCTGTACTTCCCAAGCAACAGCAGAAATACCAATCAGCAAGCATCGGTTTTGCCTTTCAGCGATATGAACTGGCGGGCGCAGCAAGCAGTTCATCTCTCCGGCAGTGACTGATCGCATTCCACAATGCGGTATCTCCCCTCAGGTCATGCCATTCCTGTTCGGTGCAGAGTCCCACGACGGCACGCAATTTCGCATCGAGCCTCAGCAAGTTGGACAGCAATTGCTCGTTGGGAGTCATGGCCCCCAAGAGCCACCAGAACTCTGGCTCTTCGAGGCCGTATCGCTGCATGCTCAGAAAATCAGTTGATAGCACCGCACCGGCTTCAATGGCGCGCTGGAGTCCTCGCCAACCGTATTGTTTCAGCAATCTCTTCTGGCCTGCGGCTGTGGCGCCCTGTTGTAGGAACTTCCAAACGTCACGAGTCTCGGGAGACAAGTAGGATCGCATTTGTTTGATCGCACGTTCTGTATTCTTTCGATCGACTTCCCATCGCCTCAGGAATGCGAGCGCGAGGGCTTCTGTTGCAGGACTTGGCTTCGACGGCAGATTCTCGATCTGCAGGTCAGCAATGTCGTCCGCCACTCCGGTGATTTTCACAGCTTCAATCGGGATGTCATCACTCAGGATCCTACGGAGACGCGACGAGAGATTCGTCACCTCGCGCCGCGCCTGGTCACTACTTCCGAATTGGACGATGATCGCTGGTAAGGGGAATGGAAAGCGGCCTTGAGAGATCGAATGACACCAACTCTCGATCACCGCCCAATCAACCGTAGGAGATTCACCGCCGAAGTAGAGTCCAGGAACAGTCGGAATCGACTGACTTCGAAACGACTCCGCACCTTGGTCTGCCGGATCGACAAGGCGCCAGAATTCTTCAGGAGTAAGTCTGCCGTTCGAGCTCCTCTTGGAATCGAGCTGAACCCACCAGCGCGTCGGTAGCGCTGGCACGGAATCACTTTGGCGGGCGTGCCACAACGTCCGCTCGACCTGCCTCAGATGTTTGAGGACCGAGATTTCTGGTGGGGAGGTAACGAGTCCAACAAATGGCCTTCGCTGTAATCACCATCGCCAGCCCACGTCTAGTAACCGCTTTGGGAATGTGATTCCGATTTTTGGATGGACCCGCAATGGGGGCGGCGAACCTTCGGCCTTCAAAATGAATGTGGCGTCGATCCAGCCCGCTGCTCGAAGGGCGGCCTGGAAGTCCTCTGTCGCCTGCACCTTGGCAATGGCGTCCAGCTTGTCTTTCAGACTTAGAGCCGACGGCACCTGCTCGCGAACGCGAGCACAGAGCTTCAAGAACGCAGCGTAATCCCCAGCCTCGTACAAATACTCAACCAGCGCCTTAGCTCGGTCCTCTGCACTGCAATCTCGCGGTAACACGGAGGGTGGGATGACACCGATGACCAACTCTCCGCAGAGTTCGTCGCAGTCCTTCTGCGTTTCGAGGTGGCTTGCCATTGCGAGCCAGGTGGCAATTGACGCCAGTGCCTCGGTCAGAAATGGCGCTTCATCGGGCAAGACTGCCAGAAGGCTATTGGCAGCAACTTGGATCTGAGGCTTGTCGGGTAGATGCTCCTTAATGGCCTTGATCAGCTTCCTGAGCTTGCCTTCGCGTTCAGCCCAAGTGATTAGATCAAACACGACTGACTTGAAGTCTCCGGGTTGGATTATGTTCTCCAACGGGACACCCAAGCGGAATTGAACTACTCGTTTCAGCGAGTCTAGCTTGAACGCTGCGACTGTAGCTGCGTAAAACTGTTCCAACTGTCTGTGATGGATCATGGCGGTTGGCATCAAGCTGAAGTCATCGGGGTAGGACGATTGCAAGTCGTGTTGCTTGGCCTCCTTGCCACCAATGAAATCCTTCAAGCGACGGGCAGTGGCTGATTGATGAGCGATCCACAACCAGTCTCATTCAACCGTTTTATGATCGCCTTAAAGAGCACTCCTTCATTCCAGTCGCCTCGTCTGCTCTTTTCCCCATAGCTCAGATCCCCTGCACGATGGAGCGCGACCAACTGCCAGTCAAAATCGCAGCATGGCGATCCCGAAGAACCGCTCTCGGTATTGGTTCGGTATTGGATTCTTGAACCGCCATGGGTGATGGCGATAACACCATCCGTGTCGATGGCCAGCTCCAGTGGGCGATGTTGTGGATGCTGCAAAATCATGATCGGATCGCCGGCCTTGAGACCGACGTCATGCGTCGGAATTTGAAACCATCCCCGCGGTTGGCCACCGGGGGCGTTCACCGCGGGCTTCTGGCCGGGACTATCTGCAAGTCGCAGCAGAGCGTAGTCGAGGTTCTGATCGCTGCCCGAAGTTGGAGAATTGCTTGGGCTGGAGTCCACATACCAGTCGGTCTTGTGCAAGCGGAAATCGGTACCTGGATTAAGCGTCCTGCCATCCGGTAGCAGCTTGTAGTCAAATCGGAAAATAACATCGCACGCTAGGTGACGATTCGAGATCACGTAGTCGACAACATGGTGGTTCGTGATGACGAGGTCCGGACCAAGCAGGAAGCCGGTACCACTGGCTCGGCCTGATTCTGTTGGCACGTCGATCTTGCAAACACGCACCTCCGCTTCTCCCAATTGCGACCGCCATTGTGCGACTGACAAGAACTTCAATCGCTCGCGGACAAGGCGCTCGTTCTCAGTTGTGACGGCGGAATGACGAAGCTGTTGCGCGACGGCGACGAGCTTGCCATTGTTCGGCTGAAACCGACGCGCAGCATCCACCAACTGCATCGTGTAGCCAGACATTTCCGCATCCTGAATCAGGTCGAAGACAACCTGCTTAAAGTCGCCAGCCAACGTGATGTCATCCAGCCGACGGTCCAATGCAAACCGTAGCATCTGCTGTAATCGATTGAGATTGAACGCATCGCGCAGCGCTTCCCATAACTCTTCACAGCGGGGACCAGTAAGTATCATTCCCTGGTTCCTTGGTTGTCATGAGGCAGTTGTTTTTTCGGTTGAGGAGTCCGCGTGGCCTTTCATCGTAGCATACAGTGGGTTGCGTGATATTCAACACCACTGCCACGAGTCAGACCAGGCCGGGTCAGTTCTGTAGAACGATAGAGCAGTTCAGATGGCCTCGCCCCCGTGGCTCGCATCAGATCGAATAAGTCGCGATGAGTTTGCGACTGGGGCGGACGGCTTCGATGCTGTCATCAGTCACGGCTTCACGTCGCTGGTGATCGGGGGCGTCGCACTTCCCGGCCCGAAAATGAAATGTGGTCCGATCAGCACCGTCATTTTGGCCCACCGATGCACCCTTCAGTGGCGATCAGATTGCGCCCAGCAGATCGCCGTCAGTCCGATCCAACGACAGCATCAGGCCGACTCGGCCCGTCACGCAGTGCCGATGTCCAACTTGATCGACCTCGTGAGAGGACCGATCCCAGAGATCAGTCGGCGAGCGGAAACTTGAACCATTTCGTCCCGTCTCATGGGGCATCCTCGCCCGATGATGCGCGCGGCGCAATGATTTGGTTCGTCGAACTGGCAGCTCACCCATTCGACGAACCTGAACAATCACAAGCGAGATCGCAATCAACAAGCTCAACCCAGCCATGTGAAATGCCGTCTTAACGGACTCGAATCCGCCCACATCTCACTCGAACAAACCCCACACTGCTGTCTCGGAGGAGGTCGAACAGCGCGCCGTGGTGTTAGTAAGGTTTACTGGGTCGATTTAGGTTACGGAAGAATCAATCGGCGGGAAATGTGTCCCCCCGCCTGCTGTCGTCTTTTGAATAGAATAGGTCGTCACTCGCTCGACCGAGCGATTCACGGTATCGGTAGTCGTAAAGATTGCCCGGCGGCGGACGATTTGGCCCAACAGGTCGTCGGGATCGAGCAATTCGATTCGCGTCGGATCTGGTCCCCAGGCAAAGCGCACGCACTCGTCGGTCGTGCCTGTGCGGCGGAGCACCGCATAGGCGGCGTCGGGAACCGGCGTCACCGGCAGGGCCACGATAGCAACATCGAGTTCGAGCACAACGGGTGCAACCGCAGGGGTTGTGAACGTTGCGGTCATGCGGATTCTCAACGCGTCACCGGGCTTCAGCGGCTTGTTTCTTCCGATGTTGGCAAGTTCGCATTTCGCCGGATCTGGAAGTGTGTTGATCGCCAGCGTGACCGGTTCGGCCCCTGTCGGAACCGGAGTACCATCCGGCCCAAGAGCGAAGAATGTGAACTTTGCACTCACGTTGACAGTGGATGGTCCCACGAGGGCATAGCTGATCTTGCCCGTCGGGTTGTATTCGCGGCGATCCGCGACCAGCGCCAAGGTGAGAGTTCCACCAGGGATAGGGACCGCCTTTTCTTTACGAGCCGTCAGCGACGCCAAGCGTCGATTGTATTCCGGATCCTCCCAGGTCAAAAAACGAGGCGTCAGGTGAGAGGGAAACGGCGAACCCGCCACGCGAACGGTCAAGGTTTCAGACTGAATGTAGTTTTGGATTGTCCCACCTTCCCGTTTGGCACTGATCCTGACGAAGACCGGTTGACCGGGTTTCAGACCGGCAAATCGCTCCAGTATCGTTCGAGCATCGTTATCGGTCGGGTGAAACGTCATGAACCCAATCATGATTGATGAGGAAGCGACGTGGTAACCGAAGGTCGCGTCACCAATGACGACGGTGACCGTGAAGCCCCATGTTCCGGTATTCGCCGATTCAGGCAGCGGATCGACCAAGAACGATAGCTCACCGTTCCAGGCTCTGGGCAGTTCCCCCGCGTTCGAGTTTTTCGCCGCGCGCAGCTTCAGTTCGTTCTCCTGCTCTTTCGGTAAGTGCTGGTTGTCGATTTCCGGGCTTGTCGGTGCGCGAAGGACAACCCGCTGACCGAAGCCCCCCGTGGGGATCACGAGTGAGAACTCGGCTTCGGGCGCTGCGGATACCGAAACTGTGCGCAGCCGGCGCGGTTCATCAGCCAGCAGATCAAACCAAGAACCCCACGTTCGAAGTGCAATGTCGTGCCGGTTCTTGAGCGGCTTCGGCAGCAGTACCGGTCGCGGAGCGCGATGCTGCACCGGAACACTTGCGGAGACGACGTTGCCAAGTAACCGAGCCGCCGTGAGCGTCTGAGTCGTGATCGATTCGCGAAAGGCATAGGGCGCTCCCGGCCGCAGTCCGGTGACCAGAATCTGCCGTCGCCCAGGCAACACCGGAGACCAGTCGCCGAACATATTGACGGCTTTGGTGAGCTGGCTATGTTGCGGCAGCGGAGCGGCCGACCAGATTGGCAGGAACCCGGAGATTGCAGCGGCGCGGAACCCACGCGGAAGCAATTGCCGATCGCCGGGAACGGCGAATTGAGCCCGGAATGCAGGCGCGTGCCACCACACTCGGCACACCGTGCCTGACGCGCCCACCGTGCCGACGTCTGCGGAAGCAAGTCTACGGAAAGCGGTCACGATACGGAGTCCTGAAAGTCCCCACGGCCATTTCGGCTCAGATGTGGTGGGGCGTTCCAGGAGTCGCAGCGGCTGCATTCCACGAACCAGCGGTGGTGCCAGCTCAAAGTCGGCCGTTGGGTCCAGCGGTGGCAAGCTCGGTCCACCGTACTGACCTTGCGGATGACGCACCCGGTCCGGAGCGGTTCGGATCGCCGTGGCCCGTCGAGTCAGGTCAACCAGATTCCCGGTCACGGGGATCCATAAGAACCGGAATGACATTTCGATCCCGAGTTTATCACCGACTTCGTGCAGTTTGCGGATCCGCAGAATCGCAGTGGGTGAGTCGGCGGCCAACCGCGCGACGGTTGCCTGAGCCCATTCAATCAGACCCACATCGTCGGCAGCGTCGGACAAGTTTTGCTTGGGGTGGATCACCTGTTCAAAGGCCCCTTCGACCCGCGCTCTGGAGGCATCGAAGACCATCAGTTCGGCCGTTGTCAACAGAGTCGTGAGAGTTGGCCGCAACGGCCAGGGCCGGTAGCCGACGGCCGTAAACGGGCAGAGCGCGAGCGATACGGGCTGGAATTTGGAACTGTCCGAGTTAATCAACGGCGGGGTCGGCAGTAGCGTGGCTGACGCATGGCGTCTGATGTCGGTTCGATCCGCATTAAGCAGTTTCGATCCCACGAGAGCCAGCGGCAAGGTCAGGAAGGCATACGGGCGCGTCGCCGTCAGCTCCGGCTCGAATCTCGTTTGCAGAACCGCCAGCGATTCGGGAGTCCAAACCAATTCCGTGACTTTCGCGGCACCCAATTGAGGCAAAGGTAACGTGCGAGGTGGCAATGTCGGTCGTCGCGGATCGAAGAGCGGGACGAGCGCGGGGGGACGAGCCGAGACAGCAGCCGAATCCGAAGCGGCGGCCGAGGTAATACCTCGGGGCAGATCACGACCGGGGGCTGGTGGTGGAAACTTGCGGACAAGCAACAGACGGAACCAGGCGTCGGCGACGGAAGAGGGGTCGAGGCGTCGGACAAAGCGTGCATTCGTCCTGTCGAAGTTTGTGGCAGTGACCGTGTCGGCCGTCCGGTCGCCACGATTCGTCAGAGCGCGAAGCAGAATCGGAACAGCGCCGGTTCCAGGTAGGTCGGCGATCGACTTCACTGGGTCGGTCGCAAACAGTCCACTTTGAGTATCACGACTCGAAACCTGCAGCCGGCCCAGGAACGGGATTGGCAGAAACAGCCATTGGTCGTCGGAACTGCGGGGGTCGTGACCGAAGTCAGTGAGTGCCGACATTCCCGCAGAGACGACACCTCCCGGAGCGGAAAGGAGCGATGTTCCCGATCGATTGTCCTTGTCGGCCACGCGCAGGAACAGGGGGACCGTCGCGTCGACGATCAGCGTTGAACCGAGTTCCTTCAGCCGCGATTGATCAAACGGCCGGACACGAGGTGGATCGGCAGAATCAATGACCTGAAGTGCGGCCAACATTGCCCGCGAATGCAGGCCATGCAGCGAGACCCCCGAACTGTTGACCAGCCAGTCCCCGGGGATAATCTTGCGAACCGGGTCGACGACATTTCGGCCGAAGGTTTCGACAAGGTGGTTGTACACGGCTTTCGGATCGCAGAACCGCACTTCTTGCACGGCCGTCCAGCGAATCTCACCGGCGGCAAGTTTGAGCGATGGGTTGCCGCCGTCACCCTTGGGGGCCACGTCTAGGCGGACGAGTTGATGTTCAACGGTCGCGGGTGTCATCCAGACCGTTCCGGGGCGCAGGTTCAGGAAGCAGTCGTCCGTGTCGCCACCCACCAGAATTGAAGTGCCGGCAGCGTCCGGATTCACTTCGCGGATCCGATGTTCGGAAAGGAGGATGTTTGCCGTGTGTCGCCAATGGTGCCACGGGCTGTCGGTCGCGGAGGGGATTGTCACCTTCTGCCGATCATCAATCACAAGCTGTGCCGGCCACGAGATCAGGTTCTTAACCTCGACCACTCCGGAAAGGCTCAATTCCCAGGGCCAGCGTACGGGCACCGATCCGGGTGCGAGAGCCGTGTGGTACTCACCCAGCACCCGCCCTGCGGACGAATCAAAGGCGGCCTGAAAACTCGGTCGCGGCTGACCCTGCAGCGGCTCTTGGAGCGATTTGCCCCAGTTACACGCGAAGAGAATGTCGACATAACCACCACGAAGTTCAAACTGTGGCAGAGCTGCGGCCGCTGTCCCGGCTTGCGTGAGACCAAACGTCAACATTCCGAATCCCCGGCAGGAGTCCTCTTTTGCCAGATGAAACCCGGGCAAGAGTTGCTTCCGGGATTGATCCTTTGCAAAACCAGACCAAGTCACCGACAGACCGAACCCATCCAAGGATGGAACCGGGTTGACCGTTGTGAGATCCGTGGCCTCGGACCGATGAACAAGCTGTGCTTTGAGCGGGCTGACTGTGGACTGGTAAAGCAATTCGTCGTTCAACCTCACTTGTAATTGAAGACGTTCGGGTGCCCCGATTCGGAAGACCCACGCGGCCGTCAGGCGGTGTCGCGCGTTTGTCAGATCGAGACTAAGTGTGACAGTCTCAACACCAACTTCAGTGGTCGGTCCGAGATTGAACGGAATCGTCAGAGCCTCTGGATTCGTGCCGTCGAGGCGAAATCGCAGATCTTTATTCCCCTCGACCGTCCAGACAATCCCCTGGCGGGAATAAACGATGCGGTATTCGCCAGCCTTGAGCACAATCGCGCTCAAGGCACCGGCAAGATCCCGCTCGCCGTGAATGTCATTCCAAAAGATCGCGGGAGCATTCGTGTCTGGATCACTATCAGTTAGTGGCCAGGCGGCTGTCCCCAAGAGTCCGGGTTTGCCGTGATCCGGGTCATTCGGCGCACGACGAACATCAGCGAGTTGTCCGTTTTCAAAGATCAACTCCACGGCCGAATCACGGTTCACAAACTCTTTGTCAGACGGGGCACCGGTTGACAACCCGTTCCACGCGGGCAGTTGCAATCTACCAAGGATGCGGGCAGAGCTTAACTTACCGTCTGCCGCGAGTTTAACCTGTTCCAGCGAAAGTGGGTAAAACCGAAACCCGCCGAGCGGCAACCATGCCGTGAGTGGATCCGGCGCGGGTGAAAGACCGAGTCGCCATTCGTAGCCATTGAGATGCCCCAGGTCGCGACTGTCGGCTGCGGGATCATTCACTCCACGACGCGGCGACAACGGGTCGGCGGCAGTGATGCCCTGCGGCGACGCCGTCCGGGTTCTTTCAAACGTGAAGGGGCCATTCCCTTCCGTCGGCAGGCCTTTCACCCAAAAACGCCACTTCGCACCGGGAACCTGCAACACGACGGGCGCGGGGAACGAGCACAGCATTGTCGGTCGATCGCCGTCCGACTTGGCGAGAATCAACGGAGTGGACAACAGCGACGCCGTCGCCGTGGTTTCGCCGCGCAGCAGACCGCGCTGGTCGCGCAGTTTTCGCTTGCCACTGATGGGTTCGATGATGCCCATCGGTTCGACGATGGCTGTGAACGCTCCAGCCACCATCCGCACCAGGGACGTCGTGGGATTGCCGAGTCGCAGCTTGTCGCCGAAGACATCGAATCCACCGTCGAAGCCCCGCAATGCGTCGCGGGAAGCATCGTCACCAATCAGTTCAATCTTCCTACTGGGGTCGATCTGATCGATAAAGGTGAGACTGCCCGGGAAGCCGCCCCAGTCGATACGGAGTTTCGCTGGCCAGAGTCTGGGTTCCATGAGGCCGCGAACATCAATTCCCGCTGCGGTGGGAATCGCAGCGGCAGCCTCGTCGATCTCGGCGAGCACGGCTTTGTTTTCCAGCGCCGCCCAATGCTTCGCATAGTCGGTACGCTGGAGAGCCTTTGGTGGCGCCACCGGCGAATTGGATGCGGCTCCGCTCTCCGGAGGCACGTCAGCCAACGCATTGGGCTGATCGAGCAGCGGCAGGTCGTGACGATAGAGAAATCGATCCAGGAAGCCTGACGAATCGGGGATTGGGAATGGGATGGAGCGTGAAGCGGCCCCCAACGCCGCTCCTGGAAATCCGAGCGCCGCCAGAACGAGTCGCGGCTGGGATGACCAGTTGATGTCAGCACGGACAGAGACTGCCACGTGTGGCTCACGATCATTGGGTCCCATGATAAAGCGCCAACCGTCGGGAACCAGGAACTTGACGTCCGTTCCCTGAGTCTTGAGCGCGAGGCCAAATGGGGACAACTGTCGGCTGGCGCTGAAGGCATTGGCGGGAACGGTGTTTTGAGTCAGGGGAAGAACCTGGACGCACGGATGCGAGGGGTGCCGTCGCCAAACCAGCGCTGACCGTGCTTGCTGCGGTGAGGTCGCGTTCGTTCCCCACACTCGATCCAGGGGATAACGGCTGCGCGGCAGCGCCGTGAGCCAAACATGGAGCGGGAATTCCCGGTCCACAATCGTGTTGCCCTGTTCGGGCGTGACGTTGGGATCGACTTCGGCTAGACGAACGGTCCCCTTGTGTACGATGGGATTTGCTTCGTACACCCAGTCCCAAGTCGCGATTTGGGACACACTGAACACCGGGCCATTCGGGTCGAGTTGACGGCTCGCGCGTGCGAGTGTCAACTCCATGAAATTGAGCAGGAACGCTGAAGGATAAGGATCGCCAACCAGGGGAGTTTTCAATGGCAGCGTCGTGATCCCGCCGACCCAATCGTCCAAAGTGGGCAATGCATTGGCGGGTGTCGGCGCGGCGGTTTTAAGGACGAACAGTCCCTCCGCTGTCATTTCGGGGTTCACCAGCGTGAGAGTCGCAGACTTGAGCGGCTGGCCCGACCCTTGAAATTGCCAAACCCCGCGATAACTGTCGGCGTCCAGGACCGCCAGATTCCACGGCGTCCGACCGTCGGCGACGTCAAACAGTTCCGTCCGATCTGTGCCGAACAGGGCCGCCCCCCGAAACAGGGACTCGACAAGCTTCGGAGTCGATGGACCCGGCAAGAGCGGCGGAAGGCCGTCAATCAACAATTGCTCTGTCAGATTCAGAAACGGTAATTGCGCACAGCCATCGGCGAGCGGCATGAATCCCCAGAGGACTGAAGGGTCAATCTTGCCGTCGCTGGACGGAATCCGGCCGGTGAGCCGGTCGCCATCTTCGATGGCATCCAAGTCGTCGACACGTGGAACCGGCAGATCATGGATGGCCCGCAGGCGCGAGGCGGCGTCGATGGCATCGTATCCAAAACGCACATTGGTGAGTCGAATCGTTTCTTGGGATCGGTCGGTCGCAACGATCAACCCTTCATACCGGATATCGCCATTGGGGATTGGGTTTGGCACCTTTGACTTGGCCTCGGCGGTAACCCCCTCCGCAGTGACCACCACGTCCGGAGTTCCGGCCAGCACGCCTCGAGTCGGTGTCTTGGGGTTATGAAGCGCCTGGTCAGAGACGAACAACTTCCACTCACCCGGGGCGAAAAGTAATTGCGGCTTGTTGGGATCACTGGGCCGGACCTTCCAGTAGAAATCGGGTACGCGTGTCGGGTCGGTCAGTTCGAGGCGCAGCCACTTCAACAGCGCGTCATCCGATCTGCCGGGATTCAGCCGTTGAACGAGGTCTTGAAAGTACGCGAGCAGTTCACTGCCGCCTTCCGGAAACTCGGATAGACGCTCGCGATCGATCCGGATCACGAACGTGCCGTCCGCAGGTGTTGCACCTGTGATGGCTCCGTCACGTGCGACTGTGATGGTTTCGTCACGTGCGACTTCGAGCAGAAATGGAAGCGGCTTCAAGAACGCGGCAAGGCGGTCCGGCATTTTTGCCTTGCCGTCCAGAATAAATCCCGATGATGACGCAAAGAGGTTTGCAATCCGATTCGGGAACACGCCCTTCAAGCGTTTCTCAAAGGAATCGGGGAGTCGTTCCAGGTTCGGCCCGAAAAACGGTGAGAGTGGAAATTGCCCGGCGATGCAGACCATCTGATCAATCGTAGATTGACCGGCACGAGACCCCCATCGCTCCGGTTCGGCGGCGACGAACATGGTGACGTCGGTCGGCCGATCCGGTGCGAATTCCTGGCTGGGGGGGTCGCCCAGCCGCAGTCGCAGCGCCTCAACTCGCACCCGGACGTGCAAGGTTCCCGGAAAATGGACAAGGCGATCGATCGGCCCGGGAAGCGTGTCTCGTGGCCGGCTGGAATTGTAGATCGGCCGGGCGGCTCGGCCGAGCGACTCCGACAGCACTTTCACCCTCGCAGACCAGAGCGGTGCGTTGGCAGCCCAGCGCGGCCCAACAAGCTCAAACTTTGCCGGAATAGTTTCAAGAGAATAGGTCTCGGGCATTTCACACCTGCTGGTAAGTAGGACAAAATCCTGGCATTAAAGGTCAGTGATGATCGCCTTGGAATTGCCAGCCGCCGACCCGCGCCGCACGATCAGTTTGAGCACTCCGCCACCGAGCCCAGAGCCCAATGCCTGGTCGTACAGTCTCCGACCGGACGCAACATCCGGAGGAGTGAGTGTGGTCACTTGGATGAGTGCCTGCCCCTGTTGCCGAGTCATGATCCCCTTGAATCCGATCACTCCATGACCAATCAGAACGACATCGCGAAGTTCGGCTGGCAATGTCAATTGCGTCGGCCGCGGGTTCCAGAAGGCCTCCTGAATTGGCACCACAGTCGGATTGCGCGCAGCCGCTATCAAGTCGGTGCGGAGTCGTGTGAACGTTGCGGAAAAGACACTCGTCCCCTTCCAAACTTCAAGAGCAGCCAACTGATCCGCCGTCGCGAGCCCAGTCCAGGCGATCGTGCGGGCGGCGGAATCGATGGCGACCTGATCATGGATTTCAAACAGTTGTTCCAGTCCGACGCAGGTCGTTGCCGTACGGGAAACAGAAGGATCAACCAGGAGCATCCGGATCGCGTCACCGAACGGAGCATCGACGGTCGCCGCCAACCTCCGCAGCCTCGTGGCCTGGGCCGACGTGAGTGGTCCGGTCGATCGCAACGTGCAGGTCCGCGGGTAGAGCGAGCTTACCTCCGGCCAATGGAGTAATCCTTTAACAGACTTGAACGCTCTCCATGTACTGACTGGTTCGACGGAGAGTTCGTCGTTAAGCGCACCATCCGTCGGCAGCAGAAGCGTTTCGAGTTCCGCTCGTTCCTTGGGGCCATTCGGATGAATGCGTACCGCCACACCTCGGAATGGTCCGGGAAGCGGTCGCGATTCGTACCCGCTCGCTTGTGCAGGATCGAACCGATATTCGGCCACGATCTGCACGTTGCCGCTGCCGGCGCGTTCGATGGCCACGGAATAGATGACCGCCGGATCAAGAATCGCCCCTGGGCGACGCTTGGTCAGATCCTGAACGGTGCCGGGATCTTCGATCGGCCAAGACACTTGGCCCGACTCCGACAGGCTGTCCCACAATCGCGCGAGCGGGATGCGAATACACCGGGGAACAAAGCCTGACTGAGCGTCGGCTCCATCCATCCGCGCGACTGCGCGTGGAGAGACGTATTCGAAGTCCTGCTGATCGACGGGCGTAATCGGAGAAACTACCGCAGCGGCTTGAGCGACCAGCAGCATTCGATACCGATAGAAAAATGGCAGCGCATCGTACTGCAGGGCAAGGGCACCGCGGCTGAACTCGGAAGTCCGGAGCGGCAGGTCCAACGTCACGGCGTCTTCATCCTTGAGTCCCACGAGCTTCAAATGGTCCGGCTCGGAGGGCACAATGGGTAACTGCGGGCGTGGCAAACCGCTGTTCTCCCAGGTCGGCCATTCAATCGCCTCCTTGGAGAGGTTCGCCGGAGCGGACAACAGATTCAGAGCAGTCGTCGCAGGCGCTGTTCGCAGAGCCAGATCAAGATTGGCACGATTACCCGCCGCCGGTTCGAGAAGCAGGATCTTCTCGTTGGGGGTGGCCAGAATCATCACTTGGGCCTTGATCCCGGTGATCGCAACCTTGGTATTGATCAAGGCCGCAACAGCAGCAAGGCTTCGATTCGCAGAGATGTCGAGTTCCAAATGCGTCCCCGGAGCATGGAACAAGTACACCTTGCTCACGTCCGCGGAGACCAGGTTGGGGTCGTCCGAGTGATGGCGACGGCTGATCGCGCGACGCAATACTTGGGCGATCTGGTCCAGTCGAACGTCGTCGGGTGCAAACGAACGGAACAACGCTTGAGCTGTCTGCCGGTATTCGAGCCGATTGACAAGCGTGCGGTTCTTGTCGACCAGATCCTGTTCCGGGTGCTCGGCAAGGAGGATTTCCCAGACCCGGCCGGGCGGACTGTTTGAACCGGGCAGTGCCGGAACGTCGAGCCGCCGTGAAGAGAGGACGAGCGGTGCCGCCAACTGACGGATTCGGGAAAACACGACATCGACCCCGCCCGGGTCAGGCGCCTTCAACCGTTTCTGAGCGGCTTCCAACCGACCGATCAAACCCAGGTCGACTAGCGTCTTCGAGCGGCCAAGTTCCTCCCAGAGCAGTTCGTAACGACCGCGGGGTCGGATGTAGTAGCGGTAGGCCTGCCCCCAGAGCGATTCGACCGGTCGATAATAAGTGAGGCGACCGGCCTTGTCGGGGGACAGCGGCAAAGGCGACGACGCCCGGGGATAACCGCTGGCGATCCAGTGCGCTGGTTTAGTCGCTCCGGTGTTCAAGTCAACATCGCCGCCGGTCCCGAAGAACCGATCGAGCCAAACGAGCAATTCCGGAAGCACTTTCTTGCCGACCGTCGATTTCGGTTCGAGCTCGTCCGGGGTAATGCCGGGCTCGACGCCACGCAACAGAAACGCGAGACGTTTCCAGTGAGTATCAGCATCCCGGTCGGCTTCGCGGAACGGTGCTTCGTCCGGGGTCGTGAACCCGACAGCGGTCCAATCGGTTGGCGCGAATGCGGTTGACGTCGGATCCGGAATCGGTGTCGGCGGGTTGTTTGACAGGTTCAGTGCGGTGACTTTCACACCGGCGTGAGTTGGGTCCAACGCGCGAATCAGGATCGACATTTTTCCTGACGCCGATGTCGTGGTGTCGATGATCAAATCTTGGTTCGCCTGGAGCCGTTCCGCAGTCTCAGGCCGACCCGTGTCGAACATATATGTCGCGGTGGAATCACTAGCGCGCAGCGTCACACGGATCGGCGTGTTGGGGGGCAATTTCGAGAATTCAACACGCTGATAATGGAACAGTCGGCGCAGCGCCGGTCGAAGACTGATCTGGGCCACAGCCAGGGTCGTGTCGAACTCGACCGAACCGGCGTTCTCCTCTTCTCGCAACCTGGCCTTCATTCGCCGCCCCGGCTGGAACAGGTGCTCAACGTGCAGGAACGGTTTCGATTCAAAACCGGGCTGCACAATGCCGTCGTCGGACGAACGATTGTCTCGCTCTTCAGGTGTGTTGCCATTCTTTGGCGGAAGCACGGTGACATTGTCCCAAACCGTCAACACCACGCGACCATTGACGGGATCCACGTAGGGCGTCACGAGTTCCTGCCCCTTGGACAATTCAAACGCCGGACCTCGTCCGTTGCCGGACAGGCGGTAAAGCGTCCCCTCGTTCACCGCCCGGAGGCGTAAGCGGACACCCTTTTTCGGATCTACCGCGCTGAACGTCTTCGTTACCTTCGTCGTTTGCAATTCGATGGCTTCGTGCAATTCCCGAAAGAATTCCGCGCCGTTCAGATATCGACCGTCGGTCCGTGCCCGCAATCGCACACCGGCTGCAAGACCCATCTGCTGCAGCAGTCCCCAGCCATATGGGTCTGCGTCGGGAGCGGTTCCCTTGATGAGCTTGCCGAGTGCTCCCAGTTCCGACTTGATCGGATTCGTTTCGGTGACATTTTCATGGGATTGATCGCCACCACGAGCCGGCTGTGGCCCGAACTCGACATCGTATTTCGGGAACTGTTGATTGACTGGCGTCTTGCCGAGTGCGGCTGCCACATCCTCAAGGAAGGGGTGGAACGGCCGACGGCGTACGATTCGCTTCTCCTTCTTTCCATTGACATCGACCTCAACTTCGTCAGCCAGCCCAGTCGGGTCGGGCCATTGCAGGTAGGATTCGCGGAACGAATACCACGGCCCGAAGAGCACGTCGCGATTGTCGGGCCATTCCCCCTTTTCTTGCTGAATTCGTTTGAGCAGGAGCCGACGCGTGGTTGCCGGATGCCACGCCTCCCATGCTTGAGGGTCGCGACAAGTGGCTGGCAGATTGGGCAGATCACCGGACGGCAGCAGATCGACTTCCTGCACGGCTTGTAAACTGGCCTTCGCGGCCCAACTGGGAAACTCGATGGAGTCCGTGGCATCCAGCACATCGCCAGGAAGGCCGAACGCATCGAATTCATAGACCTGATACCGTGCATGCAAGTCGATCGGATGGTCCGGACGATCGCTCGGCCCCTGGTTCCAAACGATCTTGACCGCACGCAGCCGGGCCGGGTGCTGCTCGAAACGCAGGCCGGTTATGTTGCTCGAATCGGTCGGCGGTTGCAGCTCCCATCTGTCCGGGTCGTCCAGATTTGGCATCGGCACTTTCGCGAAGCCAATTTCACCCGCCGCATCGACCGGCGGAAGCAGATCCAGACGCAGAGGATTTGGGAGCCACTCAAGTCTGGAAAAGTTTCGGAATTCTTTGGGAACAAATTCCGCCGGTTTCGGGGGTAGCCCGGCGGGGACGACCATGTGGCCGAATCGCATTCGCACGCTGATTGCAGCCAGCGCCGATCGAACGCCTTCCGGTCGACCACCCCCCGCTTCCGTTTCCGTCTGCAGGAACACAGTCCAACCCTCGGGATTCCAGCGACTCCCTGCGCCCGGGAAGATTCCGCGAGCCCGCAACTCATCGACCGCAATGCTGATGACGCGGAATCGCCGCCCCGAATCGGCCCGGTCGCCACTGGGATCATCCATTACCGGAGCAACCGGTTCGAGGACGATGTCGGTCCGCAAGGGACGCGCATTCGAAATGGCCAATCCTCGCGAGTCAGTCCCACGGACGTTTTCGTCCGCCCCGTAGAACCCCACCGGAAGGACCGCTTCGCGCCGGAATATGATGCGATACTTGCCAACCGGAATCGGCGAACGATTCACGGGCTCGACCGGATCGGAAAAACGAAGCCGAACCTGGGCCACTTCGCGCAACTTCGGCACGCTCGCGAGCAGCCCGCCGGCGGCCGGGAGGATCCCGGCCAGATCACGCGGGACAACATAGTCCACGATCAACTCGCCATCGCCCGGAACCAGCGGTGGATCGGCGGGGAACCGTCGGGCCACGATCGTCAGCGGCCGGGGACTGGGCGTCCCCGCCAAGTCGACAGGCGTGATGGTGTAAACGTAAAGCTTGCCGCTGGCCGTCAACGCTGCGACATCGGCCGAATTCTGATCCGCGAAATGGTCGACCAATTGGAATCGCGGCGGCAGCCTGAGCACATGGAACTTACCGTCCTCCGCCTTGATCCTGTGCAAGACCTCGGCCGGTTTGACTGTGAACGTGGCAGGTGGGTCGTTCCCATCCAAGTGTTCTCGTCGCACGACGTAGTGCCGCAGGTGGTGTTCGGGATCGTTCTGCTCGCTGGTTCCGAGTTTGGTTCGGTCATTGGGGAACTCCAGTCGCCAATCGATCGCCACTGTGTTGGCATGCTCGAACTTTCGGACTCGGGCAAACTCGGGGGGGCGCTTCGAAAACCAGTCGGTCTGACGATTGAATACAACGACGTTCTTGCGATCGGCACTCAGAGCGGCTTGATCGGTGTTCCGTTGTCGAATCTGGCCGAGTCCGCTTTGTTCCAACCAGGCCACAGCGGCATCGTAATCCGGTTGTGTACTCGCCGAGATGCGGAAAACCAAGCCGAAACGAAATGCCAAAGACGTGGGCTCAATCCCTGTGGGTTTCGACGGATTGGCGGCATAGGTGAAGAAGTCGCGGGTAACCGCCTGGATGATCGAACTTCGAAGTTCCGCTGCCGCCTGATCTGGCGACGGGCGGTCAACATCTTTGGGATGATCCGGATCGACATGGGCAGTGCCGTCTTTGGTATAGACGCTTGTCGTCATCCGGCAGGCTTCGCGAAGGTGGTGGTCATAGTCCGAGTTCGGGTCAAACTTGAAGTAAGGAGCGGCGAATTGCTCGGCGGCACCGCGGACGGCAGCTTCAAATGCCGCCGTAGTCGGGTTAGCGACGCGCGAATCTTCGACGACGTCACCCGTCGGCATCCAATGCGTGGCGGGATCGAACTTCGGGATGATCTTGCCAAACCCCGGATCGTCTCCCGCTTGGAGTGTGGGATCGGGTTCTGGGACAGCCACATACGCGTATCGCAGAAATTCCCGCAGGGTCTGCCTGTTTCCGGGAGACCCATCCTGCGCGGTCGTTGAAATCTGATCGTCCCAGGCCACTCTCCATTCGAATTTCGGCGAGGTTGGGGGAACTGTTTCAAAGCTCCCGGCACCGTTTGCCTGCGGCTTCCAATGTTCCAGCTTAAAGTTTGCGGGAAGGGCTCCAGGGAATGTCCACTCAAAATCCGTGAGTGGTGTTCCCGACTTTGGCGGAACAGGAAAGAATCCGTCCGGCTCGTTGGGTGTCGTCGGGCTGCGAGGTATGAGAACGAAGTAGAACGCTTTCTTGTCTTCGACCGCTTCCGCCGCGCCGACGAAGTAGTCGGGCACGTGGAAGATTCCTCCGACGGGCACCGCCGCCGCCAAGATTGGGTCCATCGCCAATGCGGCCGCCGCGTCGTGGGCAACTGCTTGCCCGGTGATCGGAACCGTTGTTGCGGCGTCTTCGAGTGAAACCCCCGTTGCGGCTGGCGCAAACGCTCGAGGGGATGCCGAAAGCGCTTGTGTCGGTTCAGTCCCTGGAACTGCTTCAACGTCCTCCGCTTCCAGTCCGATATGCAGAAACCGCTCGGTCTTGGCCCGTGCCGCTTCGACCGCACCGTCGTTGAGGCCAACGCGGACGTTGAATCCAGTCGTCGACCC
>JANODP010000366.1:0-8860 GCA_031412755.1 Schlesneria sp. | reverse complement strand
GCGGCGCTCATCACCGGTCCGCTGGAGATCGCGCCCGAGGAGGACCCGCGCCTCGTTCTCGCGGATTGGATGCGCCGCACGGACAACCCTTTCTTCGCGCGCACGCTCGTGAATCGCTATTGGAAGCATTTCTGCAATCGCGGCCTCGTCGAACCCGAGGACGACATGCGCGAAACCAATCCGCCGGCCAACCCCGAGTTGTTGAACAAGTTGGCGCTCGACTTCATCTCGCACAAGTTCGATCTCAAGCACCTGGTCCGCACGATCTGTCGGTCATCGACCTATCAGCTCAGCTCGCTGCCGAACGAGTACAACCTGAAGGACAAGCAGAACTTCTCTCGCTACTACCCGAAGCGGCTCACGGCCGAAGTTCTCTACGACGCCTTCCATCAGGTAACGGCGACCGGTCAGAATTTTGGTGGCATGCCCGCGGGAACCCGCTCGATGCAGTTGCCCGATCCGGGTGCGGCTCAAAATGTTTACTTTCTGAAGGTGTTCGGCCAGCCGCAAGGCGATACGGCGTGCGAGTGCGAACGCTCGCAAGAAGCCAACCTCGCGCAAAGTCTGCACTTGCTGAACAGCAGCGAAGTGCAGGGCAAGATCGCCGACGGCAACGGTCGTTCGGGCAAGTTCGCCAACGATAAGGACCGGCCGGCCGACGCCAAGATCAAGGAGCTCTACCGCTGGGTCTACAGCCGCGAGCCGGACGCCGAGGAAATGAAGATCGCCCTCGCCCACGTCGAGAAGCACAAGGACACCCCGAAGCTCGCCTACGAAGACATCATCTGGGCTCTGATCAACTCGAAAGAGTTCCTGTTCAACCACTGATCGTAGTGAGTTCCCGGGAGCAGCATCATGTCAGATGCGATGGCTTCGACTGAGCATCCGTCGATTCCGGCCGAGTGGTGCGCGGAGTTTGAAGCCGCCGCTCGGCGGCCTCTCCCCCAACGTTGGAGGTATGCGTTCATCAAGACTTACAAACCGGTGCTGGATGATGCACCCTCTCGATCTTTCGAGTCGACCGCCGAATACCGGCGCTGGTGCAATGAGAGCCTTCCAAGTTGGCTCGGCTATGGCAGCGTTTGAATATCGTCAGGCCGAGGAGGTGCGGGATGCGTTGTCCCGAAATGGCGTGTCGTACCTGTTCATCGGGAAGTCCGCCGCGATCCTGCTCGGATTCCCCGACACCACACAGGACGCAGACCTGTTCCCATTGAAATCCGTTGAAAATGGCCGGGCTCTGGTCGCCTCGCTCAAGGAGCTCGGCTTCAACCTCAGCCCGCAAGATGTTTCGGACATTGAACGTGGCAGGGATTTCGTCCAGTTGAAGAACGGCCCATTTGACCTCGACCTGATCTTTGCCCCTGATGGAATCGAATGTTTTGAAGATGCCTGGAAACGGCATGTTGATGTTGCCGGTTTTCCGGTCTGCCACCCCGATGACATCATCGCCAGCAAACAGGCGGCCGGACGAACCAAGGACCGTGAATCGCTTCCCCGCCTGATGGCCTTCCGCGAATACTGGCTGCAACAACAACGAACCTGTTGAGTGTTGCAGTCTCCCACTTTGAACATCGAGAGTCACTCCGATGAACCACACACTGATCTCGCGCAGCCGAATTGCTGTCGTCACGTTGGCGATCTCGGTCTTGAACTTCGCTGCCGCGATGACCCATGCACAGCTTCCAGCGACTCGATTGCTGGCCGTGTTCCCACCCGGTGGCCAGGCTGGCACGGCGGTCGATCTGACGATCACGAATGGACTGGAGTTGGAAGAGGTCAACCGGCTGCTGTTCAATCATCCGGGGATCGTCGCCGCGCAGAAGATGCAGGATGTGGCGGGCAAGCCGACGCCGGTGGCCAACCAGTTTGCGGTGACGGTCTCGGCCGACGTCCCTCCGGGGAATTACGAGGTCCGCGCGGTGGGCTTCTTCGGGATCAGCAACCCGCGCACGTTCGTCGTCGGCGCGAAGAAAGAGTTGAACGAGACCGAGCCCAACAACACTCGCGAAGTCGCGGGTGCGGTCGAACTCAATCAGACCGTCAACGGGCGCATCAACGGTGCGACCGACATCGACTGGTTCAAATTCGCGGGCAAGGCCGGGCAGCGGGTTCTCGGCGATTGCATGGCCCGGCGGTTGGACTCCAAGCTCGATGCCACCGTCGAACTGTACGACTCCTCGGGCAAGCGACTGACCATCGCCAGGAACACGCTCGTCAGCAAGGACGCACTCATCGACGTGACGCTTCCCGCAGACGGCGAGTACCTGGTGAAAGTCTATGACTTCGTGTTCGCGGGGGGTGAGGACTATGTGTATCGACTGAGTCTCACGACGGGACCGCACATCGACTTCATCGTTCCTCCGGCGGGAACGCCCGGCTCGAATGCACAGTACACGGTTTATGGCCGCAACCTGCCGGGAGGCCAGCCGTCCGATGTCGCCTTGCGCGGCCGGCCGCTGGAGAAGCTGGTCGTCTCCATCGCGCTTCCGGCTCAGGGGGACACGCTCGATCCGAAGACGGTTCTCGAACCATTCTCGGCCGGGATGGATGCCGTTCCGTTCTCGGTCAACTCGCCCGTGGGACCGTCCAATCCGGTGATGGTTTATCTGAGCAGCGCGGCCCCGGTCCTCGAAGTCGAACCCAACAACCCGGGCGCACCCGCGCAACCGGTCACCGTGCCGGGCGAGATCGCCGGACAGTTCGGGACGCGAAACGACGTCGATTGCTTTGCGTTCGAGGCCAAGGCCAGGGATGCGTTCTGGATCGAGATCATCGCTCATCGAGCGGGCTCTGCGGCGGACCCCGTCGCCGTCCTGGACCAGGTGAAGAAGAACGAGAAGGGTGAGGAAGTCCTGACGCGGATCAGCACCCTGGACGACGATCCCGCCAATCCGCTGGTCAATCTGTTCGACACCGTCAACGACGATTCGGCCGTGAAGTTTGTGGCACCGGCCGACGGCAGCTATCGCCTCACGTTGCGCGACCGTTACGGCAGTGCCCGCGGCGATGCGAGCCTCCAGTATCGACTCATCATCCGCAGGGAGACTCCCGATTTTCGGGTGGCTGCGATTGCGACAGCCCTCACGCCACCGGGGACCCGCCAGGCAGCACCGTCGGGGATCTCCTTGCGCCGAGGTGACCATTTCCCGGTCAACGTGATGGCTTTCCGGCGCGACGGCTTTGTCGGTCCGATCACGGTTTCGGCCGAGGGCCTGCCGCCGGGAGTCACCTGTCGCGACATCAGTTTTGGTGCCACACCCTCGAGCGGAGTCATCGTCTTCTCCTCAGCCGAAGATGCTCCGGCGTGGGCGGGAACGATCAAGCTGGTCGCCAAGGCGCGGATTGACAACCCCGTTGCCGTGGAAACATTGACGGCGGCTCAAGCAGCGGCAAAGACGGCCGTCGATACTCAGGCTGCGGCGGAGAAGGCTCTCGTCAAACCGGCCGATGATCTGGCGAAAGCCAATGAAGCCCTGAAAGCCGCCCAGGCGGAACTCGCCGCGAAGACCGACGACGAGGCCCTGAAGAAAAAGGTGGCAGACGCCGAGACCAAGGTGACGGCGACCGCAGCGGCCCTCAAACCGTTGGCCGATGCGAAGGCGGCCGCCGATGCCAAGGTCAACGAAACGAAGGCCGCGGTCACACAGGCTGAGGCTGCCAGGAATGCCGCCGCTCGCGAGGTGGCTCATGCCGTGCGATACGGCACCGTGATTTGGAACGCGGCCGTTGCGAATCAGCCGGGCGACGCGCGAGTCGCCCAGTCGATCGAACTCTCCGTCGTCGAGGAACCCTCGCCGTACCAGCTCACCACGGACGTGCATCGCGTGGATGCCAATCACAATCGGCAGATTCTGGTGCCGGTGAAGGTCACGCGGCGGAATGGATTCGACCAGCCGGTCACGCTGACATTCGTCGGCCAGCCGCCGAATACTCAGGTCGAGAACAAAGCGATCGCGAAGGAGAAGACCGACGAAGTCTTCCGCGTCTTCGTTCCTCCCAACGTGCCGGTCGGAACCTATGTCATGTACCTGACGGGCCAGGCCCAGGTCTCGTACCGCAAGAACCCGGCGAAGGCCGATCGTGCGAAGGCGGAGTTCACCGCGGCGGAGACGGCCGCGAACGCGGCGGCTGAAGCGTTGAAAGTCGCGACCGCCACGAAGGACGCTGCCGTCAAGAAAGCGACCGACGATGCAGCGAACCTCAAGAAACTGACCGACGCGAAGGCGGCTGCCGACAAGGTGCTGACCGACGCGCAGGCCGCCGAAAAGGTTGCCGCCGAAGCTCTGAAAAATGCCGGCGACAACGCGGATGCCAAAGCCGCCGCCGAGAAGAAGTTGACCGAGGCTCAAGCCGTTGTGAAGACGGCGACGGACGCACAAGCCGCCGCTGAGAAGGCTCGCGTCGATGCCGACGCGGTGGCGAAGCTGGCGGACGCGGCGAAGGTCAAATCGGAAGCCGATCTCAAAACGGCGGATGACAAGAACAAGGCGGCCATCGCCGAGAAGACCGCCACCGACGCCAGGTTCAAGGCGGCCGATGCCTATGCCAAGGCGGCCAACATCCAATTCCATCCCCCCACGACACCGATCGTCATCACGGTCAAGGCGGCACCGTACACGGTCACCGCCACTCCGGCCGACGGAGGCAGCATCAAACAGGGTGCCAAGGTGGAGGTGAAGTGCGAGGTCAAGCGCCAGAACGGCTTCGTCGGTCCGGTGACGCTCACGCTGCCACTGCCTCCCAACGTGACGGGCGTCAAAGCCGAACCCGTCGTAATTCCGGCGGAGCAATCGGCGGGTTCAATCTTCGTTGAAGCCGCTGCCGACGCCCCGGAAGCCCAACTCGCCAACATGGTCGTCCGCGCGGTCGCCCAATGGGAGGGCGAGGCCGCGGTCGATCAACCGGTCGCGTTGAAGGTCGTGAAATAAGCGTGGAGTGCGGTGATTCATCGCCGCTTTCATTTTCCCAGGACACAGAAACAGAAACCAAAGCGGCGATGAATCGCCCCAGTCCAAAGGTGCATCATGAGAATTGTCTTCTCCTTAACAATGCTGGCGTTGCTTGGAACTGGACTGACGGCAGGAGCTCAGGAAGCTGCCAAGAAGGCCGGCCAGATTGAACCGGCGGCCGTCAATCTGGGACGGCCCATCGAATTCGAGAAGGACATTCAGCCGATTCTCGATGAGAAGTGCGTGGCCTGTCACAACGTGGCCGTTGCCGAGAGCAAGCTGGTTCTTGAAGACGTGCCCGCCATGTTGAAGGGGGGCAAGCGCGGTCCCGCCGTGGTGGCGAAGGATCCGGCCAAAAGCCTGATCTTCAACGTGGCCTCGCGGGCAATGGATCCGGTGATGCCGCCGCTGCCGAACAAGGTCTCGGCTGCCGCGTTCACGCCGCAGGAATTGGGACTCCTCAAGAAGTGGATCGAAGAGGGCGCTGTCGCGGGAATGGGCTCCGGGCACACGGTCGTCCCGTGGCAGTCGGTTCCATCCAGCATGAACTCGATCTACAGCGCCGCGCTCTCGACGTGGGGCCGCTGGGCTGCCTGCGGTCGCGCGAATCAGATCGATCTCTATGATGTCGCCACCGGCGAGTATGTCGCCCGGTTGCAGGACCCGGCGCTGGCGACGATCAAGCTGGGCGACAAACCGTTCTATCCGCGCGGTGCCGCTCACCGCGACTTCGTTCACGCGCTGGCCTTCAATCCGCAAGAAAACATCCTCGCGTCGGCCGGCTATCGCGAGGTGAAGCTGTGGCAACGGGCGGCGAACGTGTCGCGCGGTGCCTTCGCTCAAGATCAGGCGGTCACGGCGATGGCCGTCTCGGCCGATGGCAAGTGGCTGGCGATCGGACGCGCAGACAACTCGATCGCGCTGCAAAGTCTCGCCGATCCGAACGCCAAGAAGATGCTGGCCGGACACGCGGGACCGGTCGCGGGTCTGGCCTTCTCGGCCGACTCAACCAAGCTGTTCAGTGGCTCGAAGGACAAAACGATTAAGTTGTGGAACGTCGCCGATGGAGCCGTGGCTGGTTCGTTGGAGACGCCCCAGGAAGTAACGAGCCTCGCGCTGAACCTCGATGGAACGCGCATCTTCTCCGGGCACGCAGGCGACTTTTTCATTCGCGGTTGGGCCGTCCCGTTTGAAGCGCCGAAGCCCGCCGAGGGCGACAAAGCGGCCGAGCCGGTGAAGGCCGTCGTCGAAATGAAGGGCCACACCGCGCCCGCCACATCGCTCGCACTGCTCCTGCCTGCCGGAACGCAACTCGTGTCGGCCAGCACGGACGCCACGTGGCGCGTCTGGGAGATCGCCACCGGGGCGCAAGCCCGCACCGGGAATCATGGTGCTCCCATCACCGCTCTGGCTGTGAAGCCGGATGGACTGTTCCTCGTGACGGCCGGTGGTCCGAATGCCCGTCTGTGGAAGATCGACGCGAACCCCGCTGCCGAAATGAAGGGCAACATCGCCGCGCAGCGCAATGTCCTCCTGCTGACCGACAGCGACACCGTGGCGAAGTCGCGCGTGGCGTTGGCTGACGCGGGCTTCAAGGCGGCCGAGAAGAACTTCAAGGAACGCGAAGAGGCGACCAAGAAGGCGGTCGAACAAAAGGCCGCGATGGAGAAGGCACTGACCGAAGCCAAGCCGAAGCAGGACGTGGCGCAGACCGCCGCCACTGCGGCGAAGGCGGAACTCGACGCCAAGCCGGACGATGAAGCACTCAAGAAGAAGAAGGCCGATGCCGATGCGGCTCTGGCCAAGGAAGCCGAAGCGGTGAAGAAGGCTCAGGACGCCTTCGATGCCTCGGCCAAGACGGTCGTTCAATCCGAGAAGGGCCAGGCTTCGGCGCTGGAACAGCAAACAGCGGCGAAGACACTGTTCGACGCCGAGACCGCCGCAGGCAAGCAGGTCGAAACCGTTTTCAATCAGGCGAAGACCGAATTGCCTGCAACCGACAAGCCGGTGAAGTCGGTCGCATTCGTGGATGGTGGCAAGCTGATCGCGACCGCCGGCGATGACGGCACGATCCGCCTGTGGAGCGGCACGACGGGCAAGCCGCTGGAAGAGATCGTCGGACACAAGGCGGGTGTCGGGATGCTGGTCTCCGGCCCGAACCGGTTGCTCGTCGGTGCGAGCGACGACAAGGCCGTCATGGCGTGGGATGCCAATCCCGAATGGAAGCTGATCGCGACGCTCGGCCCCGCTCCCGAGAACATGCTCGATCTGGCGAAGTCGGCGTTTGTGAACCGCGTTGTGTCGCTCGCCTTCAGTCCCGACGGCAAGCTGCTCGCGACCGGCGGCGGCGAACCGTCACGCAGCGGCGAGTTGATCCTATGGAACGTTGAGACCAAGGCGATCGCCCGCCAGTTTGTGGACGCTCACAGCGATACGGTCTTCGGCATTGACTTCTCGCGCGATGGGAAGCAACTCGTCTCGGGCGCGGCCGACAAGTTCGTGAAGCAGTTTGACGTCGAAACCGGCAAGCTGATCCGCTCGTTCGAGGGACACACGCATCACGTGCTCGACGTGAGCTTCAAGTCGGACGGCAGCCGCATCGCGAGTGCCGGCGCCGACAACGCGATCAAGGTCTGGAACGTCGAGACGGGCGAACAGCACCGCACGATCCAGAACTACGCGAAGCAGGTGACGTCGATCCAGTACATCGGAGCCAGCGACAACCTGATCAGTTGCAGCGGCGACAAGACGGTCAAAATGCACCGCTCGAACGACGGCGGCAACACCCGCAACTTCGCCGGCCCGACCGACTTCGTCTACGCCACCGCCTGCACTCGCGATGAAGCCCTCGTCGTGGCGGGCGGCGAAGACGGCATCTTCCGAGTCTGGAACGGCACCAACGCCCAGGAACTCTTCAAGTTCGAACCACCCAAGCCTCCGGCAGACAACGTCCAGGCAAAGGCGAACTGAGGGAGCACACGATGTCCGCGCTGGCCTACGCCCATGTCGAGCTTTCATCGGACGGTGTTCCCCTCATTGAGGGGACGACGACGAAGGTGATTGAAGTCGCCCTGGATCGACTCGCCCATCACTGGGACGCCGACAAGATTCAGCGCCAGTATCCTCACCTGAGCCTGGCGCAGATCTACGGCGCACTGGCCTACTACTACGACCACGAAGAGGAACTGAACCGGGACATCGAACTTCGGCTCTCGACGGTCGAATCGATTCGCCAGCGCAGGCTCAACCCGGCATTGCAGGCGAAGCTGCGGGCTTGTTGAACGATTGCAATTGGTTCATCAGGATCGGGTGGCTTGTTTGCCACCCGATCTATCTTTCTCTGCTGTGAGGCGGCGATGACCAAGAAGACATTGAATGTACGAGTGGCCGAACTGGAGTCGGAGTTGACGACTCTGAAGCAGCGGTTGCCGCCCGAGCCTGCGGGATGGCGCAGCATCATCGGTGCGTTCGCCAACGATCCGGCGTTTGACGAGGCGATGAGGCTGGGCCGCGAGTATCGCGAGTCGCAGCGTCCAAAACCCCGCGCCGGAAAGCGTGCGAATGCTCGTCCTCGACACTGACCACATCAGCGTGCTGGAGCGGGCCGACAGCGCCGAACGCGCCAGGTTGATCCATCGGCTGGATCAAGCCCAGGTGACGGCGGTCGTCACCACGATTGTCTCCTACGAGGAGCAGTCTCGCGGCTGACTGGCCTACGTGGCTCGCGCCCGGTCGATGCACACACAACCGAGCCGTGCCACTGCTTCGGACTCCTTCGAGTTCCAAATATGACTCTTTGAGTCAAGTTTTGGTAGGAGCGATCGTCTTGGCGAGTCTGTGGAGGAGTTGGGGGTTGTCGAGGTCGTTGGCGGTGGGGCGGATGACGCGGGACAGGCTGGTGATGTAGA
>JANODP010000365.1:0-3351 GCA_031412755.1 Schlesneria sp. | reverse complement strand
AGTGACGGCCGCATTCAGGGGACTCACGTCCCCCGCTCCGAAACCGGTTTTGAAACTGCTTCTAGTCAAAGTCAAAGCCACGCCACCCACGGCTCGCGCCGCGGGCTACCCTCTGTCGCCCTCCGGGCTAAGTGCATCGTCCAATACCGTCGCTCGGACCGAACTTCCGACCATTTCTGGTGTCTGCTAGAATCCGCCGCGACATCGCCTAGAGTTCCCTCGCGCTCTCATTCACCCGGCCGAATCACGAGACCCGTCCATGCGCAACGAATCCGAAATTCCCCTGGCCGACAATCCCTTTTCGATCCCCGTCGCGGATCGTTTGAAGCGGCTGCCGCCGTATTTGTTCGGCAAGATCAACAAGCTGAAGTACCAGCAGCGCGTCGCCGGCGTGGATGTCATTGATCTCGGCATGGGCAACCCGACGGATGCTCCCGACTCGCAGATCGTCGACAAGATGCACGAGGCGTTGCTGGAGGCGAAGAACCACCGGTACTCGGTCGCCAACGGCATCGCCAGCCTGCGCAAGGAGGTTGCCAAGCGCTACGACCGCAAGTACGGCGTCAAGTTGAACGGCGACGACGAAGTCATCGCGTGCCTCGGGTCGAAAGAGGCGTTCAGCCACATGTGCCTGGCGCTGATGGGGCCGGGCGACACGGCGATCGTTCCCGCGCCGACGTTTCCGATTCACGCCTACTCGGTGATGCTGGCGTCGGGCAACGTGATCGCCCTCGACGTGCGCGACCCCGCCGAATTCCTCCGCAACGTCGCGTACACCTGCGAGCACCTCTATCCCAAGCCGAAACTGGTCGTCGCCAACTTCCCGCACAATCCATCGGGCACCTGCATCGAGCAGAAGTTCTTCGACGAACTGGTCGTGCTCGCCAAGCGGTACAAGTTCCTGGTGATCAGCGACTTCGCCTATGCCGACATCTGCTTCGACGGCTATCAGGCTCCGAGCTTCCTCGCGACGCCCGGCGCCATCGACGTCGGGGTCGAGATGACCACGATGAGCAAGGGCTTCAGCATGGCCGGCTGGCGCATCGGCTTCTGCTCGGGCAACCGCGAGATGGTCCGCGCCCTCGCCACGATCAAGGGCTACTACGACTACGGCATCTTCCAGGCGAGCCAGATCGCCGCGATCATCGCGCTGCGCAACTGCGAACCGGCCGTCGAGGCGATCGCCAAGGAATACCAGATCCGCCGCGACGCCCTCGTCGAGGGCCTCAACCGCATCGGCTGGGACGTCGAGAAACCAAAGGCGGGCATGTTCGTCTGGGCGAAGATCCCCGAACCGTGGTCGCAGATGGGCTCGATCGACTTCTCGATGAAGCTGCTGCAAGAGGGCGGCGTCGCCGTCAGCCCCGGCCGCGGCTTCGGCGAAGAGGGCGAAGGCTATCTCAGACTGGCCATCGTCGAAAACAGCCAGCGCCTGCGCCAGGCAGTCCGACAGATTCAGAACTGCCTCAAAACGGACGCCGTTCCAGCAGCGTGATCATTTGAGTGGCACGCCCGGCCGCAATTGAACCTGTCCCCTTGTGATTCTCTTCCTTTGATCCTGCTCTACGAGAGCGGGGGCAACTTGGACTTTTTCCAGCCTTTTCCGACGCTCTGTTTATAATCACTTAGCGCTTTCTCCAACTCGGTGATCGCGGCCTGATTATCCGGACAGGATTTCCGACAGTCATCGAATACATTGTCAAAACCCTGGACAATCTGTTCGACCTCTTTGGCGGTAGTTGTCCAGTAAGTGGTTTCAAATCCGCGCCCCAAACCGCGCCGCAATGCTTCGAAGCACTTTCGCCTGCCCAAGATCAGCGTATTCGGGCGAGGTATGTTAGAAATGGTCACTTGGCAATGACTGGCGACGAGACGGTCGAGTTGCCGTTGCTCGGGGTTTTTTGAATCACTCTTGCCGTCTAACAAACCGATCAGTCGATGCAGCCGCAGCGCCAATCTTTCCCATGGTTTTCCGGGTTCGTGCTTACGCGGTGGGTGCAAAATCAATTTCATGGTCGCACCCTAGTTGAGTAGCTTCAGCAGACCGTTCCGCTCCTCCAACAGCAGACGTTGGTACGTGCTCGGCCTCCCCGGTTCGTCTGGTGGTTCATGGTCACTGATTGCCACGGACGCAATGCCAGCCATCGAGCGGATAACACGTTCGGCTCCGGCGGGATTGTTCCAATCCTGGGCAATCAGCTCACACGCCCGGACAATCTCTTGAGTACGAAGTTCCTTGCTGGGATGCATCCCTTGAGCACCCGGAAAGGAATCGTCTAGCGCGATTCGCACCCACTCTTCCAATTCCGCTCTCAAGTGGCTGAGGTTGTTTGGGTCGTATTCCAGCCATTTCATTCCAGCCAAATCCGGCGGCATCTCGGTTCCAGTTGGATGCAAGAGAATGACGCGTTGCGTGTCGTGTATGCGATGGGCGACGCCAATTTCGTAGAAGACACTTGGGTTGTGTCCTGTTGTATCGGCAATGATCAAGTCGGCATGCTCGATGTCAGAGACGAGCAGGTCGAGAAGGTTGCCAGCCTTCTTGTTTAAATCCGCACGCCTGCAACCGTGCCCCAGGCTTTCAATCGTGTTCCGAACAACCTTAAAAACCGAGTCGAGCGATGTATCAAAAGGCATGATGACGAAACACCAACGTCGGACGGACATGACAGTTTCCTGTTTCTGCTGAGTGAAAAGAAGATGGCGGCTCAAGGAGTGAAAGGGGGACAGGTCGATTTCTGGGCTGTGCCCATTTCATGTCGTCCAGACACGCACAAGCTGGCAACATGTGCCACGGTTTTTTCAACGGGCGGCTACGCAAACAGTTCGCGGATCGGTTCGCCGCCGTCGGTGATCGGGACGGGGCGGTCTCCGGCGTAGAGGTGCTTCTTGCTGTCGATGCCGAGCGTGGCGTAGATCGTCGCGTGGAGATCGGGGACCGACACCGGGCGCGATTCAATCTTCATCGCCAGTTCGTCTGTCTCACCAATCGTGAGGCCGTTCTTCAGGCCGCCGCCCGCCAGCGCAATACTAAAGCACTTGCCGTGATGCCCGCGTCCGCCGCCGCCGTCGAAGGAGGCCGGTCGGCCGAACTCGGTCCCGACGACGATCAGCGTCTTGTCGAGGAGTTTGGTTTGCTCCAGATCGAGGACCAGCGACGAGAGGGCCGTGTCGAGTTCCTGAATCAGTTTGTGCTGGTTCTCAATCCCGTCGTTATGGACGTCCCAGCCGGTGCCGTTGAGGAAGTTCAGGTTATGCGACACCTCGATGAACCGGACGCCGCGTTCAATCAGCCGCCGCGACAACAGACACCGCTGGCCGAATTCTCCGCCGTACTGGTTCCGTAGGGCG
>JANODP010000364.1:0-23779 GCA_031412755.1 Schlesneria sp. | reverse complement strand
ACGCCCAAGAGCCAGGGGGCTGACGCCGCCCCGCTCGGAAGTCTCAAGTGGGCTGACGCCCACGCGACTCGCCCGCCGCTGACGTGCCAACCTCTAACAGATCGCGCTCACGCCTGCCAGCTTTCGAGTCGAACAGCATCGACCGCTCCGATACGACTTCTCTGAACGAAGTGGGCAGCGCTAACCGGTGGGGCGTTTTGAAAAGTCCCCTCGCGCGGACTACCATGCTCCCCGCTGGAAACCATTCTGACCGATTGCCGGTCATCGCATTTGCTCGCTGGAGTTTGCCTCGCATGAAGACCGCCGTGATGGATCGTTCGTATCAGTTGCCGCCGCTCGGGCAGAACCCGTCCACAACCGCTCAGGGGACGACGCCGGGAAGCTTTGCTCTTCGCCCCGCGATCAAGCCGGGTCGCGAGGGGGCACTCACGTTTGCCTCGCCCGATACGCCGGGGATGCCCGCCCCGTCGGAGAAGACCGCGTGGGATTTTTTGCCCGATGGATGGTCAACAACCGTCGATGCTTTGACGGTCGTTGATCCACACAACGCTCATGTGGGTTTCGATCCCAATCAGTCGTTCGTGGTCTTCCTGCAAGGCGACAGCTCGGCCCGACGAGTGGACTTTCCGAAGGGATTCGAACCCGTCACACAGTTGGAATGGGCACGCCTCGGAGTCATCACACCGGAGATGTACCGAGTTGCCGAACGTGAGCCGCATCTGAATCCAAGACAGGTGCGAGACGAAGTCGCGGCGGGACGCATGGTGATCCCGGCCAACAAGGTGCATCTCGGCTATCAGCTCGACCCGATGGCGATCGGGCGGGCGTCGAAGACGAAGATCAACGCGAACATGGGGGCCTCGCCCGTCTCATCGAGCACCGACGAAGAGGTCGACAAACTGAAGTGGGCCGAGCGGTGGGGAGCCGACACCGTCATGGACCTGTCGACCGGCGGAGACCTCGACGCCTGCCGCGAGGCCATCATCCGCAACAGCACCGTGCCGATCGGGACCGTCCCGATCTACTCGATGATCATCGGCCGCCGCATCGAACAGCTTTCGCCCGAAATCATCATCGCATCGCTCAAGGAGCAGGCCGCGCAGGGGGTCGACTACTTCACGATTCACGCCGGCGTCCAGCGCGAGCATCTGCCGTTCATCCAGAAACGGCTGATCGGCATCGTCAGCCGCGGCGGTTCGTTGCTCGCCAAGTGGATGCTGGTCCACAACAAACAGAACCCAATGTACGACCACTGGGAGGCAATCTGCGACGTGATGCGCGAGTACGACGTGACGTTCTCGATCGGCGACGGGCTCCGCCCGGGGGGATTGGCCGACGCGACGGATCAAGCGCAGTTGGCCGAACTCGTGACACTCGGTGAACTGACCGAACGAGCCTGGCGGAAGGGCGTGCAAGTCATGGTCGAAGGACCGGGCCACGTCCCGTTCGATCAGATCGAGTTCAACATGAAGCTCCAACGACGGCTTTGCCACGGAGCGCCGTTCTACGTCCTCGGCCCACTCGTGACGGACATCTTCCCCGGCTACGACCACATCACAAGCTGCATCGGAGCGACCGCGGCCGGCTATCACGGCGCGGCAATGCTCTGTTACGTGACGCCCAAGGAACACCTCGGCCTCCCCAAGAAGGACGACGTGAAGCAGGGCTGCATCGCCTACAAGATCGCCGCCCACGCGGCCGACGTCGCGCTGGGCATCCCCGGCTCGCGAGACCGCGACGACGAACTGACCAAAGCCCGCGCAGCCCTCAACTGGCAGAAGCATTTTGATCTCAGCTTCGACCCCGACACGGCCCGGGCCTACCACGACGAAGACCTCGACGTCGACACCGACTTCTGCGCCATGTGCGGCCACGACTGGTGCAGCGTCCGCATCAGCAAGGAGATCGTCGAATTCACCTCGGGCAAGGACGAGAACTACCAATGGGAGAAGGCCAAAGTCTCCGCCGCCCTCACCCCCGAACAACAAGACATCCTGAGCAAACGCGGCGTCCTCAGCCCCGACGAAATCCACCGCCTCGCCGCCAAAACCAAAAAGGTCATGACCGCCGAAGCCGAAGCCAAAGCCGCCTGCCACAGCGACTACGTCGACCCCGACACCGCCCGCGAGCTCCAAGAGAAACGCGGCGAACTTGTCGAGTTGACCGTGCCATAGAATGAGTTCCGCTTTCAGTCGTGCAGGTGCAGAGACGACCATCAAAAAGGAGAGTGACGAAATGACGATTGAACTGCTTGAAGAGCGTGTCAGCACGTTGGAAAGGGAATTAGCGGAAGTAAAGCGTTTGGTAGCGTCGCCAAATCGGTTGCCTGAGCCGAGTCCCCTTCCCCCGCCAAACTCGAATTGGCTCGATTCCGTCGTTGGTTCGATGTCCGAGTTCCCCGAATTTGCCGAGGTGATCCGGCTGGGCAGGGAGTGGCGGATGTCTCAACGCCCCGCCGATGATGAGGAACCGTGAGCATGTTCGTGCTCGATACAGATCATTTTTCAATCCTCCAGAATGAGCCGACCGCCGAGCAGGTTACGCTGCGGCGGCGGATTGCCACCCAAGATCCCAGCCAGTTCTTCGTTCCCATCATTGCATTCCAAGAGCAAGTCGAGGGATGGAACTCGTTCTTGAATCGTGCGAAGGCCACGCCGAAAGTCGTCTTCGCCTTTCAGATGTTCCAGCGATTGCTGAGCAGCTTTGCCAGTTCTCGAATCCTTCCCTTCGATGATCGTGCCGCGGTGATCTCCGACAGTTTGCGACAACAAAAGATTCGTATTGGCACCGCCGATCTCCGCATCGCCTCCATCGCCCTCTCACGGGGAATGACGCTTCTCACGCGAAACACCATCGACTTCGCCCGCATCCCCGGACTGAACTTTGAAGACTGGACGGCGGACGACACGGCGAATGGATCACATTGAGTCTCGTTCCCGGCCGGAGCATTGGAACAGAAATCCATCCGAAGAGGTCTGATCGTGACTGACATCCCCGAACTTCTCACGCGGATCGAGCAGAAACGGCTGTGGGCTTACTTCCACAAGGACTGGCTGTTGCAGATCCGCGAACTCCTGCGACCGCAACTGCCGCGAGAACTGGCGATCGTTGTCGAATCGGAGTCGGTCCTGATTTCTCCCGGCGCGACGGAACCATTTGCCGCCTTCGCTCCCGACTTGAGTGTTGCTCGTCCGGACACGAACGTCCCGATCGGAACATTGTCCGAACGTGCCTCCGCCACCGTGCTCGAAGTCGAAGAAGAGTTCGAACTCTTCGAGCAATACAGCCTGCTGATCCGGCGGGCTCCCGAGAATCGCGTCGTGGCCGCGGCCGAAATCCTGTCTCCGACAAACAAGGGCGTCTTCGGTCTGCTCGACAAGGAAAAATACCTGCGCAAACGCGACGCTTACTTTGAGTCCGACATCAACCTGCTGGAGATCGACGTCCTCCAACAAGGCGACCGCCTCCTGCCGCTGGCTCTCGAAAGCCTCCACAAATTCGACCGCACCGCCTGGACTGTCTGCCACGCCGCCGGCCGCCGACACTTCCGCAGTTGGGGCTGGTCCGCCACCGAGCCACTCCCCACAGTCGAAGGGGAATTCGAACCCGGCCTCAGCACCTTGGTGGACCTCGCCGGCTCCTGCCGCTGCGCGAGTGAGTTCAACCCGTGGGAAACGTTGGCGGAGTGACCGAGAATGAGCGATGCTGCCCGCCGTGGCACTAGGCGGGTTATACGTCAATCGACAGAAATCAAATCTTTCAAGTCTTTAAAATTTTGCGCAAACGCATCGTAGGTCGTCTCGTCCCGAATCTTGAACAAGATTTCATCATTACTACGAAGTGCTGATGTCGTCCAATTTACCGAGCCGGTCCAGACCAGACGCTCCCAGTCTTCACCTTCGCCGTAATACCCCTTGTATGTCAGGTACTTCGAATGCACGTCGATGTTCCGCGTACCAATCACAGACTTATGAAGTTCGAGCTGATCGGGGTACTTTTTCCTTAATTTTTTGAAAACCTCGTAAATCGCCGGGTCTACGCCGTTGTCAGCGTCTACTCGCAACACCATCCAGAATCGAACGCCTTCCTTCAATTTATCCCTGACTGCTTCAACGATCTCGTCTCGCCCCGACGTCCACCGTGCCATGGCCACCCGCGCTAGCGGACGCTCATCTCCATTAGGCGCCCCGCGAAACTTGCGGATGGTATTTACGATTGGATCGCCTGAACGAAAGGGGAACAAGTAAACACTTACTTTCTTTTGTGACGAGTATGCCGTTGTGCTGCAGTCTTCAACGAGCAATGGATCTTCCATCGCGGCTTCACAGTCCAATCCGACCTTATTTTTACCCTTCTCCTTCATCGTCTCCCATTGCTGCTGCAAGACGGTATAAAGAACCTCGTCCTCCACGCACACTGCATTTTGATGTTTCCGCGCAGAAGCCCCCGTCAGAGTGAATGATCCTATTACCGATACAAATCGTGCATCCCGGCCATCATTCATTATAGTCTCTTCGAAGAGAAAGAGCTTCGTGTGCAAGGAATTCCCGAAGCAACCGGACGGCTGAATTAGTTCGGATGCACCATCCTGCGGCACGACCAACCCATGGCCTCGCTGATCGCAACGCACAATCGCGCGAACGGTAACACCTCGTGCTATCGCCGCATTGAAGGCACCCGAAATGGTTGCGTCCTCGCCCAGTGTATTCGACACCGCAGCGTCACAACTGAAATGCGATGGCACGACGTCAGCACCTACCGAAGAACCATCCCGCCATGAAGCCGCGGCTGCATTACCACTGAAATGCGAGATCACGACGTGGATCGTCCCCCGCGCTGAGTCAATTAGGCCCCGAAGCAGATCCAGATGGTTCCTGCTGTCGTCGGGTTTCGTAAAACGTGTCGTAAAAACTTCGGGCATTTGAGTTCTCCTTCTCGTACTATCTAGCGATTACAAAATCGAATTACGTAGCATGACAAATCATTCTGGCCATTTAGCCAAGAACTCTGCTTTGTACCATCCGCCGTTTTACTCCGAACGACCGAGGATCCGCCGGTTGGGCTGAGCGCCGTGTTGGCTCTCGGTTAGTTAACGGATTCGAGTCTCCGATGGTAAGCAGTGATAAAATCCACAAAAGATGTCGTACGGTCCGCGATCGCACTTTCGCGGGTCAGAAATCAAGTTGCCCGAGTCATCTGTATTTCGAGCGGGATCATAGCCCGGCTTGTGCGACCACATTTTGTTTTTGTCGCGCCGATACCAATGATAATCGACGAACTGTGTCTTAGCAATTACCAATGCGATGATATGGCCGTGACTGGGTGTGATATCTGGATTGGCGATGGGGCGCTGTCCGTCGCGTTTTGCCGCCTTGCCTGTACCAGTACACGAATAAGGATAGGGCCCGTTTTGGCCGCTGCCACGACCAGGTTGCGCAAATGTGTTGGTAATTGTGTCGTTGGCGTAGTTGTAACAGTTGTTATTCCGACACACATTCGGATCATTATTCCATTTGCTCGGGTTGAATGGCGGGGCGGCCATCAATCGAAACGCGTTCGTTGAATTAGCCACACCGCCGCGCACGTTTTTTTCGATCTCCTGTTGAATATATGTCGCTTCATCATCCGACAGAGTAAGTCCCGATGTCTTTACCAAGAAGTCTTCAACTTCGCTGTTGTTATCGATGAAGTTTGGCGCGTCGACGGTTGAGGATTCGAGGACTCCATCGAATGCCCGAAGTGAGTTGAAGGGAGCCGGTTCAGCCACAAATTCAATTTGTACACCGCGGTAGCCGAGTTTTCCCAAGCTTGCAGGTGACTTCAATTTGCAGGGCTCACGATTCTTACCGAGCAGTTCGACAAGTGTTTGTGCGTCAGCGTCTGAAAGCTCCCAAGCTGGATTTGGGCGCCCCGAGTACATATTGATGGTGACGATTACAGGCATGTCAATCTCCGAGTGCGAAAGAAAAACAAAGGACGACAGTTGAGCTTTGTTGCACGCAGCTAAGTACCGATTGGGGTGATGCAGCGTTATTTGCGAGAATGCTCAATCGTTTGTGAAAAAGCAAGCACTGAACGAGAGGTTGATTCTCCTAGCCTGCATGTCTCACACCGCCGTTTGATCGGCGCGAGGTTTTCTCGGCGGGGTGGCTGGAGTCGGCGCTTCGCCGCCCCCAGTTTCGTGGCGCGTCAGATGCTACTTCGCTGGGGGCCACGAAGCGTGGACCTTAGCCACACCTGCACGGTTGTCGGATGTCTTCGAGGAAAGGTGGGAGCGATCATGGTTGACCGAGCCGATTCTCGTGAGATCGCCAAGAGGGCCAAAGAACTCTACGAAACCCGCTGGCGGGCCGAGTTGGAACGAGACCATCTGCATGAGTTCGCCGCGATTGAACCGGAGTTCGCCACGTACTTCCTCGGCCAGAGTTTTAGTGACGCCACTCGCTCGGCGAGACACGCCCATCCTGATCGGGTGACATTCACGCTGCGCATTGGCCATGATTGTGCGATCGAGATGGTCGGAATGCAGATCGAACGCGAATTGTTTCCCCGATGACAATAGTCTTGGTAACACGGTTTGGAGGTACGTCAGATGACTGAACAACTCATTCACTCGGACCCTGCAATCATGATGGGCAAACCCGTCGTGGCCGGGACGCGAATCACCGTCGAACTCATCCTTGAGAAGCTCGCGGCCGGTGAAACCGTCGAACAGTTGCTGGCGGCCCATCCGAGATTGACGCGCGAGGGTGTCTTGGCCGCGTTGCAGTTCGCTGGTCGCGCACTACGGGCTGACGTCATTTACCCCGTTGCCGAGTTGGTGTGATGAATCTTGTCGCCGACGAAAGCATCGAGCGCGGGATCGTCGAACGTCTGCGAGCGGATGGTCACGATGTCCTCGCGATTGCGGAATGCGACCCCTCGATCTCTGACGATGAAGTGTCACGGAGTAACCTTGGGCGTCTCGATCGGGACGTTGCAGAATGTCAGCGCGGCGAGGCCGTTTTGGCCGTAGAGCAGGTTGTTCGGGTTCCATGAGGCGCTGTCGAGATAGGTCAGTTTGCTGGCCTTCGACGGGCTCTTCAGTTGGAGCGTGATGCGATGGCCGTGGGCTGATCCCGAGGCGATTTGGCCGGCTTTGCCGCCGACGTGGAACTGGCTCGTCAGGGTGTCTGACCAGGTGATGTCTTGATCGAACTCAAGGGTCAGTTCGTCGTGCTTGTCGCTCGTGAAGGAGGCTCGCTTCAGGTTTGGAGCGGTGATCGATTGGTCGAACTGCCGGTGATAGTGGTCGCGTTCGATGAGCGGGCCGATCAGGCGGGCGAATTCGGCGTAGCCTTCGATTGGAAAATGGCAGCCGCCGGGCGGCTTGATGCCGAGCGTGGACATGACGCTCAGGTTTGAAAAGAGCGAGGGAAGGGTGCGCTGGACCTCGCGCAGTTGGTTGTCCGAGCCGTTGATCCCCATCGCACACGCCTTCGGCCAGATTTGAAAGACGTAGTAGTGCTGGATGTTGGGGTAGTCCTCCTTCCAGGCGGCGGCCAGGTCGATGAAGAGTGGCCGGTAGGTCTCCCAGCCGAAGCCGCCGGTCGGGCCGTCCGCCCCCTGGTCGTTCTCGCCCTGATGCCACAGGACGCCGCGAATGCCATGAGTCAGCCGGGCTTGTTGAACTCGCCACAGCAGCCGGCCGTAGATCGTGGTGACGTCGGTTGGATCGGCCGGGTTCCGTTGATGCTGGTCGATGCGAGTCCCACCGACTGCGCCGTTGAGGATGCAGATCGGGATCTTTTCGCTCTCGACCAGCCGTCTCGCCAACTCCAGGCCCCAGTAGCCGATCTCGGCTTTGCCACCCATGCGGTCGCGCGCGACGGCGTTGCCCCAGCGATTCAGCCGCGAGTTGTTCGGGTCGCCCGCCGTGCTGCCGAAGCTGCGAATCCAGTCACTGGTGAATGTCGGATCGTCTTTGCCGATGTCGGTGGCCACGGCATTCGACTGGCCGTTGATCAGAAAGGCGTCGCCGCAAACGAGGTTCGATGCGGTGTGCAGCACGGTCTCCCTGTCGCCGGTCTTCGAGCCGAACTCGGTGCGATACTTGATCAGTCCCGGCTTGAGCTTCACCGACAACGAATAGGTCTTGTCGGCAGTCAGTTTTCCGACCTCAGTCTGGAAGAGCCGGTCGTCGGCGAAGACTCGCACGAAGACCGCATCGGCGGCGTCCGCGAGCGTACCCGCGTAGACCAGCATCCCTTCGTTCTTGTCGTCGCGGGCAAAGAACTGGTTGTCATCGGGCTGCTCGTTGGCGGTCAGAGGCCGCGGCACCCACGGGTCTTTGCTCGGCGATGGCTCCTTTACGGCGATCGTGGCTGTTGTGCCGTGCCACCCTCCGCCATTGCTGATGGCGACATCGACTTGCAACGTGCCGCTCCCCTGAGCCCGTTTGAGGATCAGTTTTCCCGGCACGACTTCCTTGATCACTGCGACATCGTCGACGGCCCATCGGAATTTCAGTTGATCGACTCCTTTGGCCCGCATCGCAGCCATATTTGCGATTTGCGGCACGATCTCAATTGTCTGTCTCCCGTCCCAGGTTGCCGGAGCTGACAGCGTGAAATCGGGCTCCGGGATGTCTTCCTTGATCGTGATCGCGATGACTTGGGACTTCAATTCGTTGGGGTAGATCGCTTTGAAATGCAACTTCACGTACTCATCGCGGAGGACTCGCCCCCCTTTGAACGTGTAAGAGAACCGATCTGTCGCCCTGACCGATTTGTACAAGGGATGTTCGAGAACCCAGATGACCTTTTGCGCCCCGCCCGCCTTGGCCGTCAGCGTCACACTCTGGCCTTCCAGAACCTCGAACTGAGTTTGTGAGACCGAGAACTCGTCGCCCGGCTGCACCAGCGGGCCGACCACCGATTGATGTTGCTTCTGGTTTTCGAATTGGAGTTTGATCCAATCGGCCGACCGCGCGACTTGCGAGACGCGCACCTCGTCGAGGTCGCCGACGAAGTCGTAGTTGTTGTACCAGCCGCCGAGCCACAGTCGCGCCGGGCTCTTGATGTTGAGCAGCGGCTTTGCCGCTCCGTCGAGCCGGCCGTTGATGTAGATGCGGCCGTCCTCACGGTCATAGGTGTGGATGACGTGAATCCATTGACCGAGCGATAGCCGCTCTTCGCTCTTCACGTCCGAGAAGTCGCTGTCGATCCTGATGTGCGGCGGGCTGCGAAACAGCATTCGGACTTTGCTGCCGCGCCCGCCCCCTTCGTTGCCCCAGCCAATGATCGTCGCGTTCGGCTGCTCGATGCGGAACCACGCTTCGGTGCTGTGAGAACTCGCGCCCGACGGGTAGTTCGGAATCTTGTCTCCGCAGAACACGCCCTTTCCACCGGGGAGATGCCGGGCCTCACCGATCATTCCCGCCGTTGCCGTCGTGCCGGTGTCGGTGCTCGGCAGCGTCCCGACTTCGTCCCGCACCGGATGGCTCATGTGCCAGACGCTGACATAGCCGTTGGACTTGTTGAAGACCGCCTGACCGTTGGACTCACTCGTCGCGTCGGCGTTGCCCCAGTGCAGTTTGATCTCCTGCCGCGAGTTGCCCGTGATGATCGGCACTCGCACCCAAATGCTCGCGACACCGTTGGCTGCATCCCACTGCTCGATCTGATACGCGAGTGGCTCGCCGGTAACAGAGGAGAACCGAAGATCCTCGCCGTTCGCCTTCGCCTGACGGAAATCAAAAAAGTCTGTGTGCAACCGCACGAGCAGTGAAAAACCTTCGATCGAGGCCGTCGCCGGCAAGTCGGCACCATCGGGCGTCGTGAGCAGCCACACCGAGCCGGAGTGCTTCCAGTCTTGATAACTCGTGGGAGTCTTACCCGGCTTCTCGTTCGCACCACTCGACCCGGCCAGAGCGAGCGGAATCAGAAGCATGACGACGAGCCGTGCGAACGTTCGATGCGCTTTCGGCAATGAGGTGTGTTTCATGTTCCTCTCTTCGATCTGGTGATTTCACGCCGCCGTATCTTCCTGACGTCCGCACCGCTGGTGGGTCGCGGTGAAACCCCGGTGTTCGTGTTGTTGGCGGCGAATTGGCCGAAATCAATCGACCTAAATCAACCGATCCGCGCTTTGAGGATTCGCGGGCGACCGGCCAGGTCGGTGCGGATCGTTCCGGCCGAATAGCCGCCGTGAGCGAGCAGTCGTTGTTGCAGTGGTTCGGCCTGCTCCGGAGACATCTCCATCAGCAAGAGCGCGCCGGGGGCGGCGTATTGCGGGGCGCAGGCAATCACACGCTCAAACACCGCGAGCCCGGTCGGCCCGCCGTCGAGCGCGAGTCTCGGTTCGTGCTTGGACACTTCCGGATCGAGCGTGTCGATCTCAGCCGTCGGAATGTACGGTGGGTTGCCGGCGATGATGTCAAACTTCGCATCCGGAGACAGGGCCGCGAACAGGTCTCCTTCGAGGAACTCGATTCGATCATCGACCTTGTGCGCGGCGGCATTCTCACGGGCGATGGTCAGTGCGGCGGGGCTGATGTCGGTGGCGACGATCTCGATGTCGCACTTGGTGGAGAGGCAGTTCCTGGCGACGGCGATCGCCACACATCCCGACCCGGTGCAAAGGTCGAGGACTCGCACGGCGCGGGGGGGCTCGCCCGTGGAGGCTCGGGCGGCCAGCATCTTTACTGCTTCGATGATCTCGATCACCAGCGTCTCGGTGTCGGGGCGCGGGATCAGCACGTCGCGCGTGACGCGGAAGTCGAGGCTGAAGAACTCGCGATGCCCGACCAGGTACGCGACCGGCTCGGCCTGCACGCGCCGCTGGACCAGGTCGCGCATCGTGGCGCGCACGGCATCGGACAGCGGTTCGTCGTAGGCGGTGTAAAGCTGAATGCGCTGACAGCCGCGGGCGTGGGCCAGCAGGATCTCGGCATCCAGGCGGGCCGTGTCGCTGCCGTGCTTCTTGAGATGACCCGTGGTCCATTCGAGCACGCGGCGCACGGTCCAGGCGTCGGGAGCGGGAGCGGCTGGCGGCGGCGAGGCGTCCTGTGACACGAACTTCTCCGTGGGAAGTGGTGAAGCAACCCGACACGATCAGGACTGCAAGCCGCCCCCGCGCAGGCGTTCATTGCGATCGAACTCGACCATCGCGTTGACGACCTCGTCCATGTTGCCCAGGATGATCTGGTCGAGCTTGTGGAGCGTCAGGTTGATGCGGTGATCGGTCAGGCGGTTCTGTGGAAAGTTGTAGGTGCGGATTCGTTCGCTGCGGTCGCCCGATCCGACCAGCGTGCGGCGCTGGGCGGAGCGTTCCTTGTCGAGTTCCGCCTGCCGGGCTTCCATCAGCCGGCTGCGAAGGACGCGCATCGCCTTGGCCTTGTTCTTGTGCTGGCTCTTCTCGTCCTGAATGCGGACGACGATGCCGCTCGGGATGTGAGTGATGCGGACGGCGGACTCGATCTTGTTGACCTTCTGTCCGCCGGGCCCGCCGGCGCGCATCGTGTCGATCTGCAGGTCTTCGTCGCGGATCTCGATGTCGATGTCGGTCGCCTCGGGCATCACGGCCACGGTGGCGGCGCTGGTGTGAACGCGGCCCTGCGTCTCCGTTTCGGGGACGCGCTGGACGCGATGGCCTCCGCTCTCGAACTGCAACTGATGGAAGCAGCCTTCGCCCGTCACCGACAGCACGACATCCTTCAAACCGCCCAGTTCGGTGACGGTGATTTCGAGCACCTCGAACTTCCAGCCCTTGGTCTCGACGTACTTCGTGTACATCTCGAACAGATCGCGGGCGAACAGCGCGGCCTCGTCGCCTCCCGTGCCGGCGCGAATCTCCATGATCAGGCTGCCGCGTGTCAGTGAGTCACCCGCCGTGACCATGTCTTCCAGTTCGGTCCGCATCGCGTCGAACTTGGTCTGCAACTCGCCGCATTCGGCCTGAGCGTAGTCCCGCGTTTCGGCATCTTCGGCCGAATCGAGCATCTCGCGTGCGGTCGACAGGTCCGCTTCGAGCTGATTGAACTCACGAACGGTCCGGGCGACCTTTCCCAAGCCGCCGTATTCGCGCTGCAACTCCAGCATGCGCGAAGTGTCTGAGAGAACTTCCTGGTCTTGGAGCAGTCGCTCCAATTCCTCGTATCTCGCCAGCTTGGCCTGCAGCACGGGAAACATGATGAACGAACCGATGCGAACGCGGAAATGCGGCGGAATTCCAAACCGCAGGCAGGAGCAGTCAGCCTGCCGATCGAGCGTGGCTCGTTCGGGAACAGCCAACCAGAGGCAATTCCGCAGGACGAACCGCAGCCTGACGCGCGTCGCTAGCCCTGAGCGTTCTCGCCCTGAGAACTCTCGGCCTCGGCCTTCTGAGCCTCGGTCTTGCCCCAGTTGTACTTTCGCTGAAACTTTTCAACGCGACCGGCGACGTCCATGATCTTTTGCTTGCCCGTGAAGAACGGATGCGAAGCGGAACTGATGTCGACCGTGACCAGGGGATAGGTCTTGCCGTCGATCTCGCACGTCTTCTTCGTCTTGATCGTCGAACCGACCAGGAACTGCGCACCCGTGGAAGAGTCTTGGAACACGACTTCTTGATAGTCGGGGTGAATGTCTTTTTTCATGATCCGCATACCTGCCCAAAAATGGATGTCTTAACGGCCCGGAGCCAATTGTGCGTGGAATACCGAAACACATCCCTGCGATTCGCCGGACGAGAAGCCACTCGCGGGGCGAAAGTCTAGGTACCCGACCCACTCCCTGCAAGCGAGTCGAACCATTCGGACGAGATTCCCCGAATCTAGCCCAACAAACGAGTTAGGTCAGGCGCGTCACGCCCATGATGAGTGGCTCCCTCCGTCACATCGGGGCGACAGCGAAGACTTTGCCGCCTTCGTAAAACGTGCTGATCGCAAGGTCGTTACCTGAGGCCGAGTAATCGTTCTGATGCGTATAGCGCCCGTTCCGATACTGACGGAGAGACCTGACAGGCCGCCAGCGTTCATTCTGTGGCCTTTTCGAGTTTGGTGCGGGGTCAGCCGATTGCTGCGCGCAGCATCCGCGTGCAAGAAGTTCGGCGACCGACCTCGGTGATTGAGAGCGAGCAACGGGGTTGCGACGCTGGTTCGGGGACAAAACCAGAAACAGGAGATAAAGATGTTTGGCTTGAAGAAACTTCGCTTTGTCGACATCGGGACAGGATTGTCCATGATGTTCGGCACGGCAGGGTTGCTCGTCGCGAGTGCCCTGCACGCGGCAGAACCGGGGTGTTGCACCCCGGGGCCCTGTCGCCCAACAATCCAGGGGGGTGGTTGCTGCGACAAAATATATGAAGACGCGGCCGAGCGTCTCAAGAATTTGAATCCCGGCTGCTGCGCTCCGGCCTCCAATGCCTGTGCCGCTCCGGCTAACTGTGCTCCGGCTGGCTGTGCTCCGGCGGCCTCCGTCTGCGATCCCAATGCCGTGTTCAACGGTTGTGGAAATGGTTGCGGAAACGGATGTGGCAATGGTTGCGGCAAGGGCTGCGGATTGCTCGACGGTGACCTGGGCGAACCGTGGACCGTGATCAGCCTGTTCGACGATGAGTGTGGCAAGAACCACTTCAAAGACAACGGCTGGGTCATGGGTGGCTTCACACAGTTTGGCTACCAGTCCAACCCGGACGGCGCGTTTGCTGGTAACGGACCATTTGTGAGCCAGAAGGAATACAAGTTCTTCGGCTTGAACCAGCAGTACCTGTTCCTCGGCAAGGTTGCCGACGGCAGCAAGGGTTTCGACTGGGGCTTTCGCGCCGACCTGATGTTTGGTCTGGATGGAAACGAGGGCCAGTCGTTCGGTAACAATCCGAAAGCCTGGGACTTTCTCAACGGTTGGGATCACGGCGCTTATGAATGGGCCATGCCGCAGTTGTACGGCGAAGTGGCGATGGGTGATCTGTCTGTGAAAGTCGGTCACTTCTATACGCCGATCGGCTACGAAGTAATCCCGTCCAACGGCAACTTCTTCCTCAGCCGTCAACTGACGTTCTACAACAGCGAGCCGTTCACCCACACCGGCGCGTTGGCCACCTATAAGGCCAGCGACAAACTGTCCGTCATCGGTGGATACGTTTATGGTATGGATACCGGTTTCGATCAGTTGAACGGTGGCAGCAGTGCCATTGGCGGCTTCACCTACGTGATCGACGACAAGACCTCGTTGATCTATGCCGCGATGGGTGGAAACCTCGGCTGGCGCGGCGACGGAGCGATCAACAGCGCCATCCTGACCCGCAAGTGGGGCGACAAGTGGAGCACAGTCCATCAGTTCGACGTGCTCAACAGCAATCTCGGCACCGACTTCGCCACCCCGGGTGGCGGAATCCCTGGTGACTCGATTGGCTTGATCAACTACGCCTTCTATGACGTCACCGCCAAGTTGAAGGCGGGGGCTCGCTACGAGTGGTACAAGGCCGACGGCGTTTCCTACCAGACTGCCACCGCCGGCGTGAACATCAAGCCGACGGCGAACTTGATCATCCGACCTGAAGTGCGCCACATGTTCTCCAATGGAAACGAACAGCCGTACTTTGGCCCGGATTACGCCGGACAGCTCTTCAATCAGACGCAGTTCGGGATCGACGCCATCCTGACGTTCTAACTCTCGGATCTCAGTCCGCGCTGAATCGAAAACGGGCCGCAACTGCCAGCAGTTGCGGCCCGTTTCTTTTGATGTTCGCCACGGCTCGCGTGGGCGTTGCACTGTCGCGGGGGACGTCCGTCACTCAACCGTGTGAACGCATCGTCCACCGAGATACGTCGCACTGACCGTGATGTTCCGCACCTCGTCCACCGGGCACGTCAGGATGTCCTGCTTGAGGATCACGAAGTCGGCCAGTTTGTCGTGTTCGAGCGATCCCTTTTGCGTTTCCTCGAACGTCAGCCAGGCGTTGTTGATCGTGTAGAGACGCAGCGCCTGCTCGCGCGAGAGGACCTGCTCGATGTGCAACGGCTGGTCGGTGCGGCGCGGTTGCCGCGTCAGGACCGTCCACATGCCGAGGAACGGGTTGTACGGATTGACCGAGCGCAGGCTGCCGATCTTCTGCATGTGGTCCGAACCGCCCCCCACGATCACGCCGTGATCGAAGATCGTTTTGTAGGGCTGGAAATACGCCAGCCGCTCGTCGCCGAACTGCTTCCGCAGCGTGGCTCCGTCGAGCCACAACCAGACCGGCTGGAGATCGGCCACCACACCGAGCTGCTGCATCTGCTGAACCGCTTCGAGACTCATGAAATTGCAGTGCGTGATGCACGGGCGACATGGTCGGACGGGAAACGTCTTGTCGATCTCGGCGTAGGCGTCGATCAGCGCATGGACCGCGCCGTCGCCGACCGAATGCGCGGTGAATTGCAGGTCGCGCTCGAGGGCGTACCGCGCCATGTGGACCAGATCTTCCTGCGGGATGAAGCGGATGCCGCGATAGTCGGGATCCGTGATCGAATAGATGTCGCTCACACCCCACGGCTGCCGCAGGTACGCGCTGCCGGTCAGCATCCCACCATCGAGGAACACCTTGATCCCGCGCAGCCACAGCAGGGGATCGTACTTGTGCAACGGATGATCGGCTGCCTTTTGGATTCCCTTCTCGACCTCTTCACGGCTCCCCATGCCGTTCACGCCGTAGGACAGAAACACGCGGCAGGTCAGTTCCTTCTGATCCTTCAACTGCGAGTAGGCTTTGGCCGAGTCATCGCTCGCCGCGCGATCGGCCACGCTGGTGAGGCCGACCGCGTTGTAATCGGCAAACAATTCCTTGAGCCGTTGCACGCGGTCATCGAGCGTCGCCGACTTCGACGTGGACTTCGACTTCACGAAGCGGGACGCATTCCGCAGGATGCCCGTCGGTTCGCCGGTGGTGGGATCCTTCTCGATCTTCCCCGCTTTGCCGTCGGTGATCTCGAAATTCTTGTCGATCCCGCTCAGTTCCAGTGCGAGCGAATTCAGCGAGCAGTCCGGCCCCGTGCTGAACATGACCGGATTCTTCGGAGCCGCCGCGTCGAGTTCCCTTCGATTGGGATACCGCTGATCTCTCAGTCGTGTGACGAAGACCTGCGAGACCACGATCCAGTCACCATCCTCCAGAACCTCGGCCCGTCCAGCGATGTATTGCAGCACGTCGGCCACCGTGTCCATCTCGGGGATCGGATGGTCGAACTCGTACATGGCCGCACCCGGCGCGTGGACGTGCGAGTCAATCAGGCCCGGAATCACCGTGCGACCGTTCAAGTCGATGAGCTTCGTCTTGGGGCCGGCCAGCTTGAGTACGTCGTCGTTTGAGCCCACCGCCTGGATCCGGTCGCCCCGCACGGCCAGCGCCTCGGCGATGGTAAATCGTTCATCGACGGTGACGATCTTCCCGTGATGGAAGATCTGGTCGGGGAGCTGAGCGACCGCCGGTGCGCCACCGAAGATCAAGACCACGATCAGCCAACACGGCGACACAAAAGCACGCATGAGACTCAACCTTGTTTTGACCGACGCCGTCGAGTGAGTACCTGGAGCAAACTGCCGGCCGGATTGTATCATCGCCCAGATGACTCTGAACGACAGCCAGCCCGCGCCGAATTGCCAGACCACGAGCGAATGCCCTCGTTGTCACAGCCACTTCGTGTGTGGGGTCGCTCGCGGAGAAACCGACTGTTGGTGCATGCAACAACCGGCCGTCATGCCCGTCGTTTGCGAAGCCCAATGTTTTTGCCCCAACTGCCTGGTCGAGTCGATCGAAGTCGCTCGCAACATGGCAGACGAACGGACTCCGTTGGACTGAGTTGGACTTGAGCTTGACTCGACGTTCTTCGCGGCGTAGATTTCGAACAGTCAAAACTTTGATTTTCAAAGTTCGTTACCCATGCCAGATAGTACTTTCCATCGAAGTCTCGCTATGAACATCCTCACTCGGTCTCATTTTTTGACCACATTCATTCTGCTCGCCACCGGCCTGTTGATCGGGTGCGACAGTGCGACATCGCAAGGCGGTGCGGCGGGTACCAGCACCGCAGCAACGGCTCCCACGAACTCGCAACCCTCGAAATACAAGATTGCCACCACAACCGGCATGGTCACCGACATCGTGCAGCGAGTTGTGGGTTCGCACGGCACCGCCTCGGGGCTGATCGAGGCGGGAGGCGATCCGCATCTGTTCAAGCCGACGCGCGGAGACGTCAAGAAACTGTACGACGCCGACATCGTCTTCTATTCGGGTCTGAAGCTCGAAGGCCGCATGAGCGAGACGTTCGAGCAGTTGGCTCGCACGGGCAAGCCCGTCTTTGTGGTAACTGAACAAATCGACGTGGCCAAGTTGCGGACGCCCCCCGAGTTCGAGGGCCACCACGACCCGCATGTTTGGATGGATGTCAGCCTGTGGAGCCAGTGTGTCGAGCATGTTGCCGAGTCGTTCGCCAAGTTCGATCCGCCTCATGCCGACGAGTATCGCAAGAATGCAACGGCCTATCGTGAGGAACTGACAAAGCTCGACGAGTACGTCAAGAAGTCGATTGCCTCGATTCCCGAATCGCAGCGCGTGCTGGTGACGGCTCACGATGCGTTCGGCTACTTCTCGCAAGCCTATGGCATTGAGGTGAAGTCGGTGCAGGGGGTCTCCACCGAATCGGAAGCCGGTGTGCGGGACATCAACCAACTGGTCGATTTCCTGGTTGAACGAAAGCTCCCCGCGATCTTCGTCGAGTCGAGCGTCAACGCCAAGAACATCCAGGCCGTCATCGAAGGAGCCGCCTCGCGCGGCGTGACCGTCCGCGTCGGGGGCGAACTCTTTTCCGATGCGATGGGGACCGCGGGGACCTATGAAGGGACGTTCATCGGCATGATCGATCACAATGCGACGTTGATCACCCGCGCCCTCGGCGGTGACGCGCCCGAGAAGGGGCTGCACGGCAAGCTGGGCGGCAAATAGGCACCGCAGCGGTTGGTGGCAGGTGGTGAGCAGAGGACATTGCAAATTGATAATTGCTAATTGCAAATTGCAAAATGTGTGGAAGCCCGTTCAACAATGTTGCGGCTTCCCTTCACTTTGCACTTTGCACTTTGCACTTTGCACTTTGCAATCACTCCTCGTCGCAGCCGAGGGCTGTCTTCCATGAGCAGCCATTCCGCCTCGTCGCCACTGTCGATTCACGACATGACCGTCGCTTATCAGCGTCGGCCCGTGTTGTGGGACGTGGACTACGACGCACCGACGGGCAAGCTGGTGGCGATTGTCGGCCCGAATGGAGCGGGCAAGAGCACGCTCATCAAGGCGGCACTCGAACTGGTGCCGTGTGCGTCGGGCGACATCACGTTTTTTGGGAAGCCGTATCGCGAGATGCGGTCGCGCATCGGCTACGTGCCGCAGCGGACGAGCGTCGATTGGGACTTCCCCATCGACGCGCTGGGGGTCGTCGCGATGGGACTGTATCGCCAGATCGGCTGGTTCCAGCCGGTCGGTCGCCGTTATCGCCAGCAGGCTTTGGCGGCGCTCGAACGGGTCGGACTGGCCGAGTTCGCGTCGAGGCAGATCAGCCAGCTCTCCGGCGGCCAACAACAGCGAGTCTTCCTGGCGAGGGCACTCGTCCAGGAGGCCGATCTCTATCTGATGGACGAGCCGTTTGCAGGCGTCGATGCGGCCACCGAGCGAGCAATCGTCGAGTTGCTCCGCGAACTGAGGGCGGCCGGAAAGACGGCGCTCGTCGTGCATCACGACCTGCAAACCGTGGCCGAATACTTCGACGAGGTTTTGTTGCTCAACATGCGCCGGATCGCGAGCGGTCCGGTCGAGCAGGTTTTCACGGCCGAGAACCTGCGTCGGACCTACGGCGGCAAGCTGGCACTGCTCGATCTGGTCGGGCAGCGCATGAGCGGAAAATGACCAGGTACCAAAGTTCAAGTTCCAAAAACCAAACGAATCTCAATGACAGAAATCTCAAAGAAGGAAACGAAGAGGCGGAATCCCCCACTTGGCTGTTGTTTGAGGTTTCCGTCTTTGGAGTTTGAGATTCGTTTGGGCTTTGGTCTTTGAGGTCTGAGATTTCCTCCTCGCACTGTGCCGACCTTTCCATGTTCGCCACCAATGACCTGCTCCGCGTCCTGACCCTCCAAGACTACAACACGCGCGTCGTGTTGCTGGGGACGGTGATGTTCGGTGCGTGCGGAGGAGTCGTCGGGTCGTTCATGCTGCTCAGGAAGAAGGCGCTCGTCGGCGATGTGGCCAGTCACGCGGCGCTGCCGGGGATCGCGCTGGCGTATCTGATTCTGGAGATCCTCGCACCGGGAACGGGCAAGTCGCCGCCGTGGCTGTTGGCTGGTGCGGGTGCCGGCGCGGCGGGCGGACTGCTGTGCGCGGGGTTGCTCCAGCGCATCCGGCTGATCAAGGAGGATGCCGCGCTGGGGATTGTGCTCAGCGTGTTCTTCGGCTTCGGCGTCGTCCTGCTGACGATTGTGCAGCGGCTGCCGACGGGAAGTGCCGGGTTGAACGAGTTCGTGTTCGGCAAGGCCGCCGCGCTGACGGCGGGTGACGTGTTGTCCATCTCCATCGCGAGCGGCGTCATTCTGGTCGTCTGTGTTGCGCTGTTCAAAGAGTTCTCGCTGTTGTGCTTCGACGAATCCTATGCCGCCGCGCTCGGCTGGCCCGTGACGCGGCTCGATCTGTTGCTGACGGCGCTCGTGGTGACCGTCACCGTCATCGGCATGCCGAGCGTCGGACTGTTGCTGGTCGTGGCGCAACTCGTCATTCCGCCGACGGCGGCGCGGTTCTGGACCGATCGGCTCGGGCCGATGACGGTCGCCTCGGGCGTCATTGGAGCGGCCAGCGCGGCAGCGGGCGTCCTGGTGAGTGCCGTCGTACCGCGTCTGGCAGCCGGAGCGGTGATCGTGCTCGCGGGAACAACCGCCTTCGCGGTGAGCCTGATTTTTGGCACTCGACGCGGCGTCCTCTGGCACTGGCTGCAACAGCGCGACTCGCACCGCCACATCGGCGAGATCGATCTGTTGCGGGCCTGTTTCGAGATCGTCGAAGGGGCTGGGGGGCCGGGGCTGAGGGGCGGGCGACAGACTCCAACCGGAGCGGCGTCCGTTTCCGAGGCCGATCTCGCGACGAGGCCGATCTCGCGCGAGGCGCTGCTGTCCACCAGAACGTGGTCGGGGTCGAGGTTGTCTCGCGTGCTGGCCTCGGCGCAGCGCAGCGGTCTGGTCCGGCTCGATTCCGAGAACCAGTTCCACCTGACCCACGAAGGGGCGAGGCAGGCGCAGCGCGCGGCTCGAAACCACCGGCTGTGGGAGCTGTATCTGATTCATTACGCGGATCTCGCACCCAGCCGGGTGGACCGGGCGGCCGATCAGATCGAACACGTCCTCGAACCCGAACTGATTGCCCAACTGGAGTCGCTGCTCGCGCAAGACTCCGCGCGCGTTCAGGTGCCCGTGAGTCCGCATGAAGTGCGGAGTGCGGAGTTCGGAGCGCGGAGTAGGAAGAACTTCGATAGTCACACTGAAATTGAGACCACGAAATGACGCTGTACTCACAGGACGCATTCTTTCTGTTCCGAGTTCCGCGCTCCGCACTCCGCGCTTCTCGCAACGAGGCCGCCCCATGATCGGCGAATTCCTCCGACTCCTCTCCGACTGGAGGGGCTTCGACACGTGGATCGCTCTCACGGGGGCGTTGGCCGCGATGGCCTGCGCGCTGCCGGGAACGTGGCTGCTGCTGCGCCGGCAAAGCCTGTTGGGAGACGCGCTCAGTCACGCCGTGCTGCCGGGGATTGTTGTGGCGTTTCTGGGTGTGCACTGGCTGGAACAGTCAGATCCGCCGCCGAGTCCCGTCGCCGGGCCAGCCGCCCAAGGAGAGATGGCTCGCAGTGCGGCGGGCGACTTGTCGCGGGTGGCCGGACGCCAGACGGTACTGTTCCTCGGCGCGGCACTCTCCGGCGTGCTGGCCGCGCTGCTGACGGAGTTGATTCAACGCTGGGGCCGTCTGGAACGGAGCGCCGCACTGGGAGTCGTCTTCACGTCGATGTTTGCCCTGGGGCTGCTGCTCATCCGGCTGTTCGCCGATCGCGCGCACATCGATACGGACTGCGTGCTGTACGGCAATCTGGAGACGACCGCGTCCGACGTGCTCGTCGGAACGGGCCTTCCGCGCGGGGTTGTTGTCAACGGGGCGATGCTGCTGTTCAACGGACTGCTCGTGCTGGTCTTCTTCAAGGAACTGCGGCTGGCCACGTTCGATGCGGAACTGGCCACGTCGCTCGGACTGCGCGCGGGCTGGGTCTCGCTGGCGCTGATGACGGTCACGGCGGCGACGGTCGTCGCGGCGTTCGAGTCGGTCGGAGCGATCCTGGTCATCGCGATGCTGATCGTGCCGGCGGCGACGGCCCGGTTGCTGACCGATCGTCTGTCGCTGCTGCTGATTCTCGCGCCGCTGCTGGCGGGACTCGGCGCGGTGCTGGGCCATGTCGGCGCGCTGACGCTTCCCAAGATGATCTGTTCGCGAGTCGGACTGCCCGACATCGACGATGCCAGCACCGCCGGCATGATGGCGGTTTCCACGGGCGGCCTGTTCTTGTTGGCCGTCGTCGCGAGTCCTCAACAGGGCGTGCTGCGGAGACTGTTGGATCGGCTTCGCCTGCAAGTCCGCATCGCCAGCGAAGACTTGTTGGGTCGGCTGTATCGCCGGGAAGAAGGGTCGAAGGTTGAGGGTGGAGGGTTGAGGGTCGAACAACAGGCGAGCGAACCCCGTTCAAATTGGATCGCGTGGTTCGCGCGACATCGTTTATTGCGTAAGGCTCTGATCCAGACGACCGCGTCCCTGGACGAGCTGACCGAAGCGGGACGCCGACTCGCGCAGGATATCGTTCGTTCGCACCGGCTGTGGGAATCGTACATGGCCCGCCACTTCGATCTTCCCGGCGATCACCTGCACGCCACGGCCGAACGAGTCGAACATTTCCTCGACCCCAACCTGCAAGCCGAACTCGCGGCGGAACTCGATCAGCCGTCGATCGATCCCCACGGCAAGTCAATCCCGCCCGTGGCTCAGTCCGAGGCGATCCCGAAAGTCGATCGGCTCTAACCCGGATGATTCATGGCCTCGTAGCTGAGTTCGCAAGAACTCAGTTCCTCATCGTGAGCTGGGCTGAGTTCTTGCGAACTCAGCTACATGCAGGCTGCGACCGTTCCACGAGGAGCCATGAATAATCCGGGCAAACCGACGAACTCGGCGACGTGTCAACAATTGCGCCGGCGGCCATTCGTGGTTGGCCTGCTTGCGGTGAAAGTTGGCTTCAGTTGATCAACACCCACGATTGGTGATGAGCCTCGCTCCCGCCAACCGCTTCCGGCGATGTCCGAATGGTTCGCCGCGTCGCGTAGAAGTGGCCGACTTTGTAGACCTCACGTGAGGCGGCCCGAGTGAACCTACGGACCAAGCCCGCCTCCTCCATCAGGGCGAGAGTCCGGTAGACCGTACTCCGACTGGCGCGCGGGCCACCCTTTCTCCGTTCGATGCTGGCGACATAATCATCAGCATCGAATTGCTCCTGCGACGCGAGGACGGCATGGGCGACGGTTTCACGTTCGGGTGTCAGTCGCAGCCCTTTGGCCAGCAGAAACTCGCGGAACTTGTCGATCGGAGGATGGGAGGCGGTCAAGATCGCATGCTCCAACACTCCCTGAGGTCCATGGTGCCAGCAACCAGCGTCGTCGGGCTTCAGGAGTCGCCGCCAGCCGTGGCTGAGTCGGCCCATCGTCCAGCGGGCGTTGATGTCTTGTAGCGGCCTCAACCGAATCGCACCATTCGGTGCGCGATACCGCATGGCGTCGATGCCGAGCGGGCCGAAGTAGTTGAGTTCTTGGAGTCGTTTCGCCGCGCGAAGCGCCACTTCGACAGTCAAACTCCAATAGAGAGGTTCATTGGCCAAGGCAGAATCCATTCGAGTTGCAAACCAGCTTCCTGCGTACTGGCCTCGTTCATCGACAAGCATTGGGACGACGCCGATCAGTTGCGGATCGCCCTCGCGCGGAATGTCGATCTGGATGCCAACTTCTGCACGACGCTCGACCCACGGCTCGAAGAAGACGACACCGTCCGAGGCCAATCGTTTCTCGATCCAATTGCGGTCGGCTTCGGTGGGTAAGCCGCAGCCGAGAATTCGTTCGCGGCCCGACATCCCAAACTCGGCCTTCACCACCCAGCGCGATTCGGTGTCGTGAAACGCGAGGAAGCGATCAATCTCCTGGAGCGACGTCGCCTCGCCCGCGAAGTCCAATCCGCAGAGCCACTCGCGCTCGAGAGCCGCCGAGAACCGGCGCGAGTTTCCCATGCGAACGGCTTCGTGTGGCGGGGCGTTGCGAATCCAGCCATGTTTGTCGCAGAGTCGCCTTACGTCGTCGGTCCAGCCCCACGGAATGCACTCGACACCGCGCGGCACATCGTCGAGCGAGACGACCGGGATCACGCGCGGCAACCCGTCTTGAACGGCCTGCTCGAAGAAGCCCGGTTCGATCGTCTGCGGCGTCCACAGGTAATCGCCATCGTCGGCGATGGCCAGCCACGACGAGGCGAGTTCCGCGTTGATCCGCTCCAACTTCGCCGGCAACTGCCGCATCGGATCGGCCAGCCGGTGCTCGAAGTCGAAGTTGCCGAGGAACAGTCGCGGCATGATGGATCTCACGTCAGGGGTCAGGCACTCCAAACTTCAAACGGCAGCGGAAGCAGTCCTGAGCTGAAATTTACGGTCTCCCCCGCTGCCGTTTGAAGTTTG
>JANODP010000363.1:0-7600 GCA_031412755.1 Schlesneria sp. | reverse complement strand
CGCTTGCGCTTCAGGCTTCTATGGTGGTGGCCCTTACCGACGCCCATGCAAGCCATGAACCTCACAGACGTCGACATCCTCGCCGCCCGACCGCCGAAGCAGCGGCTCGATCCGTGGAAGCCGTCTGCCTACCTGATCGAGCCGGAACGAATGGCCTCGGGGCGGATCGAGGACGTGGCCACGATCTTTCTCACGAACCAGGAGTGTCCGTTTCGCTGCACGATGTGCGACCTGTGGAAGTACACGCTCGACGAGCGGGTCCCCGTCGGAGCGATCCCCGCGCAGATCGACCACGCCCTCGAACGGCTTCCTCCCGCGAAGCACGTCAAGCTCTACAACGCCGGCAACTTCTTCGACGCGCAGGCGATCCCGCCCGAGGATCATGCCGCCATCGCCGCGCGAGTCCGTTCGTTGGAAACCGTCATCGTCGAGAATCATCCCCGCCTGACCGACGATCGCTGCGTGAGGTTTCGAGATCTGCTGTGGGGTGGGTTTCCGACCTCGCGGCTTGAAGTGGCCCTCGGCCTGGAAACCATTCATCCCGACATCCTGCCCCGTTTGAACAAGCGGATGACCGTCGACGACTTCGACCACGCCGCCACGCTTCTGCGCGAACACGACATCGACGTCAGGGCCTTCATTCTGTTGAAGCCGCCCGGCCTGAACGAACGGGCTGGCATCGAGTGGGCCGTGAAGTCGATGGAGCATGCGTTTGCCGTCGGTGTCGGCTGTTGCAGCGTGATCCCGACCCGCGCGGGGAACGGGTTCCTGGACCGCCTGCAATCGTCGGGCGAGTTCGCTCCTCCCACGATCCGCAGCATGGAAGAGGTGCTGGAGCGCGGGATTGAGTTCGCATGCGGGCGCGTCTTCATCGACCTGTGGGATGCCGAGAAATTCTGCGATTGCTCGCAATGTGGTCCGACGCGCATCGAACGACTTCGCCGGATGAACCTGTCTCAACAGATCGAGCCGGGTGTGGAGTGCGCGTGCGTTTGCGAAACGACGAAAGCCCCCTCACCCTAACCCTCTCCCCCGAAGACGGGGGCGAGGGGACAGGAAAATCATGATCGAACTCGATGTGGACATCGCCGTGATCGGGGCCGGATTCAGCGGGAGCCTGATTGCGCTGCTGCTCAAGCAGATTGGCCTGCGGCCGGTGCTGATTGATCGCGGCGCGCATCCCCGCTTCGCCATCGGTGAGTCTTCGACACCGCTGGCCAACCTGATCCTGGAGGATCTCGCGCGGCGGTACGACCTGCCGCGACTGGCTCCGCTGTCGAACTATGCGAGCTGGAAGCGGGCCTATCCCGAGGTCGTATGCGGTCTGAAGCGCGGCTTCAGTTATTTCCATCACACCTCGGGTGAGGACTTCCAGCCGCGAGCCGATCACGCGAACGAACTGCTGGTCGCGGCGAGTTCCACGGCCGAGGACGCCGACACGCACTGGCTGCGCTCCGACTTCGATCTGTTTCTCGCCCAGGAGGCGATTGCGGCCGGCATTCCGTACTTCGACCGAACGTCCCTCGACGAACTGCTGCCGCGCGGAGACGGCTGGGAATTGAAGTGCCGTCGGCTGGTCCCCTCTCCGTCGTCTGCGGGGGAGAGGGTTAGGGTGAGGGGGCTTGAGTTCGCTGAAAGCCCCCCTCACCCTAACCCTCTCCCCCCCAAAGCGGAGGGCGAGGGGACCGGAATCCGAATCGCGGCCGACTTCCTGATCGATGCCTCGGGCGAGGGCTGCTTCCTGGCGAAACAGTTTGGCATCGGGCCGCATCCCGCGGGATTGAAGACGCGCTCGCGCGCGCTGTTCTCGCATTTCACGAACGTCGCGCGCTGGGAGGATCTTTACACCGCGCGCGGCGGACTGGCCGGGGACCATCCGTATCGCTGTGACGACGCCGCGCTGCATCACGTGTTTGAGGGGGGCTGGATGTGGGTGCTGCGGTTCGACAACGGCGTGACCAGTGCCGGCTTCTCGCTCGACCCCGATCGGTTTCCATTCGACACACGCGTCAGCCCCGAAACCGAGTGGGCCGCGATGATGCAGCGCTTGCCGTCTGTCGCCGAACAGTTCGCCCGCGTCGAAGCGGTGGTGCCGTTCCGTCAGACCGGTCGCATGCAGCGACGACTCGCACGGTCGGCCGGTCCGAATTGGGTGATGCTGCCGAACACGGCCGCGTTCCTCGATCCGCTCCATTCGACGGGGAATGCCTTCACGCTGGTCGGCATCGAGCGACTGCTGGGGATCCTCGAACGGAACTGGCAGCGACCGCGGCTGGCGGAAGAACTGCAACGGTACGACGAAACCGTGCAGGTCGAGGCCGAGTTTCTCGACGGCATCGTCAGTGGCAGCTTCGCGGGCTTTCGCGACTTCCCGCGGATGATCGCGCTGTCGATGTTCTACTTCGCCGCGGCGACGTGGTCCGAGGCGGAACGCCGCGCGGGTCGCGCCGTGCGCGGCTCGCCCTTCCTCAGTGCCAACCATCCCGAGTGGAAGGCCGCGCTGGCGCGCGCGGTACGCGATGTGGGTGATCTGTCCGTTTCAACGCCCGATTTCGCGGCTCGCGTTCGCGCCGCGATCGCGCCCTTCAACCGGGTCGGCCTGTTCGACCCCGCCAGACAGAACCTGTATCGCCACCAACCGTGATGAGTCGTTGAAGCAAGAACTTTAACCACTGATTTCACAGATGACACGGATGAAGAGGGAGAGGAGAAAGAATAAGAACAGGTGAAAGTCAGGACGCTTGTGGTCTTCGTCTGATCTGTGTCATCCGTGCAATCTGTGTGATCCGTGGTTTCGCCTCTTGCTCTTTGGTTGCGGCTTGGCCGCATTCCTGAATCGCGCGAGGGACAAAAGCAAAACGCCTTCCGGCTGTCGGGGGGCCGGAAGGCGTTCGTATCGTTCAGGCTGAATCGTCGTCGATCAGCGAGTGAATTGATTAGTAGCGTCCGCCGCCTCCGCCACCACCACCGTAACCACCACCACCGCCGCCGCTACTGCGACCGCCGCCACCACCGCCGTAACCACCACCACCACTGCGACCGCCGCCACTGCGACCGCCACCGCCACCGCTTTCACGAGGACGGGCTTCGTTCACGGTCAGTGATCGACCCTGGAAGTCGGTGCCGTTGAGTGCCGAGATCGCGGCTTCGCCGCCATCCGCCATCTCGACGAAACCGAAGCCGCGTGAACGGCCGGTTTCACGATCCGACACGACTTGTGCCGATGTCACGCTGCCATGCTGGCCGAACAGCTCGCGCAGATCGTCAGCCGTGCAACTAAAAGAAAGATTGCCCACATACAGATTCTTGCTCATCGTCGTCCTTTTGCGGGCCGCAATGGCCCTCTGAAACTAGTTACCTCCGCCGCGGATTGCGACGGGAAAGACCAAAATCAATTCAGCGACGGCAAACCGCGGCATCAGGCGGGGTGGGAGACCTCCCGACGAGTCTTCCACTTCACTTGAGCAAACGGACATGACTGAGGCCGAGGTGCGTCACCGGCTCGCCGATCTTGGACACTGTCAGAGGGAAACCCCCATCAGAGGACAAGCCGAAAGGCAGGTGGGCGAAGCGACGTTGATCTTTCTATTCCGATAGGTCCATTGCCTACCGAAGTGAGCACTTTTATGGCAGGTTCATTCTAAAAATGGAACGCCGGGTTGCCAAAAATGAGAAATTTTTGCCCCCTCCCGCAGAAAAATATCTCCGCTCATTCCGGAGCTCTTGTTCAGTCCGGACACCGATCCCGGATGATTCACGGTCGCATTGAAGCCTGACGCGCAAGCGAAGGTTCTGCTGTGGCATCACTTCGCTCGCGCGTCCGGCTTCAATGCCACGCTCTGTCAACGACACTACCCGAGGGGTGAATAATCCGGGCGATGTGGCCCGCGTCTGAAACGCCTGAGGCGAGAACACTGAGGTACCCGGTGCGGCTCGAACCAGCCCCCACCAGGCGATTCGACGCGCGGCTTGCGACGACGTGGTGATCGTTCCAGAATGCACGCACCGCCCGGCGCAGCAGCGTCCTCATCCGCCGGGAGCAATCTCAGCACCCCACAATATCGGCACCCACGGGAGGTCGAGTCATGCGCCTCTGTAGCTCAGCCTGCCTGTTGAGTCTATTGATTCTGGAGCGAACCACTCTCGCTGCGGAGCCGGTCTCCCCCGTCGTGCCCGTCGTGCCCGACGGCTTCACGATCGAGAAGGCCGCGCCGTCGCCGCTGATCCAGCGGCCGATCTTCGCCGCGTTCGATGACGCCGGGTTCCTGTTCGTCGGCGAGTCGAATGGCGAGAACCTCAAGCGCGACGACATGCTGGCCAAAAAGCCGCATTGGATCACTCGCCTCGAAGACACCGACGACGATGGCGTCTTCGATACAGCCAGGAAATTTGTCGAAGGGATCACGCTGCCGCAGGGGATGCTCTGCTATCGCGGCTCGGTTTACGCGGCCTGTCCGCCGAGCATCTGGAAGTTCACTGACACGGATGGCGACGGGAAGGCTGACCAACGGGAAGAGATTCTCACCGGCTTCAGCGGGAATGCGTGCGATACGCACGGGCCGTTCCTCAGCCCGACCGGTCGGCTGTACATCGCGCAGGGGCGGCACGGGCACGAGTTCAAGGACAAAGACGGCCAGACGTACAGCAAGGGAAAGGCGGCCCGCATCTATTCGTGCCGACTCGACGGCAGCGACGTGCGCGTTCACTGCGGCGGCGGGTTCGACAACCCGGTCGAGATCGACTTCACCGAAGAGGGCGAGGCGATCGGCACGGTGAACATCCTCTACCGCGACCGGGGCGATTGTCTGATGCACTGGGTCGAGGGGGGCGTCTACCCGCGCGAGGACCAGGCCGATTGCGTGGCCGAGTTCAAATGGACGGGCGGGCTGCTCGGACCGGTTCACAATCTGGGCCACGTCGCCTGCTCGGGCCTGATGCGCTACCGGGGCGTCCATTTCGGCGACGAGTTCAAAAACCGCTGGTTCGTCACCGAGTTCAACACGCACAAGGTCCGCTGCGCCGAGTTGAAGCGCAGCGGTTCGACCTTCACCGCCGACGTCCACGAGTTCCTCACCTCGAGCAGCCCCGACTTCCATCCGACCGACGTGCTGGAGCGAAATTCGGCGGACGCCTCGGGCCCGACCTGTCCAAGATCGCGATCAGCCGCGCGACCTGCTCGAAGCCCTCATCTATCCGAGTGCCAGTTTCGTCAACGGCTACCGCCCGTACATCATCGTCACCATGTCGGGCAAGATTTACACGGGGGGCATCAGCAGCCAAACAACCAAGTCGATCACGCTCAAACTGGCCGACCTCACCGAAGTCCGGGTCCACGAGGATCAGATCGACTCGCTGAAGGACGGAACCATCTCGATCATGCCGAAGGGCCTCGACACGCAGCTCACCCCCGACGAACTCCGCAACCTGCTCGCCTACCTGCGAGCCCGGAAATGACTCGACCCCTTCTTCCATCGCGCGGCGGGACAAGGAGAGCGGGAGACAAGGAGAGGGGGAGCGGGGGACGAGGGGAGCCGCCATTCACGCTTGCGCGACTCCTCTTCCTCCGTGTTGATTTGAAGAACGGCTCACACGAAGGCACAAAGTCACGAAGCAGGGACAACTGACTTTCTTCTCCTCCTTTGTGTTTTCGTGCCTTTGTGTGAGACCTCGTCCCCCGCCAGACTTTGATCCGATCGAGGCAGCCCGCATACTCGGCTCGCGAGAAATCGGTGTTCGAGAGATCCCGGCGGAAGACGAGGGGCGCATGAGCAGGCATCGCGAAGATCAGCCCGAGTCCGAAGAGACCACCCCCTTTTCGTATGACGTCTTCCTGAGCCACAGCACGCTCGACAAGCCCGTCGTGCGCGAGTTGGCCGAGCGGCTGAAGGGGGACGGCTTGCGGGTCTGGTTCGATGAGGGGGAGATCAAACTCGGCGACAGCATCTTTTCGATGGTCGAGTCGGCGCTGGAGCAATCGCGAGTCCTCATCCTCTGCATGTCCGAGCACGCCTTCGCGTCGGACTGGTCATGTTGGAGAGCCAGACGTTCCTGTTCCGCGATCCGCTCAACAGACAACTGCGGTTCATTCCGCTGCGACTGGACGACGCGCTGGCCCCCAGTTGGCTGGCTCAGTTCTTCTACGCTGACTGGCGCGGGACGGAGCGCGACACCACCTATCCCAAACTCCTCGAAGCCTGCCGCCCCGCCGAACGTCGCACGACCGTCGATTTGACCCACGACCAGCAGGCGTTGGAGGCGAAGATCCTCTCGCTGGGCCACACTGGCGCGATTCGCAGTGTAGCCTACAGCCCGGACGGGACGCACGCGTTGTCGGGCTCGGAGGACAAGACGGTCCGGTTGTGGGAGTTGTCGAGTGGTCGCTGCGTGCGGGTGTTGGAAGGTCACACGGGCGGCGTGAACAGCGTGTCGTGGAGTGCCGATGGTCGCGAGGCGTTGTCGGGCTCGAATGACGAGACGGTCCGGTTGTGGGAGTTGTCGAGCGGTCGCTGCGTGCGGGTGTTGGAAGGTCACACGGGTCGCGTGTTGACCGTGTCGTGGAGTGCCGATGGTCGCGAGGCGTTGTCGTGCTCGGATGACAAGACGGTGCGGTTGTGGGAGTTGTTGAGCGGTCGCTGCGTGCGGGTGTTGGAAGGTCACACGGGTGGCGTGGGGAACGTGGCGTTCAGCGCCGACGGTCGCTTCGCGTATTCCAGCGCCGTCAACGGCGTGATGCGCATCTGGGATCTGGGCGAACGTGGGATAGGCTTCCAGCCTGCCGTCGATTCCGTGAGCGGCAAGGCGCTAGCCGCCGGTCCTGGCGGGCAGCCACCCGGGGGTTTAACGGCGGCTAGCGCCTTGCCGCTCACTCATCCCGACGACCAGCTCCAATACACCAACGCCAAGGTGCTGCTGGTCGGCGACAGCGCCGCCGGGAAGACCGGGCTTTCAAAACGTCTCGCCCTCAACGACTGGAAGGAGAGCGATTCGACGGTCGGGGCGTGGGCGACTCAATGGAGTCTCCCCGTCCGGAGCGACGACGGCGTCGAGCGGGAGATCTGGCTGTGGGACTTCGGCGGGCAGGCGGATCAGCGGCTGATTCACCAGCTCTACATGGATCGGACCGCGCTGGCGGTCCTCGTCTTCGACGGCGGGAAGGACAATCTCTTCGAGACGCTGGGACAGTGGGATCGCGACCTGAGTAAAGCCAGTGTGCGTCCGTTCCAGAAACTGCTCGTGGCCGGCCGCGTCGATGCGAGCGTGATCCGCGTCGACCGGGCGCAGCTCCAGCAGTTCGCCGCCAGCCGCGGCTTTCGCGGCGACGTCCTCGAAACGAGCGCCAAGGCGGGGACCGGCTGCGAACTCCTCAGGCAGGCCATCTACGAGGCGATCCCCTGGTCCGAGATCGAATGCCGGACCACGCTGACGATCTTCAAACGGCTGAAGGATGAGATCGTCCGCCTGAGAGACGAAGGCCGCGTACTGATGCGGTTCAACGAACTGCGCGATGCGCTGACGCTGAGGTTGGCGCGTGGGGCAGGCTTCCAGCCTGCCGTCGATTCCGTGAGCGGCAAGGCGCTAGCCGCCGGTCCTGGCGGGCAGC
>JANODP010000362.1:0-6770 GCA_031412755.1 Schlesneria sp. | reverse complement strand
CAGCGCCGCCCCCTGCAGCACGCGGTACCAGGCGCGGAACCAGTCTTTGGAGTCGCCGTGCAGCATGAAGCCGTGATTGGCGTGTTGGCCGTCCGTCCAGAAGCGGACGGCGTGAGTGAAGTCCCAGTGGCTGCAACCGGGTTGGCTCGCACCGTGAGCCACGTAGATCGGCCAGAAGTCGGGATCGTCGCCCTGCCAGAACATGCCACCGATCGCTTTCCAATGCTGGTCCCCGGCATAGCGGTAGGCATCGACTTCATGCTCGGTCCACGGGCGGTTGCACGGTTCGACGACCCACATGTTGGGCTTCGTCGGTGAGCGTTCCTTTTCCAATTCCGCAGCCCGCACGATGAGAAGTTGTGACGACAGGATGTTCGAACCACGTGGAATGCTGGAGAGGTCGACTCGCATCAGCGGGCTGCGGTGACGCATGAAGATCTCTTGAGTCGCCGCCTGGCCGAAGTTCGTGCTCCGATCGACGGTCAGGCTGTCGGGGCCGTGACTCGACCAATAGGCATCCTGCCAGCCGGAGTACGTTTTGTTGAGGTCGGCCGGATCGAAGCCCGTTTCACCGTCACGCAGCACGGCCAACACGGCGCGGGGATGCTTGAGCTTCAGTTCGTCGTACAACGTGCGGAATTGAGCTTCGACTTGTGCGACGGTTTGTGCTTCCGGTGGAGTCCATTTCTCGGCCAGCTTCTTGCCGAGTTCCTGAATACCACTCACAACGAGGTCTGTCCCGAGGACTTGAAACGGCGTCGCTGCGGGGGGGACCGGCGATTGCTTTGTGGCAGAGACGCGAATGTTGTCGACGAAGATCGCCTCACCGTCGTGAGGCCGATAGACGAAGACTTCCAGACTGACGACCTTGCCCAGCGTCTTGCCGTTCTCGAGCTTCGTTCGAATCGCCGTCCACTCGTTGGGATGCAGGCCGGCCGAGATCGTGTTCCTGCCCGGCTTGAGAAACTCGGTCTTCGCCCAGCGGCTGACTCCGCCATCCCACCCCGCCTCGCGCGAGCTGCCTTCCTGCATCACACAGAATCCGACCACGCAGGGCCGCGACACCGTGACGTCGGCCTGGAACGTCTCCCAACCCATCCAGTCGTCGGGGACGTGGGACGTGATGACGGTCGGCCATGTGCCACCTCGGAACGTGATCTTCAGAGCTTGCCTGCCCGAGGTGGCGTTCTCGGCGACACGTTCGATCGTCGCAGCGGGCTCTGTGAGCTTGGCATCCGGTACCGCGAGATTGCTCCAGCGATTCAGATCCGACTGCTCTTCAAAGTCGAACAACACCCGATCGGGAACGGTTTGCGGCGGCGCATCAGCCCCGAATCCGTTGCCTCGTGTCAGAGCAATGACGACAAGAAGTACGGAAAGGAGCTGAGGCCGCATGATGGTCTCCGTGAATCAACGGTGAGAATGACGAAACGCGAGGCACATGGTAGCGGACAATGTGTGGAGGTGTCGTTGACGAAGACGGCTGCTCCGGACGTCGATTGGCTGTCACTTTGCCTTTCGGGCGACAAGCCGCATATGACCGCCCATGAGTTTGTCGTGGACTCCATGACACGTGCCGTGCAAACCAAAGCGGATGTCATTCCATTGGTCCCTCCCTTGATCTGGTGGTCTTTTGCTCATGAGCCTGACTCAAAAGGAATCGACTCACCGTGATTCTTAAAACCACGGGTGTGGCGTTTGATGTTCATCACTTCGGCCACCCGTCGGCAGCGTTCGTTCCGGGAAGCCACGATGACTGAGCGGCTCTGCGGACGTTCGCCTTCGCCAGGACTGCTTCCATGTAGGCCTGGGGCTCGTCGAATATCGGGATCGATTTGGCTTTTTCCCGCACCTGCGCGGTGGCTTGGGGATCGTCTCTGGCCATGTCGAGATCGGCCTTCACCGCAGCCGCTGCCTGGGACGATCCCATGGAGGACTGACGGTGACGGCATATCACCGTCAGAGTGACCAGAGCCATGAGCCTGTCCCTGAACGGGCGTTCAAGCACTACGCTTCTGAACATAGCCAGCCCCTGTTGATGGTCCCTGTTCAGGTGATTCAGAAGAGGGGATTTGCCTGAAGGGAAGCCAAATACCGACCACGCTCATGACCTTCTTCCACGATCCACAAACACTCGTCTCATATCTCTTCCGAGGCAGAATCGGTTTGCATAGCAGTTACTGGCATTCACGAAAACCGTAGACTTCATAATGGCAATTCGCCAATCATGCGTGCGACACTTCGCGCCGCACACGCCGGGCAACTCGGTTGCAAATTATAATCGACCGCGTCATCTTACTGTTTATTGGTCTGTGATCGCTTCGATTTCATTCAAGTTCTCACTAGACGGGCGAAGCCCCGTGAGGATTTCCGCATGCTTCCAACCTTCTCCTTCAAACGTTGGCTGTTGTCGTATTTCTCAAGTTCACGAGCTTTCCGGGGAAGGAGGCGCGTATCTCGGCGGAACTGCACTCCCGCCTTCATTCAGGTACTTGAGCCGCGCCGGCTGCTGAGCGGGACCACAACCGAGCTGGCTGCTCAGGGGACGGTGACCATCGGCGCGGCCGCGGGTGCGAACAGCAGCTTCTCGGTGAGTAGCGCGGGGGACGCGAAAGCCCACTTGGCGGCGCTGTTACCACTCACCGGACATGCTGATTCACTGGAGTCCACGCTGACGGTGGCCGGTCCATTGCTGGTGGAGACTCCCTCGGAGTCGCTCGGCCTACTCCCAAATCCTCTGCAGGTTGATGGCACGGGGCATCCGCTGGGCAACTTTGGGACGAGCGTGGAATCGGCATCCATTGGCACCCCGTTGAACGCGCCGGGCGCGGGCGTCGAGGGATTGAGCGATGCGGCCCGGCTGACCGGACTTGGCCTGGATGCAACCAACTTGATTGGAGTGGCGGCACAGCCTGGTGTGGCGTTGGGAAAGCCCGAAGGAAAGTCTCTTCCCGCAAACGTCCTGTTCGTAGGGGGGGCCGCGCCGTCGGTTGTCGAAGCTGCATCGACTGGCAGTATTTCTCTGCTCGGCTCGCCATTGCCTCCGCTGCTCTATCCATCAACGAATGTGCCGGTCAACATTGTCGATAACGCCACGGTCACTTCGACGCTGACGGTGCCGGACTCATTTTCAATCACCGACGTCAATGTCCAACTGGACATAGACCATACCTTCGATGACGACCTCAGCGTCTTCTTGATTGCGCCCGGTGGAACTCGTATCGAGTTATTTTCCAGGGTTGGTGGCAGTGGCCAAAACTTTGTCAACACAACCTTGGATGACGAGGCGGCCCAGCCGATCCAGTTCAGCAATGCGCCGTTTACCGGCAGCTTCGTCCCCGAGGGCTCACTCAACACGTTGGATGGAAAGAACGCGCAGGGTGTCTGGACACTGGAAATCACGGATGGATTTACAGACGACATTGGTCAGCTCAAGAGCTGGTCGCTCAGTTTCACCACGGCACCGCCAGACAAACTTGCGCCTAAAACGCTCGGCGTGAGCAGCGGCGTTTCGTGGTTTCAGCAGCAAGACCAGATCAGCACGTCCGGTGCGGAGGACACCTACGCGGTGGACCTCGTCGCCGGCCAGCGGATCTCGATCTCAGCGCAAACGCCCGAGGCGGGTGGACGGCGGTTTGGAAATTCCACTCAGGTGGCGATTCCCGATACGCAGGCCGCCGTGACTTCGGCAATCACGGTCTCCAGTAGCACGACGATCCAGGACGTTGATGTGCGAGTGCTCATCAATCACTTCGACGACGCGGACCTGGACGTCTTTTTGGTCGCACCGGACGGGAGCAGGGTCGAGTTATCGACGGACAACGGCGGATCAGGCAACCATTACTATTACACGCGATTCACTGACGAAGCCTCGGTGAGCATCAACGCGGTGACAGCGACAACTCCGTTTGGCGGGCGATACCGCCCCGAGGCGGCTTTGAGCTCGCTGGACGGTAAGGACACGGCTGGCACATGGCGGCTGGAAGTGACGGACGACACGGGCGGCAATGCGATTGGGGGCGAAGCGCTGTTGTATTGGGAGTTGGCGTTCAATGCGGGCCTCGATCCTGCAATCCGGATTTTTGGCAGCGGAGGACAGTTGGCTTCCAACGATGCGGCTCTCTCCGGGTTGGCGGATGCAGCGATCGTCGACGCCGTTGTCCCGACGACGGGTACCTACTTTGTCCAGGTCCGCTCCTTCAACGATACGGCTGGCGCATACTCCCTCGAAGGAGGAATCTACAACGCTGCGGTTCCAGGTGAGGCCGGTACCACGACAAATCTGGACCCACTGCGTACGAATGGCAACGTGGCCATCCTGGGACACGGCGACGGCCTTGCCGAATCGGACGTTTACACGGCGACTCTCGGTGCCGGGGAATCGATCGTGATCGCAGCGACCACACCGGGTGGCTTCTACGCCCCGAGAGTCACGGTCGCTGGCCCCAACGGTTTCACGGCGACCAACAGCGGTTCCGGCCCTGCGTGGGACTCGGTGGTGCGGTTCACGGTTCCGACAGCAGGCGTCTACACGACGACCGTGGACTACATGTTTGCGAACGATTTTCTCGATGCCATCTCGACGGGCAGCTACGCGCTGACCCTCGCCGTGGTCGATAACGCCACAAATAACAGCTTGGCCAACGCCCGGCCCATTTCCTCGTTTGCCTACCACGACATTCTCGCCTCAGCCAGCCAGCAGGGCTTTCCCGGCGAGCAAGGACAATGGCACGCCGAAATCGACTCGACCACGGATGTCGACGTTTTCTACGTCGGTAACCTGCAACGCGACCAACTCATTGATTTTATTGCGCTTCGTGAAGGCGGCAGCGAAGTCTTCGCCGGAATGCTGCTCGTCAATAGCGCCAACCAGGTGATTGCGGGCTCGAACCCGTTGCGGTCGGGAGCTTACACGGGAGCATCGTATTTTGAAGCTCGCATCACGCAAGCGGACGATTACTACCTGGTCCTCTACGGTGCCGAAACAGTGCCGGGAGGTCCGACGCGGTCTGTGGGAAAATACTTGCTGGCCTACGACGATTTTGGCGTGATCGAGGATGCCTACGAAGAGAATGACAGCCAGGCCCAGGTCGATGCGAGTTCGCCGGGCGCAGCCAACTCGCCCAACCTGGGACAGGTGGGCGCGGTCACGGCGATCGATGACCTGATCCTGGGCGTGGACGGTGAGGACTGGTTCCGCTTTCAAACGGCGACCGCCGGTTATCAAGGCGACTATGCCCGCATCCTGTTCCAGGAATCGCAGGGAGACCTCGATCTGGAACTGTACGATGCCAGCGGCAAACGCCTCGCCAGCAGCAATTCGACGCACGACAACGAACTCATCAGTCTGCAAGGGCTGGCGGCGGGGACGTACTACGTGCGAGTCCACGGCTACAACGGCGCCACGAACCCGGACTACGGCCTGCGCATTCAAACCCAGACGCCGACGCACCGGTTGCTGTCCGCACCGTTCACGACTGACACGCAGTACAACTTCCGCTACGTGCTGGGTGCCAATACGCTGTCGACCACACAGGCGTTGGCGTTGGGAGAGAACGAACTGATCGTGTCCGCTCCCAGCGGTGGGGCGTATCCGTTCGAGATCATCTTCGACGTCAATCGCGTCACCACATTGGCGGACCAGACGCGCACCGAGTACGACTCGCTGGGCAATGCCTCGCGGCAGATCGATGCGCTGGGGAACGAAACCCGCATCCAGTACGACGGCCTGAACCGCAAGGTGTCGGAAGTCTCCACGGACGGCAAAGGGTTCGCGCTGTACACGTACGACGCCAACGACAACGTCACCAGCATGTTGGACGCCAGCGGCCTGACGACCTACACGTACGACGAGTTGAATCGCCCGACTCAGATCACACTGCCGAACGGGCAAGGGACGGTGAAGTACGAGTACGACCTGGCGGACCGTGTCACCAAGCTCACGTATCCGGACAGCACCGTCGTGCAAAACAGCTACGACGCGGCGGGAAGATTGGCGACCGTCACCAGCGGCAGCGAAGTCACCAGCTACACCTACTTTGCCGACGGGCAGCTTCACACCACCACGCTCCCCAACGGCATCGTTGCGACCAACACCTACGACGATTACGGCCGGTTGACGGACCTGGTCTACATGAAATCATCGGGCGCACTGGTCACGGGCTTCCATTACGTGTTGGACGCCAACGGCAATCGCACAACGATGGAAATCCGCCGAGCCAACACTGGCACACCGGATCCCAATGATTTCTTCTTGAGCGTCTACCAATACGGCTACGATTCGCTGGACCGATTGATTCGAGCCGAATACCCGGACGGCAGCGTCGTCACGTACACGTACGACGCCGTCGGAAATCGCAGTTCGATGACCACCGATCCCGATGGTTCCGGCGCTCAAGCAGCCACGGTGGAGAACTACGAATACGGCCAGGACAACCGTCTGCTGCGCATCACGGACGGTGGCGGCGCGACGAAGAAAGAGTTCTTCTACGACCCACGCGGCAACCTGTCGCAGATGGTCACGCCGACCGCCACGACCCGCTACGGCTACGACTATCGCAATCGCCTGATTTCCGTCGAGGACGCCACGAACCGCATCGAGTATGTCTACGACGGCAACGGCGATCGAGCCGCCAAGATCGTCAACGGCGTGCGAACCAACTATGTCAACGACCCCAACCGCGAGTTCACGCAAGTCCTCGCCGAACTCGACGGCAACGGGGCGGTTCGCGCAAGTTACAAATACGGCTTGAACCGCATCAGCGGCTTGC
>JANODP010000361.1:0-2534 GCA_031412755.1 Schlesneria sp. | reverse complement strand
CGCTTGCGCTTCAGGCTTCTTTGGGCGGTTACGTTTTCTCCCGAGTTGCCGTCCGCGCTCGTTTCACGGATGCACGAACGGGTAGATGAGCATGCCGAGGACCGCCGCTCCGAGCACGATGATCGGTTCCGGCAACTTCTTGAACTTCAGCAGCAGGGCCACGGTGGCGAGCAGCAGCACGACCTTGGGCCACTCGGGATTCCAGCCGCTTTCAAAAATCGTGCGACGTCCGAGAACCAGCACCGCGCCCGCGATGGCTCCGATGGCGGCGGCCGTCACGCCATCGACAAACGCGACGATCCCCGGCTGCTTGCCATACTTCTTGAAGTACGGCGCGGGAATGATCGTCAGTAGATAGCACGGCAGAAATGTGGCGACCGCCGCCACGGTTGCTCCCTCAAACCCGGCAACCAGAAAACCGATGAAGCCGACCGTGATGACGACCGGTCCCGGAGTAATCATCGCCACGGCGACGGCATCCAGAAACTGCCGGTCATTGAGCCAGCCATACTCCTTCACCACGCCGCTATACAGAAACGGCACGATGGCCAGTCCGCTGCCGAAGACGAACGCCCCCGCCTTGGTGAAGAAGAGAAAAATCTGCCCCAGCACGGCGGGAGTCGCCTCGGGAACACCGGGCCATCCCGACCAGAACGGGATCACCGATACAGCCGCCGTCGGCGCGGACGGCCTGCGCAGGAATCGAGGCGGCGTCTTGACGAGCCACACCAGCAGACCCGCGCCGAGGAAGAACTCGATCCGTTCGTTCTCGGTAACGACCGTGGCCACCGCGCTGACGAGATAGATCGCCCAGAGCAGCCAGTCCCGGCCGATCGTCTTCAAGGTCAGCTTGTACGCGCTGATCGTGATGATGCCGATGACGCTGGCTCCCACGCCGTAGAAGACCGACTGCATCCAGCTCAATCCGCCGTAAAGCTGGTACGCCCAGCCCAGCGCCACGACCATGAAGAACGAAGGAAGCACGAAGCCGACTCCGACCAGCGTCGCTCCCAGAATTCGGTAGTGAACGTAGCCGAGATAGATCGCCAACTGAGCCGCCAGCGGACCGGGCATGAGCTGCGCCAGAGTCAGCCCCTCCTTGTAGTCGGATTCGCTGATCCACTTCCGCTGCTCGACCAGATCGCGGTGCATGTAGCCGACCAGCGCCACCGGCCCGCCAAACCCCAGCGTCCCCAACCTCAAGAAATAAGCCGTGAGTTGCCACAGCGTGTAGCCCGGACCGGCGGTCGCCAGGGGAGTTGTCACCTCTTGTGAAAGAGTGTCTGCCATCTGTCGAGATTCCGGGGAAACAAGGATTCTGAACATTCAGAGCAAGGGCGAACCTGAAACAGGACGTCGTCAACGTCGGATTGCCCAGCGCAGTTTGGCCGCCGATGAACGCGGGTTGGCTCGCTGTTCTTCGGCCGACGGCCGGATGACATCGTCCGAGATCGAGGCGTACAGATCATCACTCAGGCCGCTCTTGAACGCCTTCTTCACGCGACGGTCTTCGCCCGAGTGAAACGACAGAATCGCGATCCGTCCGCCCGGCTTCAGGCAGGACGGCAGTTGAGCCAGCAACGTGTCGAGCGATCCGAACTCGTCGTTGACCGCGATCCGCAGCGCCTGAAACACGCGGCGCACGGCATCGTCCGGCATTTCGCTCGAACGACGCGACTGCGCCACCATCGCGCTCCGCACGACCGCGGCCAACTCGCGAGTCGTCGTCAGCGGCGCGCGATCGTGGGCGAGCAGGATGGCGCGCGACAGCGTGCTGGCCAGCGGCTCATCGGCGTTGCCTTTCAAGAGTCGCGCCAAGTCGTGCTCGCTGAGTTTCGAAAGCAGCGACGATGCGGACTGGCCGTGCTCGGGATTCATCCGCATGTCGAGCGGCCCGTCGACTTTGAACGTAAAGCCTCGCGCGGGGTCGTCAAGCTGCATCGATGACAGTCCGAGATCGGCCAGCAACACGTCGGCTCCTCCCGGCGCTTCGGCCTCGATGAACCGGGCGAGGCCGGCATAGTTCATCCGCTTCACGACCAGACACTCCGCCGGAAAGCCCAGCGCCCGCAATCGCGATTCGGCCTTCGGCAACTCCAGCGGATCGCTGTCCAGCGCGAGCAATCTCCCACCCGGCTGCACGGCTGCCAGCAACTCCTGCGCGTGGCCGCCGTATCCCAATGTGCAGTCGACCGCGATCTGACCCGGCTGCGGCGCGAGAACCTTCAGCACCTCACGCACCATGATCGGCCGGTGCGTCCCCGCCGGAGTCTTTCCGCCCGCGATGACCTTGGCCACGTCGTCGGCGTACTTGTCGGGTTGATGTTCCTTGTACTTCTCGTGGAACTGCCGCGGGTTCGTGCCGCGATAGCGCGGGCGGCGCGGCGGCTTGTCGGGCGAGGGATCGGTCATGCGTGCTGTTCTGAGGTGAGACGATTCGTGAACGAACCGCGTCGGGTGATGTGGATGGCTGGTGACGGCAGGGCCAATGCCATTTTGAAGCTGGGCAGGATGTAGGGTGGGACCAGCGGCGC
>JANODP010000360.1:0-17256 GCA_031412755.1 Schlesneria sp. | reverse complement strand
GGTCGGCTCTTCCCCTACGTCTTCTCTCGCGGACGAGTCTTCGCGGCGAGCTTGGTCCTCGTCTGATTCGGTAATGGTTCGACTTGGTTTTCTTTCGGCAGCATCCTTCTCTTTGACAGGAACAACTCGGATGAACGACTTCTTCTCTCGGATCAAATCCAGCATTGACGTTCTGCGGATGCTGCTCGCTCACGTCCTCGTCGTTGGGGCGGGCGGGGCGGCTGGCCTCGCGAACAACTTGGTTCATTGCGGGCTTCGTCGTCTGACGTTGACTGATTTCGACCACGTAACCCCCTCCAACATTGGTCGTCAGGCGCACGATGCCGAGTTCATTGGCAGACCCAAAGTTGAAGCGGTGGCCGTCGCGGCACGGCGCACCAATCCAGACGTGGACGTTCGCACCCTCGAACGCAATCTGTTGGAGATGACGGATGCCGAGATTGATGAAGTGTACGGCGACGCCGACTTGCTCATCTTCGCCACCGACAGCTTTGCCGCTCAAGCTCGCGGCAACGAGATTGCGGTGCGACTCGGGAAGCCAGCCATTTGGGTTGGCCTCTATCCGGGTGGCCAAGCGGGTGAAGTGATCTGGTGGCATCCTGGTATTGCCGCATGTTTTCGCTGTCTCTGCTCAAAACGGTATGCGGCTCACGAGCGGGCTGCGGCCGAAGGACGAACACTGGACCCGGCGAGCGACGGCTGCACGATCTTTGACATCACGCTGCTTGATGCCATCGCGGGGATGATCGCGGTCGGACTGCTCACACGCGGGGCCGACAATCGGTTCGGTCGTTTGATCGACCAACTTGGCGACCGGAATTTCATCCAAGTCCAACTCGACCCGCTCTGGCAACTGAACGGTCGCAATCCGATCCGCGAGTACCTGGGCGTCGCCCCGGAGACCGACACGTTCTTCGCCTGGAACACAATCGCGCGTCGCGATCCCGATGGTGGCAATCCACCGTGTCCTGATTGCCAACACTTTCGGAACCGGTCTGAAAACTTGATTCCCCCGACGCCTGTCCGAGCAACAACAAACATCGCTCAACGTCTCCCACCGGAAAAGAGCGTGACATGATTGGCGAACTTTTCGCATTGGGCTTTTTGGGTTCAGCCATCTACGGGGCGTGTCATCTCGTCAAAGATGTTTCGCGAGGTGCCGGTCCACTTCGATTTCAATCACCCATCGCACTGCGACGCCGTGGTGGGCAACGTGCATCGACTGGTGCCACGGAAACAGTCCGGCAAGCGGCTCGCAACCTCCAAGTCGGGCTGATGCAAGTCCGCGAAGCCCCCGACTTTCGTCGAGCCGCCAGCTTTGTCACGCACGCGGCTGACGTGCCGCTCTGGTTTCGGCAGCGGCAGTACCATCGGTTCCGTTCGCTGCTTGTCGAACATCTGTCGCGGCTCCTCGACGAAGGGGCCGCGTGTGACAGCCTGATGCCCGGATTGGTGCAGCTCGTGACGGGTCTTGGCATCGCTCCGTTTGAGGCGGACTACATCCGCACCGAAGCCGAGTCGCGACTGACACGGCAAGGCTCGCAACCGGCCGATTTCGGTCAGCGATTACGTGAGGCTCAGTCCGTCTATCGGAGTCGAATGCGAACACTCGAAAGCATGGGAGAACTCGACGACGAAACCCGTGAGCAACTTTTGGAACAGGAGAAGAGTCGGTTCCAAGATCAGATGCGAACGATCTCGGGCAGCGAAGGCGCGAGGCATGAACCGTGATTTCGTTGATCGACTTCCTCCTCGGCAATCACACAGCCGCGACGCTTCGCGGTTTGCGGACTCAGTGTTGTTCGGCGATTCAGCGGCGGGACTGTTGCTGAGCGGTGATTCCGGGACCGGCAAAAGCAATGCAATGCAGGTGCTGGCTCAGCACCTCATCCATTCTCACTGCGGCCTGACGTTCATCAGTCCGCACGGCGACGATCCGGAAGACCTCGAACGCTTCTGTGCGTCGTTGCCCCCGTCGCGACGACGGAAGGTGATCGTCGTGCGGTACGCGGACACAAAGCGCATCACGGGGATGAATCCGCTCTTCGTGGATCGACGCGGCCTTGATGACGTGACGTATCGGGCACGCATCGCCAGTCGCGTCGGCCATGTCTCCCGCATCCTGCTCCACGCCTTCGGCGAGAAAGATTTCAACGGAAAGCCGCTCATGTTCAAATTCTTCAACATCTACCTGATGACGCTCGCGATGACGGGACTCACCATCCCTGATGTGCGACATTTCTTCGACACGTCGAGCCCCGTTTACCAAGCCCTCGTGGAATCGGCCCCTGACTTTGTCGCTCAACTCGAACTGGCACAACTGTCGGTCATGCGCCCGGTGGATCGCGAGGATTTCATCGGTTCGACGAAGAACCGCTTCCTCAACTTCCTGCGAAACCCCATCGTCGAACTGGCCCTCGGCAAGCCGGACGGACATGTCGATTTGCGGCAGGCGATTCGCGACCGAGCGATCATCATCGTGAACCTCGACCGGGGCGGCGTCCTCCGGGATGAGGATGTCGAAATCTTCGCCAATCTCTGGCTGCACGAGATTCTCTACGCGGTCTACAACACGCCGCGATCCGAACGAGTCCCTCACTTCCTGATGATCGACGAACTTCCCACGTTCCGATCTTCGTTTGAAGTCATCACGAGTGCTCTCGCTCAAGTCCGCAAGTTCCAAGCCCGGTTCGTCGTCGCGTTCCAAGGGACGCAGCTCTTTGAAGAGCGACAGCAAGACCGCCTGCTCAACGCACTCGTCGGGCAGTGCAACGCCCACTTCTACTTCAGGCACAAGAATCCTGCCGACGCCAAATTCTTTGGAGAAATCATCCGTCTACCCAGCATCGATACCAAGAAGGTCAAGCATGTCCTCACACAGCAGCAGCAGTACCAAGACGGTCATGACATCCTCACGCTGACCGACGAATCGGAGAGTTTTAGTTACGCCGATCAAGACGGTGTCTCGACATCGAATGCGAAGAGCGACACACAATCGACGACTGAAGGGAGCAGCCAGTCGTCCGGCACGTCGGACTCCTCGACAAATTCGCAGTCATCAACAAACTCACAGTCGTCGGGAGAGAGCGAGTCGATGACACGGCTCGCGGAAGCCGTGCATCTCGCTCACACACACGGATCGGGTCAGTCCCAACAGAGCGGCAATTCGGAGCAGTCGGGCCGCTCCGACCAAAGTGGACGCAGCGAACAATCCGGCATCAGTTCCAGCACCGGCACGTCCCGTGGAACTACTGCCACGACGGGCAACAGTTGGTCGAAAACACAGACGCGCGGTGCGAGCATCACACGCAAGCAGACGCTCGTTCCCCGCATCCTCACCCGCGAAGTCGTGACGACGATCCAATACTTCACGACCGAAGAGCAAATGATCGAAGCGGCTCGTGACCTGACGCGACTGCCACGCGGGACTTGCTTTCTCTACTTGGCAGGCCAAGGCGTGTCGCAAGTTCAAATCCCGCTCGCCCGTCATCCACTGGCCGGACTCCCCAAGAGTCTCGCAAGGAAACTCGCCCAACTTCGTTTGGAAGTCCTGTCGCGACCCGAGTTCGACACGACCGAAAACCTCCAACGCAAACGGATCGCGTTTGAAAGGCAACTCATCCGTTTCCTGAATGAAACGAGCCAGGCCCGTCGGCTGCTCGTCCACGAAGCCGCTTCACTGCTGATCGTTCCCACACAGAGCGAGAACTCGATTATCCAGATTTGAGGGGAATCATGACCGCCACGCTGCCCGCCCTGATTCTGCAACCGCGTGACAGAGAAGTTCTCGGCTCGCTCGGTGAGAACGGCCTCATGGACACGGACATGCTCCACGTTCATCACTTCGCGGACGTGTCTCATCGCCGCTGCCGACAACGGCTCTCGCTGTATCAACAACACGGCCTCACCCGCACAACGACGCTCAAGTTGTGGACGAATGAGAGTGCGCAGCGTGCCCCCACAGTCCACTGCCTGACCGAAAGGGGAGTCGAGGTCGTCCTCTCATTCGACTCATCCAACGGCAGCCGACCGCTCCGTGTCTCAAAAGGGGAACCGCAACCCGCAACGATCCACCATCGCCTGCAAATCGTCCGCACCAAGCTCATCCTCGACGCCGCTTGCCGAGCGAACCACCTGACCGCTCCGCAATGGATTCTCGAACAGGATCGCGACCCGGCCGCGAGCAGTGAACTCCCGCCGAACCAACGCAGACTGCTGTACCACGCATTCCACGGCCAGTCCCCATGCACGTGCCAACCCGACGCCGCCTGCCGCTTCTCGGTCCCTCGTGACCTTGCCAACCCCAAGTCCGGAGTCAACGACGTGATCGGCTTCTTTGAAATCGACTTCTCATCCGAAGGCCGCAAACAAATTGCCAACAAGCTTCCCGGTTACGTCCGACTCCTGACCGAACGAACCTACGCCCGCTACTTCCCGCGAACGGAAAACGCAGTCGTCCGCGTCTTCTGGGTCTGCCGTTCCACGGAACGAATCGACTCGCTCTGCGAACGCCTCACCAAAGAACAGGTCGCCCAATTCTTCCGCTTCACCACGATCAACGAACTCAACCCGTCCTCCGCTCTGACAACTCCCATCTGGCAGGATCTCACCGGTAAACGGCGAGAAATCCTCCGCCTCCCCACGGTGAGATAAGCCATGTCTCGCACCCTCACAACTCCATCACTCTCGGCAGACCTTGAACAGGCAACAACGGCAACGACACCCTCACTGCTCGTTGGCAGAATCGAAGCCGCACGGCTCTGCGGTGTCTCGACGCCCACGTGGGATCGAATGACCTCCAGCGGCAAAACGCCCGCGTCCATCCGACTCGGCGGTCGAGTCCTCTGGCGTCGAGAAGACCTCGAAGCCTGGATACACCTCGGCTGCCCGGATCGGAAAACATTCAACAGTGCCAACTGATCCTCTTGCCCAACGACGGTATCATTCCTCCAAAGCTCTCCTGAAGCGAACCGCTCGCACGCCGTGGACGACCACTTCAGTCGCCCTCCGAACCGCCCCAAGGAATCCAACCCATGTCGCTCTTCCACAAACAAATCACCCGCTACGTTGATGCGAACGGCAAACAAGTCATCAAGTCAACTCCCGGTGCAAAGAAGGTCAAGGAGCAGTCCAAGCTCTGGTCTGCGCGTTACCGCGATGCGGATGGCATCATGCGGGAAGTGAAGCTCTTCCGAGACAAGACCGCCTCACAGCAGAAACTGAACGAACTGGTTCGCAAGGCGGAACTCGGCAAGGCGGGTTTGATCGATCCGCACGAACAACACGCGAGGACTCCGCTCGCCGATCATCTCGATCAGTTCATCGCCGATCTGCGACATCGAGGCCGTTCGGTGGCTCACGTCGATCTGATCGACGCTCGCGTTCGCAGTCTGCTCGGGAAGTGCAAGGCAAAGTTCATCGGCGATCTGTCCGCCTCCAAGGTTCAAGCGATACTGGCCTCGTTGCAGAGCGAAGGGCTGTCGCAACAGACGGTCAATCACTACCTGAAGGCGATCAAGCAATTTTCTCGGTGGCTGGTGAGGGACCGTCGGACGGCGGTGGATGTCCTGCACCATCTCTCTGGTGGCAACGTCGCCACGGATCGGCGATTGGAACGGCGAGAACTTACTGAAGACGAACTGCGGTTGCTGCTGGACACCGCTCACACGGGCAAGCCATCGCTCGGCCTCACCGGTTGGCAACGGTTCACACTTTATGCGACAGCGTTGGGAACAGGGTTGCGAGCAAACGAATTGGCCAGCCTCACGAGCCGGTCGTTCGAACTGACTGCCGAGACGGCGACCGTTACGATTGAAGCCGCCCACGAAAAGGCTCGTCGCGGTGACACACTGCCGCTCCCACCGGACCTCGCCGAACTGTTGCGACCGTGGCTGGCGACACTCGAAGAAAGTGAATCGCTGTGGCCCGGCAAGTGGGCACAGCAGAAGCGGGCGAGCAAGTTCTTGCAGGTCGATTTGGCGAACGCTCGTCAGGCGTGGTTGGAGACCGCCGCAGACGACGTGCAACGTCAGGCGATGGACAAGACGGACTTCCTCAAGTATCGCGACCGGGACGATCAGCAAGCTGACTTCCATGCGTTGCGGCACACGTACCTGTCCCGGCTCGGTCGATCGGGTGCATCGGCCAAGGTCATGCAACGGCTGGCTCGTCATTCGACGGTCGAATTGACGATCGGCCGCTACACGCACGCGGGGCTGTCCGATCTGTCGGCGGCGGTCAACAAACTTCCATCGCTCACGATGGACACCCCGAGTTCGCAAAATGGACAACCCGAACTTGCACCGGTCAAAACGACCGGCAAAACCCCGGTTTCAGTTGCACGAATAGTTGCACGCGCTGCTGAGAAAACGGGGTTGGCATTGATAACGGCTGATGAATCGAAAGCCGACGAAGTGGAGTCGGACCGAAATGCGAAACGCCCTGAAAATCAGGGCGTTTGCGAGCCGTTGAGGACGGCTGACGAGCGGAGAGGGTGGGATTTGAACCCACGAGGAACTTACGCCCCTGCCGGTTTTCAAGACCGGTGCAATCGGCCACTCTGCCACCTCTCCGAGGGGGGTCTGGGTCGGGGCGGCATCTTACTGGTCGAACCCGCGCGATGCCAGTTTCGCTGCGACTCCGATTGAGAACCGAGTCAGCCCGTGCGGCGCGGACACGGACGCGGTGAAGAGGTTCGCGGCGACTTGGGTGAGCGGGACAAACAAATAATCCATAGAAGCCAGACGTGCAAACGAAGTACGACAACCCGGGCGACCTTAGCTTGCGCGTCAGGCTTCAATCAGCGTGCGATTGTTTTGCCGCTCGACCTACCAACCGGCCGCCTTGCCGACGGTGCGGCGCCAGTCGGCCGCGCCGTGCAGGACTCCGTTGCGGATCAGGATCGTGTGCGCATCGCCCTGCTTTTGATAGCCGTCGCCGAGTCGCTTCACTTCGTCGCTGAACGAGTGGCCCTGCTGTTTGAGTTGAGCCAGCAGGTCGGCGTAGTCGGGATCGGGGAGACGCTCGAACTGCAGGCGGTCCGGGAACCATTGGTGATGCCAGCGCGGGGCATCGACGGCTTCGCGGGCGGACATGCCGAAGTCGAGGACGTTGACGACGACGCACGAAACGGTGCTCGGGATCATTCGTCCGCCGGGGCTGCCTGTTGCGAGGAGCAGTTTGCCGTCGCGAGCCACCAGCGTCGGGCATTGCGAGCTGAGCATCCGCTTGCCGGGGGCCATCACGTTCGGTTCGGTGCCAAGCTGCCCCTTGCGGGTCGTCACACCGGGCTGCCAGTTGAAGTCGGTCATCTCGTTGTTGAGCAGGAAGCCGGCACCCCGCACCACGACGCGCGAGCCGTAGCTGTTTTGCAGCGTGTACGTGTTGGCGACCGCCATCCCGTTGCCATCCGCGACCGAAAAGTGAGTGGTGGACGACGGCTCGTCGGTGAGCGTGATGTCGGGGGCGAGGCTCGCGCTGCGTGTGGCTCGCGTGAGATCGATCTCGCGGGCCAGAACCCGCGCGTGGTCTTTCGAACCGATCTGAACGGGGATCGGCGTGAAGGCCGGATCGCCGATGTAACGACAGCGGTCGCACGCCGCGCGGCGCAGCGACTCGGCGAGCAGATGCACAAACTGCGGCGATTTCGGGCCGAGACTCGGCACGTCGAACTGTTCGAGAATGTTGAGGCACTCGATCAGTTGCGTTCCCCCCGCACTGGGTGGCGGCGGCGCATAGACATCGTGGCCGCGGTACGTCGTGTGGACCGGCTTCCGCAGGTTGGCTTTGTAGTGGACGAGGTCGGCTTTCGTGAGGAACCCCTGGCCCGCCTGCATCTCGGCGACGATCAGCTCGGCGATGCGGCCGCGATAGAAACAGTCCGGCCCCTCGTCGGCGAGGGCTTTTAATGTGCGAGCCAGTTCCGGTTGAACGAGTTTATCTCCGGCCTTCCACTCCTTGTCGGGCTTGCCGTAGCCGTAGACGCGGCGGAACGCGGCGAAGTCGGCTGTCGGCGCACCGAGCATCTTGTTGAGGGCCGCGGCCAGCGCGGCGTCGATCGGAAAGCCCTCGTCGGCGAGTCGGATCGCGGGAGCGACGAGCTGTGACCACTGGAGCTTGCCGAAGGTCTCGTGAGCCAGCGCGAGGCCGCGCACCGTGCCGGGGACTCCGACCGTGTGATGGCCCTCCTGCCGCTTCTCGTTGACGAACGAGTCGCGTCCCAGCGCGGCGGGGCACGTTTCGCGATACTCGACGCAGACCGGTTCGACCGGCGCGGCGGCGTTCTCGGCCGCGCCCGGCCAGACCATCATGAAGCCGCCGCCGCCGATGTTGCCCGCCTCGGGAAACGTCACCGCCAGCGCGAGGGCCGTCGCCACCGCCGCATCGACCGCGTTGCCGCCCGCCTTCAGCATTTCCAGCCCCGCGTCGCTCGCATCGGGTGAGACGCTGACAACCATGCCGCGCGTGCTTTGGACCTGCGGCGGGCGATCGGCACCGAGGACCGTCGAGACGAATACGACCAGCAGTGAACTCAATGCAGACATGGCTAACAGCCTGTTAAACAAGGATTGATCGTGTGCCACGGCTGTGCCAGCCGTGCGGATTTCGTGAGACAGTTGACCGCTCTCACGGCTCACAGAGCCGTGGCACGATTTTTTTCAAAGCGCTGCTACACCTTTGTATGGACCCAGTGTCCGGCGTGGTAGCGCCAAGCGATGAGGAGCGAACGGAGGATATTGTCGGCTCCCATGCCGATCCAGGCGCCGAACAGGCCGCCGTTCCAGTGGACTCCGCAGAGGTAGCCGAGGCCGACTCGCACCACCACGTTGCCGACGAGCGAACAGTACAGCGGGAAGCGGGTATCGCCGGCTCCCATCAGGCAGCACGCGTAGACGATCAGGATCGCGTTCGGAATCTGATAGAGCGCCATCAGTCGAAAGGCCGGCACGCCGACGAGGGCCACCGCCGGATCGCGATGCATCAGGCCATAGATCTCCGGTGCAAACATGAAGAACACGCACGTCATCAGTCCCGCGTAGCCGACGCACTGGCGGACGGCCTCGCGCCCGGCTCGCCGTGCGCGATCGAAGTCCCCCGCGCCGAGAGCCTGCCCAATCAACGTCGCCGCGGCGATCCCGAACGCCTCGGCGGGGAGATACGACAGCGCTTCGATGCGGACTCCTACGAAGTGGGCCGCGAAGGCCGCTCCATCGAAACCGCCGGACGAGAGCCGCGAGATGACCATCAGGAACACAAAGTGTCCGCTCACCTTGGCGATCCCCGCCAGCGCCGCCGGGCCGCCGACGCGCGTGATGCGCAGGGTGGTGGGCGAGTCGAACCCGAACTCGGCGAGACGCAGGTGAAGTCGGGCTCGACCCGAAAACAGCAGGAACGCCATCAGGCAGGCCCCGCAGACTTGAGCCGTCACGGTGCCGGTCACGATGCCGGTCACGCCCATCTCGGGAAACGGTCCCCAGCCCCACATGCAGGCCGAGGCCACGGCGACGTTGACCACGTTGGTGAAGGTCAGCACGAACAGGGGCGTCCGCATGTCGCCCGAGCCGCGCAGCGAGGCCGCCGCAATCTGGGTGAACGCCGCGAAGCACTGCGAACAGGCGTCGTAGCGCAGGTACTCGACCGCGATCCGGTGTTGCTCGCCGTCCATCCGCATGAGCAGGGCGAAGGGATTGGCCAGTTCGCGCAGCAGGCAGAAGACGAACGCTCCGACGAAGAACGACAGCGTCAGCGAGCGGGCCGTGATCCGGCGTGCCTCGGCGTAATCGCCCGCTCCCCAATGACGGGCCACGATGGCGTTGGCCCCCACGCTCACGACCCCGAAGATCGTCGAGCCGAGCCACGAGACATACGCCGCCAGCCCAATCGCCGAAGTTTCCACCTTGCCCAACTGACCGGACAACAGCGTGTCGAAGAAGCCGATGCCGAAGATCAGCAGTTGTTCGGCCAGCACGGGGAGCACCAACCGAAACAAATCGCGCCGCAGGCTGTCCGCGGCCAGAGTCGGTTCGGAGGAAGGATCGACGACGGACATGAGGAGAGTGATTTCGGTGAGAGCTTCGTTCGCGGAGTTCGGTGCCAAGTGGACCCGCAATGATCGCCAAGTAGCTGAATTCGCAAGAATTCAGTGAGTCGAGGAACTCTGAACTCTTGCGAGTTCAGCTACGGCCTACTTTCCTCCGCAGGTCCGCATGGTTCCTCACGCCGTCAACAGTCAGTCATTTGAACGGGGCGGCATCAGCCCGTCGGTTCTGGATCGCATGCTATCGTGCCGCACTGAGCACCACCGCCGCGCCCTGCCCCCCGCCGACACACACTGAGGCCAGTGCGAGCGAACGCTCTCCGCGCGCCAGCTTGTGGGCGAGATGAACCACCAGCCTGGCGCCGCTCGCTCCAATCGGGTGTCCCATCGCGATCGCACCCCCCTCGGGGTTGAGACACGACTGGTCGAGAGACAGTTCGCGCGCGCAGGCCAGTGTCTGCGCGGCGAACGCCTCGTTGATCTCGATGCTGTCGAGCGAGTCGAGCTTCAGGCCATCGCGATCCATCAGCCTGCGAATCGCGTGAACGGGGCCGAGGCCCATCAGTTTCGGGTCGCAGCCGCAGGTCGCCGAACTCAACAGAGTCGCCAGAACCGGCCAGCCTTGTGCGGCGGCCAAACCGCGGTCGGCCACGACCAGCATGGCGGCTCCGTCGTTGATGCCGCTGGCGTTCCCCGCCGTGACGGTTCCCTGCGGATCGAAGGCCGGTTTCAACTTGGCGAGTCCGTCGAGCGTCGTCTCGGCGCGCGCGTGTTCGTCGCGATCCAGCTTGTCGATCGGCACCAACTCGTCCGCGAACCCTCCCGCCGCGCGAGCCGCCTCGTACCGTTGCTGGCTCCGCAGTGCGAACTCATCCTGCTCGGTGCGCGAGATGCCGTACTGCTTTGCGAGTGCCTCCGCGGTGAGTGCCATGTGCCGGTGATCAAACGCATCGACGAGTCCGTCGCACAACACGGAATCGACGAGTGCGGCGTCTCCAAACTTGAGGCCGCTCCGCGCCCGTGTCAGCAGGTGCGGCGCGTTCGACATCGATTCGGTCCCGCCGCACAGGACGACTCGCGCCTCGCCCGCCTTGATCGCCTGGGCCGCGAGCAACACGGCCTGCATCCCCGACGCACACATCATGTTGACCGAGTACGCCGGGACCGACAGTGGCAACCCCAGCCGCACTCCCACCTGCCGTGCGACGTTCATTCCCAAACCGGCTCCGATCACGTTGCCGACGATCACCTGATCGATCAGCGCCGGATCGAGCCCCGCCAGCGCAGCCTCCCCCGCCACACAGGCCAGGTCCACTGCCGACCGATCCTTCAACGATCCGAGAAACCGACCGATCGGCGTTCGTTTGGCAGAGACAATGACTGGCATGAGTGACTCGCTTGAAGAGTGGCTGGAGTTTGGAACAGAAGGTCACGAAGCGAAGGAAGATTGAGTGCGGCTTCCGAAGTGTAGGATGGACGGATCGAGCGAACGAATCAGACAAAGGGCGACGGCCTTTTCCATCCCCTTCGTTCGCTTCGTTGCCTTCTGTTCAAATTCCCTTTCCCGTGGCAAATGCCTGTGATGGCATGGTTCCGACGTGGCGGATGACGGGTCGAAACGCCATCTGATCGAGCACGTCGCGCTGCACGTCGATTCCGGGTGCGACCTCGATCAACTCCAGACCGTCGGCTGTCAGACGAAAGACCGCTCGCTCGGTGACGTAGAGCACATCCTGGCCCTTGTGCCGGGCCAACTCGCCGCTGAACGAAACCTGCTCGACGCGATCGACAAACTTGCGGATGCGACCTTCGCGGCGAATCGTCAGCCGGCCGGAATTCACTTCGACCTCGAGGCCATCCGATGTGAACGTGCCGCAGAACACGAGTCGTCGCGCGTTCTGACTGATGTTCACGAACCCGCCCACTCCCGACAGACGTGAACCGAATCGCGAGACGTTAACGTTTCCGAACCGGTCCACCTGAGCCGCTCCCAGCGCGGCGAAGTCCAATCCTCCCCCGTCGTAGAAGTCGAACTGGGCCGGTTGATCGATCATCGCCTGCGGATGGACCGACGCTCCAAAACTGAGGCCCCCCGCCGGCATCCCGCCAATCGGACCGCTCTCGACCGTCAACGTGACCGCTTCGAGCAGACCGCGCTCGGCCGCGATCCGCGCGATCCCCTCGGGCATGCCGATCCCGAGGTTGGCGATCGCACCCGACCGCAACTCATCACACGCCCGCGCCGCGATGATGCGCCGTTCGTCGAGGGGAAACGGATCAAGAGTGGCACGCCCAGAGTCCTCGAAGGGCGTGGGCTGAAGAGCGTTCCGTGTTTCCACGCCCTTCGAGGACTCAGGGCGTGCCACCCCTCCTGTCATCACGGGCCGCGCCGTGTAGTACGAACGATTGTCCGCCTCACCAAACGTCAGGTCGTGTTCGCCCGCGCCAGCGACGATGATGCGATCCACCAACACGCCCGGCACGCGAACTCGATTGGGGGGAGCCGGCTCATTCAGCAGCCGCTTGACCTGCGCGAGGACCCTGCCACCGCAGTTATGCACGGCCTGCGCGATCGGCAGGACTTCGGTCAGCACCGCCTCTTCGTCCATCACCAGATTGCCGAACGGATCGGCGGCCGTCGCGCGGATGAGGCCGATGTGAACGGGGAACGCCTTGTACAACAGCCACGTTTTGCCGAGCAATTCGACCCGCTCGATCAAGTCGTCCGGCGAGACCTCGTTCATTCGACCGCCGCGCTGGGCCGGATCGATGAACGTCCCCAGCCCGACGTGGGTGATGCATCCCGGCCGACCTGCGGCGATGTCACGCAGCAACTGACAGACGACGCCCTGAGGGAAACAATACGCTTCGATCTGGTTCTCGATCGCCAGCCGGCCGATTCTCGGGAGCAGGCCCCAGTGACCGCCGATCACGCGCCGCAACAGGCCCGCGTGGCCAAAATGATTCAGCCCGCGCGTCTTCCCGTCTCCCTGACCGGCCGCGTAGACGAGCGTCAACCCACGCGGATGGCCTTCACGCAAGAACCGTCGTTCGACCGCCACGGACAACGCCTCGGGATGAGCCGCCCCCACGAAGCCCCCGCTGACGACGGTCACCCCGTCTTCAATCAACGAGACCGCCTCGTCCGCCGAACAGAGCAGCGATGTCAGACGGCTAGCCCCCACAGGTTCTTTCTCCCCCTCTCCTTGTCCCCTTGTTCCCTTGTCTCCCCCTCCTCTTCATCACCCCAGCCAGCCGCCGTTCGCGTGCAGCGTCTGACCGGTGAGATAGCTCGCCAGATCGCTGCACAGGAACACGATCACGTTCGAGATCTCTTCCGGCTCGCCGAACCGGCCGAGTGGGATTTGTTTCAGCATTTCGGTTTGCACCTCCACCGGAATGGTCTGCCCCATCTCGGTCAGGACCACTCCGGGCGCAACGGCGTTCACCGTGATGCGTCGTCGCGCGAGTTCTTTACTCAGCACCTTCGTGATCGCGATGACTCCCGCCTTGGCCGCCGAGTAGTTCACCTGCCCGTAGAACCCGACCACACCCGAGATCGACGCCATGTTGACGATCCGCCCGCCCTCGGCCATCCGTTCGGCGGCGGCCCGGCAGACGTGAAAGACCCCCGTGAGATTCGTGTCGATCACGTCCTGCCACTCGCCGTCGGACATCTTCTTCAGTGTGCGGTCGCGAATGATGGCCGCGTTGTTGACGACGATATCCAGTTTGCCGGTGCGCGAGACGACTTCGTCGCACATCCGAGAAACATCGGCCACGTCGCGCACATCGCCTCCCACCGCGAAGGCCCGCTCTCCCAGAGCGGCCACGGTTTCCTCGGCCCGTCCCCGGTTGAAGCCCTGCGGATCGGGAAAGTAGTTCACGCCGACGGTCGCCCCCGCCGCGTGCAGCCTCGTCGCCGTGCAGCGTCCCAAACCCTGGCTGCCACCCGTCACGAGTGCCGTTTTGCCGGAAAGATCGATGGTGAGCATGTCCATCCTTTTGGAGTGCGGCGGCTCGACGCCGCTTTGGAATTTTGGGAGTTCATCAACACGATCGCGAAAACTTGAAAGCGGTGTCGAGCCACCGCACTCCAAATACAGTCACGCGAGTATCTCCGACACCACGTTCCCATGCACGTCGGTCAGCCGGTAATCGCGCCCCGCATGCTGGTACGTCAGCTTGGTGTGGTCGAAGCCGAGCAGGTGCAGGATCGTGGCGTGGAAGTCGTGGACGTGGACGCGGTTCGAGGCGACCGTCGCGGCGATGTCGTCCGTTTCGCCGTAGCTCATGCCGCCTTTCACTCCGCCGCCGGCGAGCCAGCTTGAGAAGCAGGCCGAATGGTGGCCGCGGCCTTTCGTGCCGTCCTGGCCCGGCGTGCGGCCGAACTCGGTCGTCCAGATGACCAGCGTTTCGTCGAGCATCCCGCGCTGCTTGAGGTCTCGCAGCAGGCCCGCGATCGGCTGGTCGATCCTCTTCGCCAGCGGTGCGTGCTCGGCCATGTCGCCGTGCGAATCCCAGTTGCTCGACGAGCCGGTGTCGATCAGCTCGATGAACCTCACACCCCGCTCGGCCAGCCGCCGCGCGATCAGACACTGCCAGCCAAACCCCTGCGTCTCACCGCGAGTCATCCCGTACTGCTTCAGCGTCGCTTCGGTCTCCTGGCCGAGATCGAACGCCTCGGGAGCTTCCGTCTGCATGCGATACGCGGTCTCAAACGACTGAATCCGCGCGGCAAGATTGGAATCATCGCCGTTCCGCTGGAGATGCTCGCGGTTGAAGGTGTTCGCCAGTCCCAGTTCCAACTCCTGCAAGCCTGCGACATCGGTGCGTCGCTTCAAATTGGGAATCGGGTCCGCGCCGGGAACGACTCGCGTCCCCTGATGGTACGCCGGCAAAAAGTCGTTCGCCCAGACCTGTGCCCCCGCGTAAGGCAGGTGCGGCGCGATGACGACGAACGACGGCAGGTTCTGGTTCAGCGTCCCCAGCCCATAGCTGAGCCACGATCCGAGACTCGGCCTCGCGAAGAAGAACGATCCCGTATGCATCGCGAGCGACGCCTGATAGTGCTCGTTGTCGTCGGACTTCATCGACTTGATCAGGCAGATATCGTCCATGCACTCGCGCACGTGCGGGAACAGATCGCTGACCATCGTTCCGCACTTGCCGCCCGGCTTGAACTCCCACAGCGGTTTGACGAGCGGCTTCGACTGGTTCGACAACCCGCCGCCAACTCCCACGGTCTTGCCATCGGCGGCAAACAACTTCGGCTTGTGGTCAAACGTGTCCATGTGCGACACGCCGCCCGACGAAAACAGCAGGATCACCCGCTTGGCCTTCGGCGCGAAGTGCGGTTGCTTGGGCGCGAGCGGATGCGCCGACTTGCTGCCAACAGATTCATCGGCCAGCAACTCCGACAGAATGCCGGGCAGCAAGAGCGATCCGCCGACGAGTGAGCGAAGGACGTGACGTCGGGAGGTCTGCGAGGCATGCGGCAACATCATTCATCAATCTCACAGAGAGCGACAGAACCGGCGTGTTTGACAGGCTTTGGTCAATCGCCGAATTCGGCCTCATCGTGCATGTCATACTTCGCGGCAACGATGGGATCGGTCGTGACGAACCAGACTCCATCGGCCAACCGATCGCGCTGCGAATCGATCTGAACGCCCGCCTCCTGCATGGACGCGAGGACCGGCGCGTCCGCAGGAAGCAACTTGGCGAGTTCGACCAACGTGATCGGTGCCGAGGTTTCGAGAGTACACGGCCAGAGACGCAGATATCGTTTGAGGCTGGGGTGGGTTTCAATCCAGAGTCGGGAAAACGTGTCTCGAACGAACGGATGCAACTCGTTCACGAAGCCCGCTGGCAGCGAGAGGATCTTGATCAGTTCCTGTACGTCTGCGAGATCCTTGAGGCGGTCCGCGCTGCTGATTCCCGACGCGATCTTCAGTTCGACCAGCGTTGTCAGACGGACGACCGGGATTCCGTCGCGGACCTCGACCACATCGACCGGGTCGGGAAACGCGAACGGTTTCGGTTTGCCGTCTCCGGGGCAGTCGCCAGTTTTTAGGAAATCAATCTTCACACCCGTTTGAGTGTCGCGCAGGCTCCTGCTTCCGTCAAACGAGGGCAGGTAACCATGACCATCCAACTCGTAGCGGATGCGTTTCAAACTTTCGCGTGTGACAAGCAGGTTCACGTTCTCAGTGAAGCGACGAAAGCCGTGTCGGTACAGAGCAATCCCACCGACGACAGCGTGAGTGATTCCAAACTCAGACAGACAACGAGTGATCTTTCGTAGAGTTCCATGCACCATGCCTTCGTCTTGAAAGAAGGCATCGCTCTCGTCCATCGCCCATCTCGATTCCCTCGACATGCGATCTTCGTAGTTCACTCCGCGCCACGGACCCACCTCACTGGACGAAGGTACGGTAGGCGGCATGCGCTTGGTTGGAACCACCGCAACTGTTTCAGCAATGTCCGTCATTCACAGTCCCTCACTCGGGGAGAGTCTACCTTTTGCGTAGGGCGATCACAGTCCTTCACTCAACATACACGAACTCGTTCACGCGGAAGAGGGCGCGGGTGTAGCTTTGCCAGACGAGGGAATCCTGCTGGTCGGCGGGGACGTTGGCGGCGGCGAGGCGTTCCTTTGCCTGAACCAAATAGGCCTCGGCGGCAGTTCGTTCGGCAGAGGTGATCGGGCGGCCGAGGGCCAGTTGATGGGCGAAGTCAAGCCGGGCGGAGGTCATCGGGGCGGCTTGCTCCAGGCGGGCGGCGAAGTTCTTTGCTTGATCGTGAACGAATGAGTCGTTGAGCAGGTAGAGAGCCTGCAGCGTCGTGGTGCTCGTTCCGCGCGTCGACGTGCTGGCGCTCGTGTCGGCTCCGTCGAAGATCGCGAGGTACGGATGACGCTGGATGCGCTGCGTCATCAGGTAAACGCTGCGACGGTTCGAATCGTAGACCGCCTTGAACGGCTTGTGCTGGGTGAAATCCCAGTCCTTCTGCGGCGGAAACGGATGCGGACCGCCCGGCCCCTGTTCGAGCTGGCCGCTCAACACGAGCAGCGTATCGCGCAGCGATTCGGCATCGAGACGAAGGCGGCGGAAATGGGTGAGCAGGTCGTTGGCGGGATCGGCGAGTGCGGAACTCGGAGCGCGGAGTGCGGAACTGTTGGAGTTGGGAGTCGCGTCTTCTCGTTCCGCACTCCGCGC
>JANODP010000359.1:0-21027 GCA_031412755.1 Schlesneria sp. | reverse complement strand
AGTTTTTCAAGGCGGGTGGCTGGTCCGACTTCGGCTCGGGGAACGTCAGTTCCAACAGCCAGTCGTGGAAGTTGGCCACGACGCGGCGGTTGTCGGGGTCGGGTTCGAGCCGCGGCGCGGCGTTGGGGGCGTTCTCTTCCGTCTCGTACAGCACGCGCCCCGTTCGTTTGTCGAGCACGCGGGCCACCAGGCGGGGTCGGTTGCCGAACGGGTTTGCCGCCGCGCGCGCCTGATCGTACTGGCGCGTTGCCAGCAACAGGACCGGCAGCCGGGCCGGTTGTTGACGGTCGAGAATCGACTGCTCGACCGGCGTCGCCCAGTTCAGGTTCCCATCGGCGCGGGACACCGCGCAGATCTGGCCGTCGAACGGCGGGCTGCTTCCCTGGGTCAGGTCGAACGTCAGGATGCGGATTCCGTTTTGAGTCTTCGAGGGATGACCGACGAACACGATGTCGCGTTCGTCCATCCTCTGCACGGCCATCCAGACTGGCGAGGCGTCCATCTTTTTGAACGGCAACTCGGAGTGATACCGCTCGCGACCATCGGCCAGCGCGACGACGGTCAACCGCGACAACAGCTCGTCCGGTTCGAGAATCGCCACATCGTCACCCTCGATCACCGTGGCGACCGTACCGGGCAGATGGGTTTGGTTCCACACACCGACATCGCGTTCGAGGTCCTTCAGTTCGATGATCCGTTTGCCGTTCTCGGTGCGCTGCACGAGCAGCCGGATGCCGCGCTGCCACAGGACGATTTCGTCGATCGTCAGTTTGCGCAGCGCCAGATGGGAACCGTCGAGCGTGCGGAGCAGGGTCAGATCGCGGGTCGCACTCGGTTGGATCGTCACCGCGCGGTCATCGGCCGATGCGGTGACGGTGCCGGGCAGCACATCCTGCCTCGACCAGGCGAGTCGGCCGGTGTCGAGTTCCGCCGCGCACAGCTTCTGGCCGACGATGTAGATCGCGACTTCGCGCGTCAGTCCCACGAACTGGCCGAACGGCCGTCCGTTGGCCGGTCCTCCAAAACGAACGAGCCGCCCGTTGATGATCCGCGCCTGAATCCCCTGCTGCGCCAGCATCACATCGTTCCGGGACATCTCGCCGGTCCGCAGCGTCTGCTGCCAGGCGACCTGCGGAGCGAGATTGGGATCGGTCGACTCATAGACGACAAAGTACGTGCCGACGGTCAGCGCCAGCCAGCGGTCGCGCAGATGCATTTGGCTGGCGATGGGCAGGTTGCGACCGACGATGTCGTTGAAGGCCGAGTCGGGTGGGATCGGAGCCGTCCAGCGCACGCGGCTGTCGGCATCGCGCGCCGTAAGCGTCCGATGGCTGCCGTCGATTTCAAACGACCAGCCCTCGAAATGCGACCCCTGGCGCGAAGCCACGTCGACCGAAACATCGGCCGGCCGGTTCGGTGCCGCGCCCGGTTTGCGACTCACGTCGATCGTCCCGGCCGTCCAGACCGAGGCGACGTCGAGCAGCTTTCGCACGTCGTCCCGCGCCAGCCACTGTTCCGCCAGACTGCGGCCCGTCTGATCCTCCAGGCACTTCTGTTCGGCGAACTCGCTGCGCAGCCGATTGAGCCACGGCAGCGCGGCACTCGCACGATTGGCCTGCAGCAGGTCGCGCGCCAGGAGCGCGGCGGCCCGCGCGGCGACGGTCGGATCGGACGATTGTGCGAACCGCTCGAGCAGCTTCTCGGGGTGGGTGGCCCCGTCGATGGAGGCGACCTGGTCGAACAACAGTTGCTCGACGCGCGGCAGTCCGGCGAAGAACCGCAGGCACTGGTCAAGGTGCTCGCCGAGGTCCGCCCCCTTCCGAACGGTTTCGACATGCAGGGCGAGAGCTTTGTCGAATGCCTCACGGTCCTCGACACCGGCCGCGTGGTACATCTCGACCAGCCGCGCGCGGATCGCCCGGTCCGTGCGGACCGAGTGGCTGGACGAGATCGATTCGAGATCGCTCAGGAAGCGCGAGGTCTCGGCCAGCCGAATCAACTGGGCGAACGCCCCGCGCTTGTCGCCGGCCTCTTCGAGAGCCCGGGCATAGAGTCGCAGAAACTCATTGCGTTGTTGCGGATCGTCGGTGAGCGTCTCGAGCTCCGCAGCGCGGTCGTGGACGAGTTTCGCATTGCCGCGCAACCCCGCCAGCAGCGATGCGGCGAGGACCGCCTTCACCCGCGGATCGGGGCGGCGACGCAGCGACTCGCGCAGGTCGGCCAGTCCGTCGGCCTCTTCACCCCGATGCAGCCGCAGTTCGCCGCGCAGCGCTAGGGCGACCGGTTGCTGCGGGTCGGCCTTCAATTCGTCGGCGATCTGAGTTTCGATGTCGCCGAGCCGTGCGAAGCCGATCAAGTCCCCCGCGCTCTGCGACACGATGGCTCCCGCGCCGGCGATCAGGTTGCCGGGAACCCGACCTTCCGACAGCTTCGACCGCGCCAGGATGCGGCCCGAACGCAGATCGACCGTCGCGATCTCACCGTTGGCCAGCGGCAGGAAGTAGCGCTGACCGACGCGCACGCCGCGGCCGGCCGGTTCCACGGCGATGCTGGCAAAGGTCTCGACCGGCTTGCCGTCTTCGAGGTGAAACGCAGCGAGGCCGTCGCGTCCCACCAGCACCACCCGCCCCTCGACGACACACGCCGGATAAAGCCAGTCGCCGCGCGGCAACTTCCACAACAGGCGACCGTCGAGGACGTCGAGGCACTGCAATTCATCGGCATCGCGCGACGCGACGATCGCCCGCCCCTCGGCCATCAACGGCGACGTATCCAGCCAGCGTGAGGTCTCATCCGCATCGTCGAGTGGCAGCGTTTGCGGATTGCCTCGCATGAACCTCGCCATGCCCGGGTCGATCGGCTGGGCGGCGGCCGTCGAGCGATACTGATGGCCCCACATCAACACCCGACGAATCGGATCGACCGCGACCAGGGCTCCCGACGACGTGGGGCAGATCAGAACGCCGTCGGCGAACGACGGACTGAGTCCCGCCAGCCGCCGCATCGGACTCCAGATCACCGACCGATCGGTCGCGATCAGAGTCTGCGACCACTCCAGCCGCACCGAACTCCGATCGGCTTCCTGTTCGAGGACCAGCAGTCGCAGATCGCCCTGCATTTCGGCGAGGCAATACAACCGACCGTTCAAGGGGAGCGGCGGCCCGAGGAAGAAGTGGCCCGACAACTCGACCGGCTTCGCGCCGCGCGGACCGCCCACTTCCCACAGCATCCGGCCACCGGCCAGATCGTAGGCGACCAGCTTGCTCGAGAGGGCCGATTCGGGGATGCCTCGCAGCAGGTTCATGTTCGCCGCGCTTGTGGCCACATCGAGCTCTTCCAGGGCGAACACGGTCTGGCCGTCACTGCTCAGCGTTCCGGCCGCGCCGTCGCGGAACAGACGCCGCCGCAGATGGGACGACAGCGACGACGAGATCGCCGCGTTGACGTCGCGCACCTCGCCCCCCCGCGTCTCGATGTTGCGGTTGTTCCAGAGCCGAACGAGCGTTCCGTCGGTCAGAGACGATCGCCAGAGCAGCTCGCCCGTCCGCAGGCTGACCGCCGTCACATCGCTGATCGTGCGATAGACGACGGCGTCGCCGATCACCAGCGGTTGGGCTGCGGGAATCGCCAAACGGTTCTCGTCGCGCAGGGCCGACTGTTCCCGGGCGAGCAAGCCTTCGAGCTGCGTTCGTCGCTGACGATCGGCGTCGGCCTTCCCATCGAGTGCCAGATGCTCGAACAGCGACACTCGCCAGCGATCGCCGCCGACCGGGCTGGCGGGGACGGCCGACTCGTTGCGTGACGGACCTCCCCCCGGCATCGTCCACGACTCGACGAGCACCTGCGACGTGCGGGCCGTGGGTCCGAGGAGCGCGGCCAGCCACTTGGGTGCCTCGTCGTCAGCGGCAAACAGCGCCACGTCGCGCCCGGCGACGCGCAGCGTGTTCCCCGGCGTGAGTTGTTTCAGTTCTTTCAGCGTCGCGAGGCTGCGGTCGTCGCGCCCCGCGCGGCTCCAGCAGGCGGCCGCGTTCAACAAGACCTGAGGCGCTCGCTTCTGGGCGGACGCCGGGTGGCCGCGCAAGGTTTCCAGCAGCAGCGCCGCTTCGAGCGGACGGTCGCAGTCCGAAGCCCGCGCGGCCAGCGCGACCACCGCCTCGAATCCGGCATTCGTCAGCGCGAACCGCCGCGCGACGGTCGCGATCCGCTCATAGTCGTCATCGTCCCGCGCGGCGGTCAGCTCGTCGCGCGCGATCGCCCCGTATTCGAGTTCATACGCGGCACGCCCCTCCGCCGGCAGAGACTTCAACAACTGCAGAGCCACCCCCTTCACGCCGCCGCGCCCGTCGCGAAAGTCGCGGCCATCCTGCCGGAAGTTCTGCTCGACGAAAAAGTCTTCGTCACGGTCCAGCACCGACTGCAGCAACTGCGCGGCGGGATGAAACTGCTTTTTCTCGATCGCCTGCCGCGCTCCGTCCAGCGCCCGCAAGACTTCGCGATGCGGCGCCACGGTCAACCGCGCACCGGGCGTGTCACGATCCGGATCCTGGGCGCGGATCGGGTCCGCGCACAGCGCCCCCCAACCGACCAGCGACATCATCACCCATGACCGGAACCGACGCATTGCCTTCTCCGCCGGAACAGACTCCAAGACTGGCCGACAAGATACCCGATGGGGCTCGTAATTGTCAGGAGATGTTGGACTTCTTGCCCCCCTCACCCCTCACCCCTCGCCCCTCCGGGGAGAGGGGTGAGGGGTGAGGGGAGATTGCAGGAACGCCCAGCGACTGAACCCCTGTTCGGCGTCGTTGCGCCCCTCGCGTGGATTCGCTCGATTCCCGGTCGTATCCTTCGCGAAGTCCTCAAACGTCATTCGACATCAGGAGCGGTTCGCCATGTCCCTCGTCAAACGTCTCGTCGCGGTGAGTTACGCGCCGCCGGCTCACGACCATCACAACCTCGGCGTGAACCTCAAGCCGCTGCGCGAACAGGTGCTGCGGATCGCCGAGCAGGAGCGGCCCGACTTCGTCTGCTTTCCCGAAATCTGTGCGTGCAGCGGTGTCATTGCGGAAACGGTCAAGTACGCGCCGGAACTGGAACCGTTCGCCGCCGCCGTCGGTGAGATTGCCCGCGAGGCCAACACCGCGCTCGTGGTGCCGCTGCTCGAACGGCACCTGGGCCGCGTGTTCAACTCGGTCCCCGTCGTCGATCGCTCGGGCAAACTGACGATGGTCTACCGCAAAAACTATCCGACGACGGGCGAACTCGACGCCGGTGTCACTCCCGGCTGGGAAGTTCCCGTCGCCGAATGCGACGGCGTGCGAGTCGGGGCGGCCGTCTGCTTCGACGCCAACTTCGACTCGATCCCCGATCAACTGGCCAGGGAACGTGCGCGGCTCGTCTTCTGGCCCTCCATGTTCTGGGGCGGAAAGCTGCTGCAACACTGGGCCTTGAGGTACGGCTTCACGATCGTCGTCGCGTTCGGTCCCGAAAGCGCGGTCATCGACATGAACGGCGACTACCTCGTCCAGCAGGGGCTCGACACCTGGCAGGTCCGCGGCAAACGCCTCCCCCCGTGGGCCACCGCCGACGTGAACCTCGACCGCGAACTGTTCCATCTCGACTTCAATCAGAACAAGTTCGTCGATCTCCGCGCCAAGTACGGCCGCGACATCGACCTCGAAGTCCACCAGCCCGAGGCTTTTTTCCTGTTGGCCAGTCGTCGCGACGGCCTCACCGTCGAACAGATCGCCGCCGAATTCCAACTCGAACCCCTGCGAGACTATCTCGCCCGCAGTGTGAAGCTGCGAGAAGACACCTTCGCCCGAACACATCTGCCGCCGAGAAAGTGACCGGCGGTCACGCACCATTCCGGCGTGGAAGTCCCGTCAACGCCTGCCCGGGTACTGGCGGAACCGGGTATTAAAATCACTCGCCGCTCTTCGCCTTCCGTGGCTTGACGAAGATCAGCCACCCCGAGAGCAGAGTCAGCGGCAGGACGAGCCACCAATAGAGAACGGATACGACCAGTAGGGAACGGATAACAGTTCCTGCCATTGCGACATCGAATACCCGTGAAACGGACCAGCGAAACCCGGTGGTCCAGCAGTGCAGGGTGTCTGTTTTCGTTGGCTTGCTGTTGAGCCGTTTCGCGTTAGACTCTCCCGCCGAGATGAGTGCTTTTCGGCGCCAAAACAATTGCCTCCAGTAGTCATTTCCAGCGTCGTACAAATCGGCGAACCGTTTTCGCGGGTTCTCTTGCATCCGTAGCTCAATTGGATAGAGCATCGGTCTTCGGAACCGAGGGTTGGGGGTTCGAGTCCCTCCGGATGCATTTGCTCAAAGTGAATCGAGCAAAGTTTTTAGCTTGGACAGCTCCTCGGCGTTGAACCGAGGGGCTGTTTTTATTCCCCGCTCCATAAATGAGGGATCTTCTGGGGAACCTGCCAGTGGGGTCACACGAATCACTTGCGGTAACCGCGCCCGGCATCACGCGCTGGTCATCCGGCATCACGCGCTGGTCATGAGGTCACGGTTGGCGGGCGCGGGTTCGCGCAGGGCGTCGAGGCTGTCGCGGGTCAGTTGGTCGATCATCTCCTTCAGTTCCGGTTGATCGGCTCCCACGGTGGGTGAGAACCCCGCGCGTTCGGCCACGAGCAGGCTGAGCAACGTTCCCAGCATGCCGCTTTGAGGACCCAGGCCGTCTTTGTCTGAGCCGCCTGCCATCGTGAACAGTTTTTCGGGGACGAGCGGTTGTGTGGCGTGGGCCAGTTCGCGTGAGGCGAAGGCGAGCGCGAAGAGTCTCGGGTCGCCATACGACGCGATCTTGCGTTGCAGCACCGATGCTTCGGCCAGGCCCTCTTGCAGGATGCGTTGGGCTTCGCCCCGACCGGCGAGGCGGCTCTTCTGGCTGTCGGCTTCGGCCAGCAGGCGGACCTGGTTGGCATGCCGCGTCGCGCGGGCAACTTCGGCGTCACCCTCGCACTCGGCCATCTGCACCTTCAGCCGCGTGTTGGTCAGTTCGGTTTGAGTCACCATGATGGCCCGATCGTTCTGACGTTTGGCGAGCGCGACTTCCGCGTCTCCCTTGCTCTCGGCAATCTGCACTTGGAGCTTGGCATTCGTCAGCGAGGTCTGCATCTCGGCCTGAGCCTTCGCCTCGTTGAGCGTTCTCAACTTGTCGTTGGCCTCGCGCTGGCGTTCGTAGGTTTCGAGCTGCTCGATCGACAACTGCCGCATGCGGAGCTGTTCGAGCAGCGATTCGATCTTGCCGTCGTCACCGGCGGCGTCCGGTTTTCCGATCAGCACGTCCACGCATTCGATGTCGAACTCGTGGAAGCGGCGTTTCAGTTCGGCCTGCGCCGCGCGCTGGATCACGTCTCGTTCGTGCAACAGTTCCAGCATCGTCTGTTTGTGGGCGATGTCCCGGAAGTAGGCCGACAGCAGCGGGTCGAGCGTCTGCGTGATCAGTTTCTTCACGTCACCGAACCGCTGAATGACGCTCGGGGCACGCTGGTAGTCGATGTGAACGACGACCGACAACGGCAGCGAAGGCTCGTAGGCGTCGCGCGTGACGAGGTCGATCGACCGCAGGTTCTCGTCGTAGCGGTGAGTCTCCGTGCGACCCGTGATCCAGTGCAACACGAAGTTCGTCGTCGGAACGAGGACGATGTTTCCCGCATACGTGTTGAACGCGTACTTGCCCGGTCCGAGCGGCCGCTCCCACACACCGCGCTCACCCTCGGCGACTTGCTCGCCGTGCCGGAACGCCGTCCCCGACAAGTCCAGCCCCGTGCGGCCGTAGTAACTGACGACGACGCCGACATGACCGATCGGCACGACCGTCTTCGGAATCGTCTCGACCGACGCAAACCAGCGGTTGATGAAGTACGTGCCGTCCGTCAGCGTCTGATACTGCCGACCGCGCCGGCCGCCCACCGCGAGAAACGCTTCGGGGTCTTGAAAGTTGTTGTGGTCGTGACCGTGCATTGCATCGCCGCCCACCGGCGGTGCGATGATCTCACCCGTCGGCAGCGACGGACCGTCATGAATCGTCACGATGCCGACGTTGTCGTCATTAGCTGTGCTGTCAGATGTCGCTGAGTTGTTCGATACGCTGTGCCGGCCAATCACGATCGGCTCAAAACCGTTCACGGCGCGCAGTTCCTCCTGCCACTGGCTGACCGCTTTTCGTTCGTGAGGCTCCTGAACCTGCGGCAGCGCGAAGACATCGCTGTTCGTGATGACCACGAACAGCGCCGGGTTGATGGCGTAGACACCCTCGCGCAGGATCGCCCGCTGACGGCCGCGCTGGCCGCGTGGATGCTCCGCGCCCGGATCGAGGAATACCGCCGCATCCTGCACGTTGTTGCTGGGAACGACGCGGCCGAGTGTCTGGCTCGGAGACAGCGGCTCGCCGTCTCGGGCGTAGACGTACCCGATCTCGCTCTGCGGGATCGTCACCAGCCGCGTCTTGTGGATGCGGTATTGCCAGCGCCAGAAGCCAAAGTGCAGACCGCCGCGCAGCAGCTTCGCCTGATAACCGGCCTCACCGGTGAGGGCGATGATGCGGCCCTCACCCAGCGAACCCCTGCCGGACCACAACTTCTCAACCACGCCCACGCGATTGTGTGGGATGTATCTGACACACAGCCAGAGCAGGAGCAGCACGAGCGGAATGCCGATCCCCAACAACATCCACACGCTGGCATTCATCAGCCAGTCAGAGATTTCATTCAGCGTCAGACCGCTGAACAGGATCTCGGTCAGTTTTTGCACCGCCGGAACCACCACGATTTTCACAGCCCAAACCTCCCTCGAGCGCAATCGCACTCGATTCGCGGAGGCGTCCTCAGAACGTGGGGGCAGGTTTCTGACCTGCCCGTGCGACATGGCATCTCGACGCGCCCGCTCCCGGCACGTGGCGCAATACGACACGCGACAGAAGGGAAGAAGACGAGCAGGTAAGAAACCTGCTCCCACCTGGCAGAGACGCCACGTATCAGGAGAGCGTTGCTCAATCCTTCTTCAAGAGGATGCCCATTCAATCTCTGGTCGAGACCACACGTCGCGACCGGCCTGCGAGGTTAGCTGACGGGCTAGAGCTTGAACGTGCTCCGGTTCGATCTGCAAAAGCACCCCGGCTGCCTCAGGGCAGTCGGGGTACTCCGCGGGGATCGAAACCTGCGCCCCTGAGGTCTCTCGGATTCGAGATCCCTCGTTTGGGTCCCCCGCTCCCGCGTGTTACGCAGGATTCGGCTACATCGAGCGACATCTTACGTCACAGAAAATGGTTGGCTGCACGCGATGCCAACGGCGTGCCATCGGCTCACCTCACGACGCGGCCAAGACTTGCGATGTCGTGAGGCGGAAACCCACCGCGAACTGGACAGTTGGAGGGCGGGACGAGGTGGCCGGGAACGGTCGTGGGTCACTCGTTTTTTCACTCAAACGGCTTGGCAAACACCTGGGTCGAGTAGGTCTTGCCCTCTTTACTTTTTCCCTGAGCGACGCCGATGTGCGTGTATTTGTCACTCAAAATGTTGGACTTGTGGAATTCGGACGTCATCCAGTCGGACACGGCCTCCTGGGGTGAAGCGGCTCCCTCGGCACAGTTCTCTCCCGCCGTCATCGCCATGTAGCCGCTCTCCTTCAACCGCTTCGAGAACGTTTCCCCTTCCAACTCATGCCCCAACTGGTTGAGCCGCACCATGTGCGCGTTCTGTTCGCGCGCCAACTTCATCAACACGGGATCAGCCTTCAGTGGCGGCAGCTTCAATTTCTCCCGCTCTTTGTTCGTGAACTCGATCACCTCCCGTTCGACCTCGCTTAGCAAGCCGTCCTGCCCCTTCATCGTCGAAAGGAACTCGACGAGGTCGCGCAGCTCTCTCGCCGACAGCGCGCGGTTCATTTCGGGCATGGCCGACTTCGGCACGGTTCGTTCTTCGACATCAGCGGACTTGAGCGTGACGAGCTTGCCGTCGGGTTGTTCGAGCACAATTTCGTTCGCGTCTTCCTTGCGGATCAGGCCACCGAATGTTTTGCCGTTCGCCAAAACGAGCGTCACGGTTTCGTAGCCCTTCGCGATCTTGGCGTTCGGATCGACGAGCGATTGCAGCAGCGATGCCCGATCGTGTCGCCTGGCAACGTCATGCAGGTTCGGTCCCGCGTTGCCACCCGCGAGAGTCTCGCCGACCTTGTGGCAACGAATGCACTGGCCGACGCGATGACCAACGAAGACTTCGCGACCCAACTCCGCATCGCCGCCGTGCAGCGAGACCCTGTGCCGCACGAGCAGATCACCGGACGAGAGCCTGGCTTTGAACTGATCCACCGCCTGCCTGAGGTCCGGCAGATCGCGGGCCGTCGCCGCTTCGAGCACGTCGAGTTGCAGCGGCTCCGGAACCTGATCGGCGGCAAGTTTGTCGGCCCATCGCTTGAGGATTGCATCCGCGTCATCTGTTTTCAGCGTGGCGAGCGTCGTCACCGCACGCTGCCGTTCGGGAATCGAAGCCGCTTCGTTGGACAACGTTTCGTCCAGGAGCGGGATCGCGTCGGCAGGCCGCACCAGCGCGAGGACGTCTCGCGCTTCGGCCCGCAGCGGTGCGAGATCGCTCATCAGCGCGGTAGTCAGCGACTCATCGAGTTGCTTCGCTTTTCGAGTGGCCAGCAATCGCAAGGCGGCACTGCGGGTGAGGGCGCTCTTCGACGGATCGGTCACCCAACCTGCGAAGACCACGTCGTCCGTTGGCAGCTTGTACTTCGCGATCAGCTTCAGGACATCGGGTTGCAGTTCGGGAGCAGCATTCGCCAACAACGTCGGAACACGCTCGGGCAGCACGCGCCCGATCGCGCTGATTGTTCGTCCGGTCGGTTCCAGGCTGTACGTCCAGAAGCCCGTCACGCGGTCGCGTTTTTGCGGCTGGTCCCAATCCATCACGGTGGCGAGCGCCTCGCGGCGCATCGCAAGGCTGAGATGTGGCGAGGTGACCAGATCGACCACGCGCGACAGAAATTCATGGTCTCCCCGGACGAGGTTCGCATGGATGACTCGACGAACGAGGGCCTCCGGCGGCAACCCGGCAGCGGTCGGTGCGAGACGGCTGGCCATCTCAGCCAATCGCAGTCGGTTGTCAAAGTTGGATTGGGACAGATCGTGACAGGCGCGCGCCGCTTCGGTGACGATCTCCCAACGCTCGTCGTTCAAGAAGCGACCGAGCCGCGCGTTGGCTTCGCGGTAGTTGCCCTGAATGGCCCGTCGTTCCTCGCTTGCTTTTGGTTCGTCCTGGAGTGGGTCCTTCCGCAGAGAACCGTAGATTCCATAGATGAGGAACGCCTGGCGATAGGCCAGCAGCACACCCATTCGCACGGCGGGAGAGGGATCGGTCTCATATCGCTGCAACTCACCCGCGTCGGCCCGGTGACTGAGAGCCATGACCAGTGCGTGCCTCAGCCACGGATCGGCTTCGTTGTTCGCCCGCAGCGACTCGATGACGTCGTCCACCAAGCCGCTGAGCTTGGAGCGGGCGATGGCCAGCGCCGTGAACTGGCGAACCCGAGGGCTTTCGTCGCGCAGCAGCTTGCGGACGACCGCCAGAGACGGCATCTGACGGTGATCGCCGAGCAGCTTGATCGCATGAGCGCGGATTTCGCTGTCGGGGTCATCGACGTGTTTGGCGATGGCGTCCAATGAAACTTGGCGAGCTGGAGTCCGGATGGCCCTGCCCGCGATTTGTCCCAAGCCCCACAGGGCATGCAACCGCGCGAGCCGGTTGTTCGATTTGTTGAGCGTTGCTCGCAGAAAATCGGCGGAGATGGGTGGCTGCTCGGCCAGGGCAAACTGCGCCCGCTGGCGGACTCGCAGATCGGGATGGCTCAACAGTTCAGTCAGCTTCTCGGGCGAGAGTTGCTTGAAGCCGTTGCGGAAGAGTTCGGTGGTCTGCGTCACAACGGGATCGTGGACGTGCTTCGTGTCGAACAGCGTGTAGATCCGTCCGCCCGATGAACCTCCGTTCCAGATCAAGTTCACGAAGTCGGAAACGTAGAGCTTGCCGTCGTAACCAAACTCACAGTCGGTCGCCGAAACGGGTTTCATGAAGTCGTGCTCGTCCACGATCTCAAAACCCGCTCCGCGCGGCTGGATGCTGAACGATTCAAGCCCTCCGTTGCCGGTGTAGTTGCACAGAAAGAAATGGTTGTCGTACCGAGGCGGCAGGCCGGTGCCCGGATAATAAGTGAAGCCCGACGGACCCGCTCCGAGCTTGCCGACGGGAGGCAGGACCCACTGAGGAGTCTGAGGGTCGAGAGACAAGAGTCGAGAGCCAGAAGCAGCCTCGCCCCCTTGTTTCTTCTCTGGCTCTCGACTCTCGTCTCTCCGCTCTCGACTCTCCCACAAGTGCCACATCTTCTCCGCATGCCACGGCCCAGTCAGGTATGGCTCGGGGATCGACTGGTACGCCATGTTCCAACCGGCGTCGGCTCCTTCGAGGACGCAGACCAGGCGCGAATGGTCTCCCTTGTCGCAGTTGTTGTCGGCGGCGAAGAGGTTGCCGAACTGGTCGAACGCGATTTCCTGGGGGTTCCGCAATCCCCGCATCACGACTTCGAGTTCGCTGCCGTCGGGATAACAACGGAAGACGGCTCCGGTGCGCGGGCCGTGCAAGACTTGGCCTTCTTTCGTCGTCACGTGAAAGCCGCGATCGCCGATTGAGAAGTACAACTTCCCGTCCGGTCCCCAGCAGAGGCCGTGCAGGTCGTGACCGAGAAACCCCGCGTTGACACCGAAGCCCGTGTGAATGATCGTCCGCTCATCGGCCACGCCATCGTGGTTGGTGTCTCGCAGCCGCCACAAATTGGGAATGCACGTGAAGTAGATGTCGCCATCCGCCGCCATGACTCCCGCAGCGAGACCGTCCAGCGTCCCGTTGAAGTCGGGCGCAAAAACCGTCGAGCGATCGGCCTTGCCATCGCCGTCGGTGTCCTCAACCAGACGAACCTGATCCGCCACCTTGCGGAACCAGTCCATCCCTCCTTCAAATTTCGCGGCGAACTTCTCGTACATCTTCAGCCGGTCGTCGAGCGACTGGATTTGGAGGTCGTCTTCGAGCAGAAACGGCCTCGTTCGGTTCTCCTCCGTGCCGAGATTGAAGCGATACTCCTCCGCCACGAAAACCCGGTTCCGTTCGTCGAGCCCGATCGCTACGGGAGACGCCAGCTTCGGCTCGGCCGCAAACAACTCGACCTTCATCCCCTCGGGGATCTTGAACGTGGCGATCCGTTTTGTCGCCGCATCGGTCCCATCGGGCAATTCGGGCGGTGCGCCGAAGCCAGCCGAAACGACGAACAGACCGAACCAGACAAACAATGCGCTCAAGGTCATTCGTCGCACTGGCAGACTCCCGATGAGTGGCGGCAGAGTGAGTAGTTGGTAGTGATGACGACTCGCCTCGTTCGCACGAGTTGCCTCAACAGCCGCCATCTCACATCACCGGTCGGGGCCGTGCAACCGTCAGTACGTTTCTCTTGGCTCGCCTGAAGACATCAGAGAGCAGCGCGTCTGGTCAGCAAACCCGCGAGTCCCTACGCGACACTTCGCCGACGCAATCTCAAGCCGATGGTCACTCCCAGCGCGAGCGGGACGCCGATGGCCAGGACGACCGCTCCCCACGGGCCGGGCCAGTATTTGATGACGGTGGTGGTGTGAACGATGGGTGGACGCTCCTTCGCTGACTGATCGGCCGCCGGACGGAAGTAGACTTCGTCGGTACCGGGTCTCGGAAAGGAACGGTCCTCGAATTCGGTCAGGTATTTCGCGCGCTCCAGCGTCTTCGCGAATTCGGTCTCACCCAGCTTGAGATGACTGGTAATCCAACCGGCGGAACTGGAGACATCGTTGGCGTACGGCGTCGTCGCCGGCCACGAGCCACTCTCACCCAGAGTTCCCTCATACCGCTGGTTGGAGAGGAGAAAGACTCGCAGCGCGCGCGAGCCCTGCCCGCTGGGATTCCGCATGTCTTCGGGTTCGCGATACGGATAGAAGGGCTTGTCGGCTTGGAAGGTCATGCGCACCGATTTGGCCTCGAATGTGGACCGCTCCCCCTTTGTCAGCTTGAACGCCGTGATGATCCACTTGTTTTCGACGTACCACTTCAACCATTCGGTCAACGCGGGGCGGGCCTCGTACCCGTGCTTGTCGAGCCACTCGGCCAGAGCCTGCGCATCGTCGGCCCTCAGCACCGCCGCATCGAAACCTGCGACCTGCTTCTCATCGAGCACCTCGACCGCTGCCTTTGGCATCGCATTGGGAGGTGGTGCCGCTCCGACGGCCATCGTTGCCGCAACCTTGTCGAACAGCGGCCCGAAACCGAACACGGTTTCGATCTGCTGCTGATAGACTTCCCGCGGAGCCGTCTGACGTCCGAGCGACTCGAACACCCAATCATCGGCCTCACCCAAATCGGGCTGAGTCGGCGTCGGAACGAGGAACCCAAAATCATCGGCCGTCGTCTCGAAGCTCGCCCGTCGGATGAAGTGTTCCGTCTTCGCCACTTCATCCCAAATGATGAGGGCCGACTCGTCATGGATATCGACCCACTGGCCTGGATGAGGTGCGGGGGCGCACCCTTCCAGCGGGGTCCGCTCGTCCAGCAAGACCGCCAACACGAACAAGATCAGGACGGCACCGACCAACCGGGATGGGATGCTGCGCATGGGTAAGCCCTTCTCTCCAGGAAATCGTTGGGATGGTGTCGCCGCTCGCGAAGGGAGACCCCTTTCCGCAGGCCGTTATTCCCCGTCAAAGTAATTGGCGGACTCGCTGAGTTCCATCAGAGATGTCATGCTTCGGGAAGCGTTACCCACACTCCGTAAGTCCCTCAACGAGCATCCCTCATGTCATTCTCGCTGTTCGTTCGCCTGTGGATCATGGTCTTTCTGCACTACTTCGTGTGGGGAGCGTGGTATGTGACGATGAACACGTACCTGACCAAGACGCTCGGCTTCGAGGGCGGGCAGGTCGGTCTGGCCTACGGGACAACGGCCGTCGGTGCGATGCTGTCGCCGTTCATCGTCGGGATCATCGCAGATCGCTTCTTCGCGACGCAGCGGATACTCGCGTGCCTGCACCTGCTCGGAGCCGCGCTGTTGTACTACGTCTCCACGCTGAAAGAGTTTGGGCAGTTCTATCCGGCACTGCTGGCCTACACCGTCACGTACATGGCCGGACACGGACTGACCAATTCGCTGACGTTACAGCAGTCGAAAAATCCGGCGAAGGAGTTTCCTGTGGTGATGATGATGGCCAGCGTCGGCTGGATCGTGGCGGGCCTCGTGGTGAGTTGGCTGAAGCTGGAGGACTCGCCCGGAATGTTTCGGCTGGCATCGGGTGCGGCGCTGGTGATGGGCCTGTACTCGCTGACGCTGCCCCACACGCCGCCCAAGGGAGCCAATACTCCCGCGTCGCTCGGCACGCTGCTGGGGTTCGATGCGCTGAAGCTGCTGCGCGACCGGTCGTTTGCCACGTTCATGATCTGCTCGTTCCTGATCTGCGTGCCGCTCAGTTTCTATTTCACGTGGATGAACACGTTCATGACCGAGTTTGGCATTGAGAAACCTGCCGCGAAGTTGACACTGGGCCAGGTCTCCGACGTGGTCTTTCTCCTGCTGTTGCCGGTACTGCTGCCGCGTCTCGGAGTGAAGGGCGTCCTGCTGGTGGGCATGGGAGCCTGGGCGGTGCGGTTCGGCCTGTTCGGGGTCTTCGCCACTCAGCCGAGTTCGCTGTGGATGATGTTCCTCGGCATCTGCATTCACGGCATGTGCTACGACTTCGTCTTCGTGATGGGCCGCATGTACGTGGACAAGCGCGCCACCGCAGAGATTCGCGCCGCCGCGCAGGGCCTGCACGCCCTGGTGACCCTCGGCGCGGGCATGTTCGTCGGCTCCTGGCTCGCCGGTGTCGTCGTTCAGCACTACGCGCACGGCGAGACACATTCCTGGCAGCAAATCTGGCTCATCCCAGCCGCCATGTCCGCAGTACTGGTCGTCGTCTTCGCCCTCTTGTTTCATGAGAAACGCGAGTATGTGGACGCGCGGTCCTAACTGAACAGTTGGTCCGGCCCGGTGGCCGTGATGTCAGCGAACTCAAAGCGGGCATGACTTCGCTCAGCATCGCAGCCATAATCGTCGCGAATGACAGTCACTTCGCGAGGAGTCTCACAATGCCCAGCCCATTCCCCGGCATGGACCCGTACATCGAAGACAAACGCTGGTGGGAGGTGTTCCACACGGCATTCATCGTTGGTTTGATGGAGCGGCTGAATCGCAGTCTGCCCGAACAGTACGTTGCATCGTCCGAGCAACGGCTGTACATCGAAGAGCATCGCCGGGCGATCCGTCCGGATGTCTCCGTCATCGCCGTGCCTCAGAGTGACATCCACGGCGGTGGTCTGGCAGTGGCAGAAGCAGTCGATGCCGAAACTGACGCGGAAGAGATGTGGGAGGTCGAGTACATCCCGCCACACGTCATCGAACGTTTCGTCGAGATCATCGTCGCCGGTGACGAGAGCCGGGTGATCGCAGTCATCGAGTTGCTCAGCCCGGCCAACAAGACTGCCAGCTCGTCGGGCCGCGAGGAATACCTCACGAAACAGGACGAGGTTTTGTCGAGCGATACGCATCTGGTGGAGATCGACCTGCTGCGCGAGGGCCTTCCGACCGTGGCCGCCTTGCCGGGCGAACTGCTGCGTCACGGCCGCTGCGATCACCTCGTCTGCCTCACACCGGGCCGGAGCAGCGACCGTCGCATCCAAACCGTCTGGCCGATCCAACTGCGCAAGAAGTTGCCCCGAGTGCGTATCCCGCTTGGTCCCGGCGAGCCTCCTGTGCCGCTCGATCTGCAAGCAGTCTTCGACGAAGTCTACGAGAAGGCCGCCTTCGCCAAACGGATCGACTATCAAGTCCCCCCGGCCGTCCCGCTGACTCGTGTCGATGCCGACTGGATCGAAGAAGTACTGCTCGCCAAGGGACTGCGGACCAAGGAGTCTGGTCGAGTGCAACCATGATCGAAGATGCCGCTGCGCTGACTCAAGCCCCGAATCACATTGTTCGCACTCACCCCGGCAGTATCCGCTTCATCCCCTCGGTCATCACGTCGTCGATGTCCGGTTTGCAGAAGGCGACGCTGACTTCGTAGCCTTCGTTTGCGTATTCCTCTTTGACCGGGATGTACCATGGGCCGCCGTCGCCGTAGGCCGCGGTGCAGACGAAGTCGTCCTTCGCGAGGCTCTGGGCGCGGAGTTGGTACTCGATGAACGACTCGGCGGGGAGATGCAACAGTTTCACGTCGCCCAGATGCAGCGAGCTGAGCACGATCGGGATCTTCTTCTCAAGGCGATGCAGCCACGAGAGCATGTACGACGGGCGGTTGCGGTTCACGACGGCGTTGGTTTTGGTCGCGATCTGTTGAGCGATCATCTCGGCATGCAGCGACGAGCGGGGCGGCGGGAGGATTTCGGCGGTCTTCCAAGTCAGCGTCTTGATGGCGGCTCGTTCGAGCTTGGCTTCCGACGCGACGATACCGTCGTACAGTCGCTTCGTCAGGACGGGCCGCACGGGTTTCGAGCCGTCGTTGTATTTGCCAGCCGAGACGTTGCCGGCACAGCCCGTGAAATAGACGTGCAGGCAATCGGGTTCATCCTGCTGCCGCTGTTTGCGAGCCAGCCCGGCGAAGTCACTGGTGCAGCGACCGTCGGCGTAGTAGCTCATCGGATGCGTCGCGTAGTAGTGCAGCGACGCCACCTTCTTCTCGCCATCGAAGAACACCAGCGTTTTCAAGAACGGATCGATCAGTCCGTCGGGCAGCGCGATCAACTTGGGATCGGTACACGCGCTCCCTCGCATCGCCAACACCTTGCCGGTCTCATCGCGATGGACCCGGCGGTTCGAGGCGACTCCCTCGATCTTCCCCTGCCCCCAGCCGATGTGAGTCACCGCGCGGGCCTTCGGAATCGCCTGCTCGACCGCCTGGCGAGCCTGTTCGAGACACCGCTTGAAGAAGTCGACGTCCACAATATGCGGCAGGTCTCCTTCGGCAGCGACAATCCGTTCGGCTTCGAGACACGCGAACGGCGCGTTGTGTTGATGGACGCAATGGACCGAGACTCGATCAGCCGTTGTTCCCGCCGCCTGAGCCAGCGCCGTCCGCCATTCGACGTGAGCCTCATTCAGCAGCCCCGTCCAATCGACCGCGCACAACACGATCGGCTGGCCCGCACCCAGCAGCACGACGCCAACCGCTTCGAGCGTGTCATCGACGACCTCAATCGGCTTGATCCAGCCACCGCAGCATGAATGTCCGATCGGCGGTGTGACATCAAACCGAAACGGGGCGATCTGCAGTGCCCCTGCGCCGGTGTCCGCCGCGTGCAGTGCGTGAGGCAACGACAACGACCAACCGGCCGCCGTCGTGAGGATTGTTTGTTTCAGAAAGTCACGGCGAGAATGCGCGGTGTTCAAGTCACTGCACACGGAGTCACGATCTGGTGTGACACCACTCCACGAGAAATCGGTCTGCATGACAATCGCTCCTGTAGCGGGATGATCGATCGTAGACCGCGCCAATCGCGGGCCACCATGCCTGCCCGTAGCACATGCTGCCAGCTTGTGCGTTTCCGAGCGGACGCACAGCCTGGCAGGCCGTGCTACGGCGAAATCTCCGTCTTGGGGAGCAGCATCTGCAACCGGTCGCGGTCGGCGGGCACAAGGTTCAATCGACCGAGATGCAGTTTGCGGAGACCCTTCAAACTGGCGAAGTGGTCGATCGACGCCGTCGTCAATTTCACGGAATCGAGCGACAGTTCTTCGAGCGTCGTCAGCTTCGCCAAGTGCTTCACGCCGTCATCGTCGAACACGCCGGTGGTGAGCATCAGGAACCGCAGCTTCGGCAACTTGGCGATCTGTTCCAGAGTCTGGTTGCTGGCCGCGCGGTCGTACACGTCGAGCTGATACAGTTCCTTGAGCTGCCCGATGAATGGCAGCGCCGTTTCGGTGGTCGTCGGTCCGTGGATGTGCAACTGGCGCAGGCTGACCAGTCCGGCGAGATGGTTCAATCCGGCATCGGTGACGTTGGTGTGAACGATCTCCAACCGGCGCAGCGACGTCAGCTTGCCGATCGCTTCGAGTCCCGCGTCGCTGGCGGGGGCCGAGTGCAGGTTGATCGACTCGATCTGTTTCATCCCCGGCAGGTGAGCGAACCCGGAGCCGGTGATCTTCGACGCGCAGATCGTCATCCGCTTCATCTTCGTCATGCTGGCGAGATGTTCGAAGCCTTCATCGCTGACGGCGGTCAGGCAGACGTTGAGCCGCTCTATGTTGGTCAGATGCTTGAGATGGATCAGGCCCGCGCTGGTGACCGCGGTGCCGGAGAGTTCCAAGCGCCGCAGGTCGGTTTGATCGGCGAGCCGCTTCAGCCAGTCGTCGTGCACGCGGTCGGTGAGCGGCTTCGGAGTCGGTTCCTTGTGACCGTCGGTTCGCTCGTTCAATTCGATCTCAACGATCCGACCAAACGACGACAGCGCCTCATCGCCGACAAGAGAGCGCAGCCAATCGGGGGCTGTGACTTCGAGCGTGGCCTTGCCGTTCAGCCGCTTGATTTCGGCGAGAAGGGCTCCGTCATGGGCGTGTCGCGTGGCCGCTTTCTCCCAAGCGGGGAGCAGTTTCTCGACGTCGCCACGAAGCGAAGCGTCGGTCAACCCGGCCGCGAGCGACTTCATTTGCTGACGGGTCTCCGCGTCGATCTGTTCCCCTTCCAACTTCGCGTTCGCGGCGACACTGGCGATCTTGGTGAGCGATTCGGCATCCGCATGAGGCCGCCGCGCGACGACGTTTAGCGTGCGAACGATCGGCAGCGGTTTTCCCGGATGTCCCGCGAAACCTTTGACGCCGACCTTCGCATGGAAGACTCCGGGTGGTTCGCCCGTCGTGCAGAAGATCTCATCGTGATTCACACCGCCAAACGCGATGTTGCTCACGACCTTGGCCGGGACCGGCAGACACGCGAGGACTTTCGCCTCGGGGCTGAGGACCGTGATGCGGCCCTTGCCGGTTTCCGGTCGATGGAAATCGGTCATCCACAGGTTTCCCGCCGCGTCGAATGTACAGCCGTCACCGCCCGAACCACCGAGGTCGTAGAACAACTCCGGCTTGCCGAGCAACTCGTTGTCGGCGGGGACTTCGTAGCGCAGGATCTTCTTCGACTGAGACTCCACGACGTACAAAAACTTTCCCGCCGGATCGACGTCCAGCCCGTTGGGAAACGCGAGACCGCCGCCGATCCGATCGACCCGACCATCCGGCCGTACGCGGTAGATGTTCCCGACCGGCTTGTCGAGTGACGAGCCTTCGGGGTCGCTCCAGTAGACGTTGCCGCGACCGTCGATCGTCAGATCGTTGAGTCCCCGCAACGGATACGTTTCAAACTGTTCGACGACGACGCTGAGCTTGTTGTCCGGTGACAGGTCGAGCAGCGCCTTGTGTTTGTTGTCGACGATCAGCAGGTGCCCGTCCGCCTTGAGCACGGTGCCACCGGGGTTGATGTCGAGAAACTTGTGGACCGCGCGCTGCTCATCGACCCGCAGCAATGCCCCGCTGCAAAAGAAGATTTCTCCCTTGCGCCAGGTCGGACCCTCCGAGTAACCGGGCGCCGGCGCGTAATGCTCGAACTTCACATCGGCCAGCCGCTGAGCCAACTCGCCAGTCGGCTCATCCGCAAACGCACCAGTCGCCCACAGACCGGCGGTGATGGCCAGACAATTCAACAACAAAAGTGTCGGCAACGATGGCCTCGCGTGTCGCTCAATCAAAGTTCGCATGAGTACCTCTTCTTGGGGATTGACGTGGTGTGAACGGTGCCGGTCCTGCTTCGATTTATGGGCTGCCGTTGGTCAGTCGGTTTTGAGTCTCGCTAATTCGTTCGCATCTCATCCTTCGTGACCATAGATTGCATCTTTCCAAACAGTTTTGAACAGAATCCAAAGA
>JANODP010000358.1:0-1890 GCA_031412755.1 Schlesneria sp. | reverse complement strand
GGCGCATGCGTTCTACCTCCCAGGGTAGCCCGCCTGCGCGGGCAACCCTGGGCTATGAGACGCAACTCCTTCGGAGTAAAGACACCTCGTTCAACCCCGTACTTGGAACTACTGAATTTGGGGTGCCACGATCCCTGGTTTCAACAAGGCGATGGCCCTGGCGGCGACGCCGGGGGGCTTGCCGGACACCGTATAAAGGTAATGTCATAGGCATCGGTGGCAAAAGCGTCTGGCGTCACCGAATGTGAACCGTTTCTGAGAAAGGACAAGAACATGTGGACGAGCCCACGTTTGCGACAAAACATGATGGTGATTCTGGCGGGAAGTGCGCTGGTGGTGAGTGCGGTGAGTTGGTCGCAGCGGCACGATGCCGTCGCGGTACCGCCGCTGCCCAACGCCCACGATCTGTCGACGGCCTTTCGCACGGTGGCGGCGGAAGCATTGCCGAGCATCGTCTCCATCGAGACCACCACCAAGGCGAAGCAGGTGCAGGGCCGGCAACTGTCTGATGACGAGCTGCCACCCCAGTTTCGTCAATTCTTTCAGAACGATCCCCGGCTGGAGGAACTGTTCAAGAACCGCGGTCGGCAGCGCGCGATCCCGCAGCAGCGCGGCATGGGCTCGGGCTTCATCATTGATGCCAGCGGAGTCATCCTGACCAACAACCATGTCGTGAAGGGGACGGATGAAGTCAAGGTGCGGCTGTACGACGGACGCGAATTCATCGCCAAGGAGGTGAAGACCGATCCGCGCACCGACGTGGCCATCGTGCGGATCGAAGCGTCCGGTTTGAAGGCGATCAAGCTGGGTGACAGCCAGGCCACACAGGTGGGCGACTGGGTGCTCGCGTTCGGCAGTCCCTTCGGATTGGACATGTCGGTCACGCAGGGGATCATCAGTGCGAAAGGTCGCAGCAACCGGATCACGGATCGCTCCGACTTTCTGCAGACGGACGCCGCCATCAATCCCGGCAACAGTGGCGGGCCGTTGGTCAATCTGCACGGTGAGGTCATCGGGATCAACACGGCCATCGCCACCGAGAGCGGCGGTTACGACGGCATCGGCTTCGCCATTCCGACTCATATCGCCGGCTGGGTCAGCCAGCAGTTGATGGCGTCGGGCGAGGTCAAGCGGGGTTACATCGGCACCCAGATTCAATCCGTCAATGCCAACCTCGCGCGGCAGTTCAACGTGAAGGTGCGCGAGGGGGCGCTGGTGGGCTCCGTGATGCCCAAGTCTCCCGCCGAGAAGGCGGGGATCGAACCCGGCGACGTGATTCTCAAACTGAACGATCAGGCGATCACCGATCCCGCCAGCCTGCAGGGTGTCGTCGAGCAACTGACCGTCGGCAAGAGCTATCCGCTGGAGGTCGTGCGCGACGGCAAGCGCCAGACGTTGACGGTGACCATTGACGCGATGCCCAAGAGCTTTGACGTTGCCGATCGAGGCGATGACCAGGGTTCGCCGAACGACTCGAAATTTGACAAGCTCGGTCTGGATGTCCGCACGCTCACGAAGGATCTCGCCAAACAACTCGGCACGACGGCGACGTCGGGCGTGGTCATCGCCAATGTGGAAGAGGGCAGTTCGGCGGCAGCCTCGGGCCTGAAGAGCGGCGATGTGATCGAGAAGGCGGGCGGACAACCAGTCGCCACTGTCGAGGACTATGAAACGGCGAAGGGAAAGTTCTCGGGAGGCGACGGACTGGTCCTGCACATTCGCTCGGCGAACGGCAAGAAGTTCTTCGTCGTCCTGAAGTCCGAGTGACTGGAGCGACGCACCTCAATTGCGGCGATGTCGCCCACCATCAACAACGATCCCCCGGTGGCCTCCGTGCTTCCGGGGGAACTGTGTTTGCAGAAGCTTGGGGTCGGGCGTTCAAATTTCAAA
>JANODP010000357.1:0-10337 GCA_031412755.1 Schlesneria sp. | reverse complement strand
CCTGCCATCCGTGCTGGAAAAAGTCTCGGGGATCGCACGGAGGGCAGGGCCGGGGCACGGATCAGAACTGGAATCATTGGTCGGAACTCGCTGACCCGGCTTCAAGAGTTCGTTACTGCGCAACATCAAAAAGTGTAAGCGAGGGCGCCGTCACGGTTCGCCCTCCTCTGTTGCAGCCGCTCGCGCAGTTCCGTCAGATTGACGCGATTGGCCGTCGCCCCCTGGTGCCGCAGATCTTGGAGATACGCAGCCAGGTAGAGATCGACCTCGGGCCGATGGTCCAGATAGAAGGCGATCACGCGGTGCATCAGTGACAGCGACAGCGATGGGTACTGACAGACCAGCATTTCGGGCGAGAATCCCGCGTTGTACTTCTCGACCAGATGATGCAGTCCGATGCGATGGTCCGTCAGCACGATGTCTCCGTCTTCCGCCTTTGTCAGGAAGTCGGGCAGCGGGCACTTGAGAGTCATCGAAAGAGTCATGATCTTGGACCTACTCATGAATGGTGTGTCTTTCCGGTCGGCAGGATATCACTGCTGAATCGCGAACGCGAAGGGAAATTTGCGGGCATCGTTGCGGAGAGGGTGTTGCTCCAGCCGCTGCAGACCGCTTTCACAACAGTGGCTCGTGAGCATCGAGCGTCCACGCCGAGGGATGTTGTGTGAAGCCGAGCGCGGGGTAGTAATCGACGGCCAGTGGGGCGGCGAGCAGGACGAGCTTGCAGCGCGGGCCGAGGGCCTCGCGCGTGTGGCGGATCAGATCGCGGCCGATTCCGCGGCGCTGGTGTGACTCGCGCACGGCCAGGTCCGACAGATAGGCGACGTAGCTGAAGTCGGTCAGGCTGCGCGAGACGCCCACGAGCAACGGTCCCTCCCACGCGGTGACGATCAGGTTGGCGTGACGCAACATGTCGGACATGGTGGCGCGATCGTCGAGCGGACGGCGGACGCCCAGCGACGTGGCCGCGTACAGCTCGATCAACTCATCCAGATCGAGGTCGTTGCCAATGCGGAAGGTGATGGTGGGCATGGTGGGAAATCCCAAAACTCAAGCACGAAATCCGAAACGAATCTCAAACTCCAAACACGAATGACTGAAAGGACACGAATGACAGAAAGGAAGGGTCTCCCGTTTGGTGGCCGGAGCCACGATGGCGAGGTTTGGAGTTTCCTCCTTTGAGATTTGGGATTCGTTTCGGATTTCGTGCTTGGGATTTGAAGTTTCTCGTCAACCCGGTCGTTTCGGATCCCTGGCCAGCGGCAGCGAGACACGCTTGCCGGTCCAGGCCGATTGATAAATGGCGAGGATGATTTCGACCGCCTTGCGTCCCTCGTCGCCGGTGATCTTCGGCGGCTTGCCGGTTTGGATCGCCTTCACGAAGTCCTTGAGCTGTTCCATGTGGCCGACGTAGCTGATGGCTTTCGGATCGCTGGCGCCTCCCGTGCCGCCCGCCTTCTTGGCGAACTTCTCATGGATCGCCTTGTCCTTCGCCTTGGGTTTTTCGAACTGCCACATCAGGACGTCGTCCTGTTCGACGATCACCGAGCCGGCCGTGCCGTGAATCTCGGTCTTCTTGAGCAGCCCCGGCCAGGCTGCGGTCGTGGCTTCGATGGTGCCGACCGCTCCGTTCTTGAACTTGATCGCCGCGACGCCGATGTCCTCGACCTCGATCCGTTCGTGGGCGAGGGTTGAGGTGACGGCACAGACCTCCGCCACGTCGCCCATGAACCACTGCAGCAGATCGACATTGTGAATGGCCTGGTTCATGTAGGCTCCGCCGCCGTCCAGCGCCCACGTTCCGCGCCAGCCCCCCTGATCGTAGTACTGCTGCGTCCGCCACCATTTGACGTAGGTGTCGCCGAGCGTCAGCTTCCCGAAGCGGCCTTCCTCGACGGCCTCCTTCAGCGCGATGTTGGCCGCGCTGAACCGCGACGGAAAGATCGGGCAGAGCATCACGCCGTTCTTCCGACAGGCCTCGAGAATGGCGTCGCAGCGCTTGAGTGTGATTTCCATCGGCTTCTCGACGACGACGTGCTTCCCCGCGTTGGCGGCCTGCACCGCCGGTTCCATGTGCGCGCCGCTCGGGGTGCAGATCGTGACGATGTGAACGTTGGGATCGGCCAGCATCGCGGCGAGGGTCGGGTAGACGGTCACTCCCGGGTTCTCGGCCGCGAATCGGTCGGCCGCGCCGGGGAACGAGTCGTAGCAGGCGACGATTTTCGTCCCCTTGATGTGCTTGAGTGCCTCGGCATGAAATCTCGCGATCATGCCGCAGCCGATGATGCCGAAACCGGTGGTTGCCATGAGTGGAAAGGCTCCTCGTGAGGTGTCGATGACGTTGGTGGCGGGATTCTACTGACGGGAGGGATGAGGGACGAGGGATGAGGGATGAGGGATGCGCGGGGCAACAGAAACGTCGGTTGACGCGATTTGGTGTTCGGACGAAACTTCGATGCGGCAACGGCGAGAAGGCAATTGAGTGGTGGGCTCGGTAACGGTCGCCCCTCGCCCCTCGCCCCTCGCCCCTCAACCCTCAACCCTCAAGAACGATCATGCTGCTGGCGCTGCGACATCGGTTGGAATTTCTGGTGTTCCAGTTGCTCGTCTGCGCGATCGACTGTTTGTCGCCGCGGGCTGCGGCGCGGATGGCGGAACGGCTGGCAGGGCTCGTTCATTACGGGCTGCCCCGGAAACTGACGCGGTTCGCGGTGGCTCGCGACAACCTGCGGACGGCGTTCGGCGACGAGTACTCGGACGCCGAGATTGACCGGTTGGTTTATCGCATGTGGGTCCATCTGTTTCGCACCGTGGCCGAGATCGTGCAGTCGGTCCGCAAGCTGCATCTGCACAGTTACCGGCAGTCGGTTCAGTTTGGCGACTTCACCCGCACCAATGACGCGGTCTGTTCGGGACGGCGGGTGTTGGTGTTGGGCGGTCACTTCGGCAACTGGGAGATCGGTCCCACGCTGTTCGGGATGTGGGGCTTTTCGATGGGGATCGTGGCCCGCAAGATGGACAATCCGCATCTGCACGAATGGTTTCGCCAGGCTCGCGAACAGACCGGGCATCGGTTGATGCTGAAGAATGGCGACTTCGACAGCATGACGGCGCTGTTGCAGAAGGGGGGGAATCTCGCACTGCTGTGCGACCAGGATGCCGGTCCGCGCGGGGTGTTCGTCGATTTCTTCGGGACACCCGCCTCGACCTACAAGTCGATCGCGCTGTTGGCGCTGGAGTACGACGCGCTCGTCATCGTCGGCTATTCGATCCGCCTGCCCGACCAATTTGCGGAAGGCGACCTGGGGTGGTCGAAATTTGAAGTCGGTTGCGAAGCCCTGATCGATCCGCGTCTGGTGACCAGCCACGATCCCGTGCGCGAGATCACTCAGCAATACACGTCGGCCCTGGAGCGGGCGATCCGCCGCGCGCCCGAGCAGTACTTCTGGGTCCACCGCCGTTGGAAGAGCGAACCGCGCGTGAAACTGAAGAAAGAGCCGGAGCGGCGGGCGGGTTGACGGTCAAATCCCAAGCATCAAGCACGAAATCCGAAACGAATCCCAAATCCCAAAGGAAGAAAACTCAAACGCTGACGATCACGGTTCGAGGTCAGGGTGCCGTGGTCTTTTGTTTCGGACCTTGGTATTTGAGGTTTGGTATTCGTTTCGGATTTCGGGTTTGAAGTTTGGGATTTTGCCTCCATGCCTCAGCGTCATCGTGTCGCCTCGGTTTCGGATGTCCCCGTCGGAGAGGGGCGCGAGTTCGTTGCAGGGGGGCGCATCGTCGCGTTGTTTCATGTCGGCGACGAATTCCTCGCGCTGGACGGCATTTGTCCTCACGCGGGGGGCCCGCTGGCTCAGGGAAAGCTGAACGGCTGCATTGTCACCTGTCCCTGGCACGGTTGGCAGTTCGATGTGACCACCGGCCGGCATTGCTTGAATTCCCGATTGCAGCACCCGTCCTTCCCGGTGACAGTGGAGGGGACGGACGTCTACGTCGAGTTGCCGTAGACGGAGCGGCAGAAGTCAGAGGTCAGAGGTCAGAAGTCAGGAAGAACGAACTCGGTTCCATCATTCCTGATCTCTGACCTCTGACTTCTGACCGCTGACCTCTCCTGCAACGGCAATCTCTGCCACTCGGCGTCGCTACAACCGATCTTTCCGTTATGACCGCTTCGATCGGCGGTCGATAAGACAACGGGGCGCACCGCGTTTTCGCTTGGCGAGCGCGCGTCGTCGGGTCGCGGCGGTGGATCGGTGGGCAGCGTGAGCGAGGGGGAAGGCGAGATGCGAAGAATTTGCTGGCAGGACTTGTTGAGGAGCGCGATCGTTCCGCTGTGTCTGACGGCGACGGTGGCTCAGGCCGCCGGACCGTTTCCGTTCAGCGAGGAGTGGTATCGGATGCGGGCCGACGATCCGCCCGGTACGCGGCAGGTCGAAAAGGATGGCAAGTTGTGGCCCCCGTATCCGCGTCCGGTCGGTCGCAAGCAAACGTTCAAGCATGCGTTCCACACGGCGCACTATTGGCCGTATCCGTACAACTGCGAGGACCGGGCCTACGTCAACAATCTGCTCGATCAGCAGACGGCGGCGGGCTGGGTCACCGCGACGACTCTGCACGACTATTACTTCCACCCGGAAACTCAGCAGCTCAATGAGGCCGGACAAAACCAATTGCTGTGGATCACGGCGTCGGCTCCCGCCCAGTACCGCACGATTTATGTCTCGCAGGGAAAATCGCCCGAGATGGGGCAGTTGCGCGTCGGCCAGGTGGAGCAGTACTTCCAGCAGGCGGGCACGGTGAGTGTGCCGCCGATCATGCTGCGGCAGGAGTTCTTCGCCGGCCGCCCCGCGAACGAGGTCGATCGATTGCGGGCGTTGGAATTGCAGTCGATTCCGCGCCCGAGGATTTACAACATCGGCGTCACGGGCGGCGCGGGTGGCGGAGGCGGTGCATCGGGGGGGAGTGCATCCGGGAGCGGAACCGGTTCCGGCGGAAGCAGTGGAACGTCATCGGGTCGCTGAGGTGTGCGAACCGCCGTGCTGCTTCCTGTTGCCGACGACAGGCCGTTGGCAGGGAATCGTGCCGACCCACGACGCTGATGGCTTTCGGCGTCGAGGTGGTTCGATGGTTGTGGTGTCTGGTTTCGTGGTCCCGTTTCTCCATTGAATCGAGTCATGTCCGAACCGACTGCATTGACGAGCCCGACTGCGGCGGCGACTCACGCCGACACCGCGTCGGACCAACACGCGCCGAAGCCCGGCTCGTCGGTCTCATCGCCCTCATCGCCGGCGCCGCAGGTGTACGACCTTTACGCCGATCTGTTCTCGAATCAGTCGTCGGCGGCACAGTCGTCGGCCGCACAGTCCGCCGCCGCACCGCTGGCCTCGTCGGCGGATCGGCCTCAATCCCGATCGGCCCCCGTTCAAGCCGCACCGGCCTCCGCACCGCGCAGTCCGACCACGCTGGTCGAGGCGGGATTGCATCTCGGCCAACTGAGCGATCTGGTTCTGAAGCAGCTCTATCTGCAGGGGACCGTGCTGGGGGGCGACATTGCGCGGTCGATCCGGTTGCCGTTTTCCCTCATCGACGAAGCGTTGCGTGCGCTGCGCGAGCAGAAATGCGTGGAAGTCGCCTCGGGCGATGTGGTCGGTCGCGTTTCCTACCGCTTCGCACTGACGGACCTCGGCCGGGTGCGGGCCCGCGAAACGTTCGAGAACTGCCGCTATGTCGGTCCCGCCCCGGTGCCGATCGAGCAGTACATCGCCCAGTGTCGCATGCAGCCGGTGACGGGGACGCCGTGTACCCCGGCAGCGCTGCGTGCCGCGTTCAAGGACTTCGTGATTCGGCCGTCACTGTTGAGCGATCTCGGCCCGGCGGTGTGCAGCGGCAAATCGATCTTCGTGTATGGACCGCCCGGCAACGGCAAGACGCTGATCGCCAAGGGCCTCGGCCGGTTCCTGAACATGTTTGGCGGGGAGATCTACGTCCCGTACGCGATTCAGGCCGAGAACAGCATCATCACGCTCTACGATCCGGGGATTCATCAGACGACGGACGATGCCGACCTGGCGCGGCGCGGCATGGCGTCGTCCTCGTCCGAGCAATCGAGCTATGTCGTTCACGACGGACCGGTCGACATGCGCTGGCGGCGGATCAAGCGCCCCGTTGTCATCACCGGCGGCGAACTGACGCTCGACATGCTCGAACTTCAGTACAGCAGGGCCGCGAACTTTTATTCGGCCCCGCTGCACATCAAGGCGAACGGCGGGGTGTTCCTGATCGACGACTTCGGCCGCCAACTGGTCAGCCCCAAGGAACTGCTCAATCGCTGGATCGTGCCCCTCGAAGAGCGGGTCGATTACCTCACGCTGACGACCGGCCGCAAGCTGATGGTGCCGTTCGAGCAACTCTGCATCTTCTCCACGAATCTCGATCCGAAGGAACTCGTCGACGATGCCTTTCTGCGCCGCATCAAGCACAAGATCAAAATCGAGGCTCCCAACCGCGAGCTGTACAGCGTGATCTTTCAATTGGTCTGTCGGCAGCGGCAGATTCCGTATGACGCGACGATCGTCGAGGCGTTGTTTCGCAATCACTATGACCAGGGGCGGATTCCCCGATCGAGCGATCCGCGCGACCTGCTGGAGATCGCCCACTCGATCTGTTCCTTTCACGAGCAGCCACTGGCGTTGACGGAAGACTTGATCGCCGAGTGCGCCCGCCGGTTCTTTGGTCAGCTTTGAGAAGTCAGAGGTCAGAAGTCAGAAGTCAGAGGTCAGAAGTCAGGAGTCAGAGGTCGAAAGGCAGAGGGCAGGAATGAAGGATCAGGGGTTCGTTCTTTCTGACCTCTGATCTCTGACTTCTGACTTCTGACTTCTGACCGCTGTCTTCCAGGAGGATTCACGATGTTGTTTCTCTCGCGCATGGGCGTCTGGTTGATGGCCGCCGCCAGTCTCGCCGCGATGGGCTCGGGGTGTTCGTTGGCCCCCAAGGCGGATGCCACGAGCGTTGCGCAGGCTGCGTTTAAACCGCAATCGCCATCGGGACCGGGCTCGGCCACACCCGGCTCGGCCGACTTCTCGTCCAGCAACAAGTTGACGAATCCGGTCAAGGTTCACCTGGCCTATGCCCTGTGGCACGAACAGCAGGGGAACCAGGTGGAGGCGCGCAACTCGTACAACCTGGTGTTGAAGAAGAACTCCAAGAATGTGGACGCAATGCTGGGGCTGGCCCGGCTCGACATGCAACTCAGCCGGATGAGCGATGCCGAGGCGCGGCTGCAGAAGGCCCAGAAGATCGCTCCCAAGAACCCGCAGGTTGTGGCCGCCGTCGGCCAGTACCACGCCGTTCAAAAAGACTGGCCCCGCGCGCTGGAGTTGATGCGCGCCGCGCGGACCCTGTCTCCCTATGAGCCGACCTATGCGTTTCAGTTGGCAGTCGTCCAGGCTCAGTCGGGAGATCTGGTAGCCGCGCTGACCAGCTTCACCGAAGCGGTCGGTCCCGCCGAGGCTCACTACAACCTGGCGGTGATCCTGCAGGAACAGGGCCAGTCGGCCCAAGCCGAGAACGAATTGCAGCAGGCTCTCGCCCTGAAGTCCGATCTGCCGCAGGCTCAGAGGATGTTGAACGCGATGCACCAGCAGCGGCAGGAAAACAAGACCAACGTCGTGCAGGCGGCCGCGACGAATGGAGCCGATGTCGAGAATCGCTCCCCCGTCCAGCCCGCAGGCTACCTGCAGCCGGCGGGTCGCTAGCACTGGCGCGGTAGGGTGGCAGGGTCAGAGTCTTCGATGGCCCTGAAGTGAGTGGCAAGAACGGGGCCATCGAAGACTCTGACCCCGCCACCCGAGTTCGCCAGCTTTCGATTACACAACACTGAAGCCCTACTGAGTCTGGTCCTTCGCACGGTCGAGCCCTTCGTCGGTGGAGCCTATACTGCCGACGAACGCCGTCATTCCGACAGCGTCGTGTTGAGCGAGTTCCTTCGCGAACCGCTCGGCCGGTTGTTCGGCTCACCCTGCTTCGATGAGGCCTCATCCATGCGCGCTCTGCTGCTCCGTCCGCTGTGTCTGCTCGTGGTGTTGACTCTGCTGATCGGTGGCCCCGCCCTGTCTCAGGAACCGTATGCGGCTCGCGTCTACACCAACGGCAAGGGAGAGAAGCTCAACTACCGCCTGATGCAGCCGCAGGGTTATGACGCCAAGGCCGAGACCAGGTATCCGCTGGTCCTGTTTCTGCACGGCGCCGGCGAGCGCGGCGACGACAATGCCAAACAACTGGTTCACGCCGCGAAGGACTTCGCCAGCGAAGCCAACCGCACCAAGTATCCGTGCTTCGTCGTCTTCCCGCAGTGTCCCGATGGCAAGCGGTGGGTCGAGGTCGATTGGACGCTCGACAGCCACCAGCAGCTTCCGGACGAGTCGATCTCGGTGAAGCTGACACGCGAATTGATCGCCTCGTTGCAGAAGGAGTTTCGCGTGGACGAACAGCGGTTGTACGCGACCGGGCTGTCGATGGGGGGCTTCGGCGTGTGGGACATGGTGTCTCGCACGCCCGACCTGTTCGCGGCGGCGTTGCCGGTCTGTGCCGGAGCCGACGAAGCGACCGCCGAACGTTTGGCCAAGCTGCCGATCTGGACCTTCCACGGCGACAAGGACACCGTCGTGAAGGTGGAACGCTCGCGCCGGATGGTTGCCGCCATCGAGAAGGCGGGAGGCAAACCGAAGTACACCGAGTACCCCGGAGTCCAACACAACTCGTGGACGCAAACCTACGCCGATCCCAAAGTGCTGGAATGGCTGTTCGCTCAGAAGCGACCGTGAACATCAAGGGTGCAGGTGCGAGGGTTCTTCTTTCTTGTTCCCCTCTCCCAAAAGGGGCGAGGGATTAGGGGCGAGGGGCGTTTGCAGATGCGGCTGGTCCTGGCTCGCCCCTCGCCCCCGGCCCCTCACCCCAGAGGTTAGGGGAGTGGGCAGTGACATCGCGTCGCGAATTGCCTGCGCGATTCGACGCGACTACGATCCGCGACGTACTCGCCTCCCGTGTCTTGCCGTCTTCGGAGACTTCGCGATGTCACGCTGGTTGTCCTTTGTGTTAGTTGGTTGCTTGGGGGTCACGACGGTAGCGGCCGAGCCAGCCAAGCTGGTCCTCACCCATCCGCAGCCGCATCAGGTCGTGCAGCGCGAGGGCTTCGACCCAAAGCAGTCGTCCGTGAACAGTCTCGGCGGCCCCGAACTGGGCTACGCCGACATTGCCGTGCGCGCCGCGAAGCCGGAAAGTGCGAAAGGGGCTTGGCAGTCCCGATTGGTGTTGCTCGACAAGGGCTATGGTCGCAGCTCTGACTGGATGCAGCTTCAGGTCGAGGACAATGACCAGGAACTGCGCGGGTTGGCCGAGGTTCCCGCCGGCGGCTGGTACCGGCTGGAGGTGCGCTGTCTTGATGGCGAGACCGTGACCGCGGCCGGTTCCGTCGAAGCGATTGGTGTCGGTGAGGTCTTCGTCGTCGCGGGCCAATCCTATGCCGGGGGGGCCAACGACGAAGTCATGAAAGTGACCGACCCGTCTCAAGCGGTGGCCACTTACGACTGGCAGGCGAAGATGTGGAAGGTGGCTCACGATCCGCCGCCTCACAACGGCGACGGAGGTTCGATCTGGCCGCCGCTCGGCGACCTGCTCGTCCCCACGTTGCGAGTCCCCGTCGCGTTCGTGAACGTCTCCGTCGGGGCGACCTCGACCACCAAGTGGCATCCCGATGGACCGCTTCACAAGCGGCTGGTCGAAGTCGGCAAACAGATCGGTTCGTTCCGCGCGGTCTTGTGGCAGCAGGGCGAATCGGACGTGATCGAGAACACGCCCCTCGCCACCTACGTGGCCAACATGCACGAGATCCGCGACGCGGCGAGCGAAGGCTGGGGATTCGAGCCGCCGTGGCTCCTCGCCAAGTCCACGCTGCATCCCACGGTCTATAACAAGCCGCTCGAGGAAGACCGCATCCGCTCGGCGATCGATCAATTGTGGAGCCAACCCGGCTTCCGACCCGGTCCCGACACCGACGTTCTCGGCGGCGACAATCGAGGCGACGCCAAGTCACGCCGCCACTTCAGTCCCCTCGGACAGCGTCGCGCCGCACTCCTCTGGTTCGCCGTCCTGTGGAACGAACTTCATCGCAATGGCGAGGAACGCTAGAAGCCGTTTCAAAACCGGTTTCGGAGCGGGGGGCGGGGGTGCCCGGTATTGGGCCGGGACATGGGAACACGCCGAATAAGGGGGCGCACGGACCCCGCACCCGAGGGAGTTTGGTGTGTAACCTTGGTTTTGTGGGTTTTTAAAGGCGT
>JANODP010000356.1:0-20991 GCA_031412755.1 Schlesneria sp. | reverse complement strand
GGCCCGAACAACGACATCCCCTGCTGCGATTGGGTGGGCGAGGCCGGGGCAGGGCACTACGTCAAGATGGTTCACAACGGGATCGAGTACGGCGACATGCAGCTCATCTGTGAAGCCTACTTCATCCTCAAGAACACGCTCGGCCTGACCAATGACGAGTTGTACCGGGTCTTCACGAAGTGGAACGAGGGAGAACTCGAAAGCTACCTGATCGAGATCACCCGCGACATCTTCACGGTGAAGGACAACGAAACCGGCGAAGACCTCATCGACAAGATTCTCGACACGGCAGGTCAGAAGGGGACCGGCAAGTGGATGAGCCAGCATGCGCTGGATCTCGGCGTACCGACGACCCTGATCACCGAGGCCGTCTACGCCCGCTGCCTCTCCGCCCAGAAGGACGCCCGGGTGCGAGCCAGTTCCGTTCTCAAAGGCCCCGCCGACGCCAAGTTCACCGGCGACAAGACGCAGTTCATCGAGGACGTGCGTCAGGCGCTGTACGCCTCGAAGCTGTGCAGCTACGCGCAGGGCTACGTGCAGCTCGACGCCGCCGCGAAGGAGTTCGGCTGGAAGCTGAACAACGGCAACATCGCCCTCCTGTGGCGGGGCGGCTGCATCATCCGGTCGAGGTTCCTCGGCGACATCAAGGCGGCGTTCGACAAGAACCCGCAACTCGAAAACCTGCTGCTCGACGACTTCTTCCGCGCGGCCATCGACAAGGCCCAACCGAGCTGGCGGCGCGTCATCTCGACCTCGGTGCAACTCGGCCTGCCGATCCCCGTCTTCAGTGCGGCCCTCAGTTATTACGACGGCTATCGCAACGCCCGCCTTCCCGCGAACCTGCTGCAAGCCCAGCGAGACTACTTCGGCGCCCACACCTACGAACGGACCGACAAGCCCCGCGGCCAGATGTCTCACACCGACTGGATTCGCGAACGCAAGCTCAGCTAACTTCAGACGATGAATCGATCGGTGGATTCTGCGGATCCCCCATGATGTGAAACTTTTCACGAGCCGTGGTTCCCCAAGACGCTTTCGGGTTCAAGTGTTAGAGTTGCTTCGACAGATACATCATTGACGGGGGCCGAATGCGCGTCGTTGGCTGGCAGGAGTTGTGCGATGCGGTTAGGAGTGTCGATTGTGCGACGGAATGGCCGCAGTACGCGATTTTTGTTTACCTAGCCCAATACGATGCAATTATGATTAGTAGGCGAGCTGGCTTCATTCATGGTGATCTGTTTGGACTCCTTCGTCTGGATTGGAAGCAGCGTGGCAATCCTGAAGTCGGACTGGAGGACAGTCAGATTTGGTGGGGCCACATCGAGTGGGAGGACGACGGGTCGCTGCTTGTCAAGACGGTGAGTGGAACTCGTCTGGAACAGGAAATCGAGACTGAACTCGTCGCCCTGATTGACAAGGCGAGAAGGAAGATTCAATGACTGTCACATCGCGGTCAAAACTGACGGCTATCCCCGATGCGTGGCTAAAGGCCGCGACGTTGTTCGTCGATTTGCGCGATGAATTACCACTCGAAGACGACGAATGGAATCTCATCGTGCGTTGGCTTCGCGAAACCACATTCGACGCTCGAAGTTGTCTTGCGGGTGAAGTCGCTGCAGGTTTGATTCGTGATCATGCCCCCATGCGAGTCAAGGATGAGATACTGTGTGAAGATCCTACTGACGAATGGCAGAGGCGATTTCAGCGTGCCATTGTCTCACGCTCCAGGCCGTTTGACGATACCGGCACGCGTACGGGTGAGTCTCTGCTGCCCAGAGCTGGGGACAGAACGTTGACTGTGGTCGCCGACATACAGCCATCCGATGACATTGCAATCAGTGACAAAGGTGGATCCGTGAATCGTGGTTGGATAGCAACCGCACGAAACCGGTGGTTCCCCATCGTCAAATCGCAACAATCACGTGTATTGACGGAGACCACCGCAGACGAGGTCATCCGAAGCCACTTTGACGAGCGGATTTGCGAACTGCTAACAGAATGGGGGTTCAGCAGGATACGGGTGTACATACCAGGTCTGACTGAGTCGTCTCAAATGCATCGACTCGGCAAGAACTATGTAGTGAGAAGCGAAAGCGAGTGGTACGCGTATTCCACCCAATTGAGTCGGACCATCGACTTGACCGACCTAAACATACAAAGACTATTGATTCCAGCTCCACTTGCCCTTGTTGCAGAGAGTTCCAATCCGGAGGAACGCGAATTGATGGAGGCAATCCATGAAATCAATAAGCAAATTGAAACGCTCGAGCGCAAGCGCGCCGAACAGATTACCCAATTGATCAGGTTACAATCGAAACGCTAACTCCGATTCAACGAAGATCCTCATCCACAAGCACGGCGGCCGTGATTCGTCGTCTAGGGCCGATTCTGCCAACTTCGGAAGTGGAGGGTGGTCTCATGCAACTGCTGTTTCTCGGAACGGGCGGATACCATTCGAACGAGCGGCGGCACACGGCCTCCCTGCTGGTGCCCGAATTGGGACTGATGTTCGATGCCGGCAGCAGTGCCTTCCGCGCGGCAAGCCGTCTGCAGTCGCCCGACTTGGACGTCTTTCTCACGCACGCGCACCTCGATCACGTCCTGGGGCTGACGATCCTGCTCGTGCCGATGTTGAAGGGTGAGATCGTTCACTGCCGCATTCATGCCGAGCCGCACGTCCTCGGCGCCGTCAGGGAGCATCTGTTTTCGGAATCGATCTTCCCGGTGCTGCCCGCCTTTGAATTCGTGCCGCTGGCCGATCGCGTTCCCGTGGCAGGCGGTCGCGGCACGATCACTCATCACCCACTGAATCATCCCGGGGGATCGAGGGGCTATCTGCTCGAAGTCGATGGCCGACGACTGGCGTACATCACCGACACGACGGTGGACGGCACTTATACGGAGTTCATTCGCGGCGCGAACGTGCTGATCCACGAATGCAACTTTGGCGACGACATGTCTCAGTGGTGCGAGCAGACCGGGCATAGCCACACGTCGGCCGTGGCCCGGCTGGCAAAGGAGGCGGGCGTCGGCAGACTCTATCTCACGCACATCGACCCGCAGCAACCGGGTGACGATCCGATCGGCCTCGCCACCGCGAAGGCCATCTTTCCCGAGACGATTCTGGCCGAGGATTTGCTGGAGATCGAGTTCTGAATGCGGCGGATTGGAACCGCCGAGACACAGAGGCACTGAGAAGACAAGAAATCCAAACTCGGGCTTCTTCCTCTCCTTTGGCTGCTCTGTGTCTCTGTACCTCCGTGGTAAAACATCTCTTGGCTCTGAACGGTTCATGAACACAGATCGTCTGCAAGCGGCCCTGATTCAATCGCTCCGCTGCCCGGCGTGCGGCAGCGGCATGAATCTGAACGGCGAGCGAATGGAATGCTCAAGCTGCCAGGAATCGCATGCTGTCAGCGACAGCATCCCGCGCTTCACCAGTGACCAGCATCTGGCCAGTTTCGGGCGGCAGTGGAACAAGTACGAAGTTGCTCACGACGACGAGGACCGCGCCACGTTTCAGGCCAAGACGGGCGTGACGCTCGGCGAACTGAAGGGCCTGCGCGTGCTGGACGCCGGCTGCGGAGGGGGTCGGTACAGCAAGGTCTGCGGCGAGGCCGGGGCCACCGTCATCGGAGCCGATCACAGCGCGGCTGTTTCCAAGGCTCGGCAGCTTTGTGCGCACCTGCCGAACGTTGCCTTCGTGCAAGCCGACCTGAAGCGACTGCCGCTCGAACCGGCTTCGTTCGACTTCGTCTTCTCCATCGGAGTCATGCACCACGACGTCGACACGCGCGCGGTGTTCGATGCCGTCGCGAACCTCGTCAAACCGGGAGGCCGCTACTCGGTCTGGCTCTATCGCCGCAATCAATGGTGGCAGGAGGCGATCAACAACGCCCTCCGCCGCCGCACCACGAAGATGGATCTCGAGAAACTGGAACACTGGTGTGAATGGGGTGCGTGGTTCGGTGGACTGCCGGTCATCAACCAGACCCTGAACAAGATCGTCAGCTTCAGCGCACATCCCAATCGCGAGAACCGCGTCTGCGACACGTTCGATTGGTATGCACCGCAGTACCAGCACCATCACACGGTCGCGGAACTTTGCTCATGGTATAAATCTGCCGGATTCAACCATCCGCAGATCCTTCCGCCTGAAAAGCAGGGACGAATCTATCGCTGGATCTACGAGCAGAATCTCCTCATCGGCAGCGGCGTTAATGTGACGGGTCTCCGCGGGTCGAACGTTGAACAAATCGCATAGTCCACCGGGACGCCGCGCGGGTCGGCGCCCCGCCGTTGCATTTGTCGGCCATTCCCGGGGAAATCTGCCCATAACTCATGAAACCAGGTTGCGTTTCCCCCCCATGCGCTGAAACAGTAGACGAATTCCAACATCACCGGTTGTAATCCTGTACGGCAGGATTTGATTCGACATCGCTACAAGGGGGTAGCGCAATCCACTCATTCCAGTTTCCGGACGAGTTCCCAACTTCAATCACGAGACGAATACGAGGCCATTCATGAGCTGGGAAGATTGGTACGAAGCGCGAGAGCTTGGCAAATGGCTGCCCGATGACTTGAAGTCCATGGAATGGAAACCGACCGCGAAAGACCAGTCTGCCGCTTGGACGCTGTTCACCGAGATGCGGACTCGGATCGTCACTCAGCCATTGCAGTATCGCGCCGGCGACGAAGAGGCCGCGCTGACGAGTGTCTACCAGTTGTTCGACTTCACCCGTGATGCCATCAAGGAAGGGGGCATCGAGTGTCACCACTTTGCGACGTTATCGACCCTGATGCTGAACGAGGTCGTGCGTCCGTTCACGGCCAAATGGCACAGGCGCAAGGAGGAGGGCGACCTCAAGATTGAGTTCCACTGCCGTGAATTCCGTGCAGAACTTCAATGGTTGCAACAGCAACTGCGTCCGTTTGAAGCCTCGTTGCAATCGCTGGCCCTCGGAACAGGGATTGCGCCCGCCGCAATCTCGAAGCCGCCCGGGTTGGATCTGTTGACAAGGGAATCTCGCGTCAAGTGGCCAGACTCGGCCCGCAGCCGGAAGAAACGCATTGTCGATGCGATCGAGGAGGACTTGCCGGGCAACATCATTACCTCGGTGAGGATGTCGGTCGAACCGGAGGCCAGCCGATCCAATAGTCCACAACCAGTCGGCTGGAACGACATCCAGGCCAAGGAAGCCGAGCACATTCGCGAACGGCGGTCTGCGGCCTCACAGCCCGTTTCAAACGACAACCTCGTCGGACTCTCGTTTTCGGGTGGCGGAATTCGCGCGGCGACGTTCGCCCTCGGCGTGATCCAGCGACTCGCCAAGCAGAATCTTCTCCCTCACGTCGATTATCTTTCGACCGTGTCCGGCGGTGGGTACTGCGGGTCGTTCCTCAGTTCTTACCTCAATTCATCGAACCCAGATGTTGGATTGGGCGCGGGAAAAATACCACTTGATAAGACGATCGCCGGCGTCGAGTCGGCCGCGTTGCGGCACATTCGCAATCACAGCAAGTATCTGTCGTATGGGGGAGCGTGGCGCAACTTGCAAATTGCAGGACTGGGCCTTAACGGCATTCTGATCAACCTCGCCGTGATGTTACCGATCCTCGTGTTGATCGTGGTCGCCTCCGAAAAGCTCATGGGCCTGAGTCAGGTCATCAAACTGTCTAAAGCTCCACCCATGTTTGCAAATCCCGTTGTCGCCGGACTGTGGTGCCTGGTGCTGCTGTTGACACTGGGATGCGGAGCGTTTGTGTCATTGGTCCTCCGGAATTCCGAAACGGCCCGCATTCAAAACCCGGACCCAACCCGATCCAAAGAGACTCAATACGGACGGAGTTGCCTGACAATGCTGGGCGTGTTTTTGTTCATGACGTTGGCGCTGGTCTGGCCGATCGTGGTCTGGTTCGTCGCGCATACTCTGAAACATCTGGAACCGATCGACCCACGAGTGATTGGCGTCTTGTCTTCACCATTCTTGTTGCGAATGGCCGGGTCGTTCGCGCCGGCCACAAAATGGGTGAACAAGTGTCTGATGATCTTGTTCGCGGTGTCCGGACCATTGGCCATTTTGACGGCGTATTTCGTGCTGTTCTTTCATTTCATCGTGAAGATGCCCGGCAGCGGATTCGGTGTTCTCGCCCTGATGTTCGTGATTCCTGTCTTGTACTCCTACTTTCTGTTGGACGTGAACTTCAATTCGCCACACGCCTTCTATCGCAACCGACTGACAGATGCGTACCTGATCAAGCCCACCTCCACCATTCCGGAAGTCGTCGATCATCAGAAGCTGACGGCCTTGCGATCGCAGCGCAAGGAGATCCCGTATCATCTCATCAACGGGGTGCTCAATGCCCAGGCTTCGAAGAATCCGAATTTGCGCGGGCGGCTATCGGACTTCTTTTTGTTCAGCCAGGCGTTCTGCGGAAGTCCGCTCAGTGGCTACTTTCCCACGAGTGAATTCGAGAGGCTCGACAGCCACCTCGATCTCGGCACGGCGATGGCGATTTCCGGAGCGGCCGCATCTCCGAACATGGGGGCGTTGACCGACGACAAGGCACGATTCTGGCTCACGCTGTTCAATCTGCGGCTGGGTTACTGGTTGAAGAATCCTCAATCCGCAGATCAATCACGCTGGCCCGGACTGAGGTACTTGTTCCGCGAAATGAGGGGGGATCTGGCGGAAGACATGCCGTACATCAATGTCTCGGACGGCGGCCATCTCGACAATCTCGGCTTTTACGAACTGCTGCGTCGTCAGTGCAAGTTCATCATCGCGGTCGATAGCGAGGCCGACCCGCAGATGGAGTGCGCGTCCCTGATGAGAGTTCTCCGTCTGGTGGAGATCGACTTTGGGATCAAGATTCATATTTCGACGAGAGATTTCCAATTGCAATCGACCGGCTATAGCAAGGCGGCCTTCACACTCGGCGTCATCGATTATGGCCCGAGCGACAAGCATCCGGTCAAAGACAACGATCGACGCCTGGGAGTGCTGATCTACCTCAAGAACACGCTCACCGGCAGCGAATCGTCACAACTTCGTGAATATGCGAAACGCAAGCCGCCGTTCCCGCATGTGGACGTCATCGACCAGTTCTTCGACGAAGAACAGTTCGAGACTTTCCGATCCCTGGGCTACCACGTCGCGAGTCAGGCTCTGGCCGACGAGTTTTTCAATGGTCAAGTCCCGACGTCGCTGGACGTGAAGTCATGGGCGAAGCAACTCGTGAACAGTCTTTACTCTGATTGACGCTCGTTCTGCATCGGTTCGTTTTCACATGTGCACGTGTGAATGACGCGAATAACGTCCGGACACAGCAGGACCGTTCCGACGGTCAGGAGCTATTTCTTCACGTCGTAGACCAGCAGCGTGTCCATGTCGCGGAGGAAGAGCTTGCCTCCGCAGACGACCGGATGGGACCACGACGGCTTGTTGCTGCGGTTCGGCGGGTCGAAGCGGCCTTTCTCGTCATAGCCTTCGGTGGATGCGGCGGCGAGTGCGACGGGTCCGTTCTCACTGCGGAGGTAGAGCCTCCCGTCGGCAAATGTGACGGAACCCTTGCCAACCGAACGGTTCTGCCATTTGGCCTTGCCCGTCTTCAGGTCGACGCACTTCAGGATCTGCTCGTCGAAACCGTAGACGTGTCCGTCGAGCAGCACCATCCCGCCGTGATGGTTCACCATCTCCTTGTTCGAATAGGCGATCGCAGCCTTGCCGCCCGGAGCCAGTTTGAAGGAGGCGGCTCCCGTGTTGTATCCCGACGACGTGTAAACGATTCCATTGGAGTACAAGGGAGTCGAGCAGTTGGCCGTTCCGTTGGCCGATTCGCGGAAGCCCCACAGCGGCGAGCCGTCCTTCGCGCTGACGCTGACCACTCCCGTATGAACGTAATTCACGTACTGGCGCGTGCCGCCGAAATCGACCGCGATGAGGGATGAGTACGCCGCCGGAGGCGCTCCTTGAACATTGGACCGCCAGACCGGCTTTCCGGTCGTCTTGTTGAGCGCGACGATCGTCCCCTGCTTCCCTCCCGGAGAACAGACGAGTTTGTCACCGTCGATGAGGACGGACTCGCTGATTCCCCACGTGATGTTCTTGCCACCGTATTCGTCGAGGATGTTCTGTTGCCAGACAATCTCACCCTTTTCTTCGCCGACGCAGACCAGGTCGCCATTGGCTCCGAGCGCGTAGACACGGTCCTTGTCGATCGTCGGCGTTCCACGGGGGCCGTCACCCGTCCCATCGTGATAGGCGCGGCCGGTCCTGGTGGCCCAGATCGGCTCACCGGTGGCGACGTTGAAGGCCAGCAGCATCTCGTCGTCGCCGCGGTTGCCCATCGTGAAGAGCTTGCCGTTGGCAATCGCCACGCTGGAGTAACCCAAGCCCATCCCGGTCTGCTTCCACGCCAGCTTCGGGCCATCGGCGGGCCAGCTTTCGAGCAGCCCCTTGTCGGCCGAGATGTTGTCCCGATTGGCACCGCGGTACTGCGGCCATTCGCCTTCCACGGAGACCCTCATGCCTGCCGACTTGGTGGCCTTCGAGCCACTGCCACTGGCCGTTTTGCCCTTGGCATTCTTGAGCGTCAGACGTGTGGCATTGTTCGAGGTGTCCGTAACGACGGTCGCCGTCTGACCGGCTTCGACATCGGTCAACGTGACCTTTTTCCCGTCCACCAGAATTTGCGCGGTGGGAGTCACCGTGAACTTTTTGACGGTCCCCAGCTTTCCGGTCAGCTTGATCGAAATCTCGTTGTCATCCGGAGAGACCTCTTCGACCGTTCCCGAGAACGTGGCGGCGAACACCACACCTCCGACCAGGACGACCGTCGCCACAACCGACAGGCGGAACCGAAACTCTCGAGACATCATGCTGGCTCTCCAGGGCAGGGATACAAGTAGACGGGGCGTTCCAAGGGGGGCGACCTCCACAGCCGAAACGCCTCCAGCCGTCGAAGTCGGCATTACTATGACGGCTATCCTCAACCCGAACAAGAAGAGTCTTCGGACCTGTCAGCGGGTGGGGACGGCCCGGTGCCTGTCAACGCGGCTTGACAGGCCCCGTGGCCGCCGGAGAATGTCGCGACAGTCTTTCGCCCCTGCCTCCCGTCGAGGTCTTCGAGCCATGCGTGCTCAACTCGTTCCGACCAAAGGGGGACGCCCCATCCAGATCCTTCGCGACGTGACCCTCGTCGGCCGTCAGGAGGATTTGTGCGACGTCTGCCTCGATCGCAGCAGCATCTCCAAACTGCACTGTCTGATCGTGCGAACCGACGGACTGTTGTTCATCCGCGACCTGGGGAGCACCAACGGGACCAAGGTCAACGGTCAGCGGGTCATCCGCGGTGCCCTGCTGCCCGGCGACGAGCTGTCGTTCGCAGGGGAAAAGTTCCGCGTCGAAATGGGGCCCGGCGAACCGGACTCCGATCTGGCCGAAATTCAGGGAGCGCACACCGAGGTGATCGAGTTGCCCCCCGCGCCGGAGGAACGCTTCGGCAACTACTATCCCGAGCAGCCTCAAACCGCCAGCGACAGCGACGTGAGGCGGATTAGCGACCAGTTCTGAAGGTTGAAGGTTGAAGGTTCAGAGTTTGGAGGGTTTCATCCCTCATCCCTCACGCGGCTACTCGCATCTCGAGTTCCTCGGCGTTGATCGCCACGATCGCGATCCCCAGCCGGTCCGCCAGTTCGATCACCTCGTGTTGATCGAGAAAGATCGTCTTGTTGCTTTCGATGGCGAGGACTCGCCCGCCCGACTCTTGCAGCGTCTTGATGGTCTGAGCGCCGATCGTCGGCACGTCGAACCGCATGTCCTGTTGCGGCTTCGCCACCTTGACCACGGTGAACCCGCCCCGGCGACAGAGTTCGCCCGCGCGTTGGATCGCGCGGTCCGTCCCCTCGATCGCCTCGACGGCAATCACCGCGAGATCGTTCACCACCACGGACTGGCCCACGTCGAGCCGTCCCATTTCCTTGGCCAGATCCCACCCGAAGCGGATGTCTCGCCATTGGGCGTCCGTCGGTTTGCGGCGCGTCAAAAATCCGTGTTTCACGAGTAACTCCGGACAGTAATCGAGGGCGGAATCGAACTGAATGTCGTCGCGGGCGAACTCACGAATGACCGCCAGCAGCAGCGTGTCGTCCTTGCGGTCGCGAGTCGCGTAGCGATACCACATGTGGATCGTGCGCCAGTCGGGCAACAGCCGCAGAATGCGATACGACTGGAACAGCAACGTCTTCTCAATCTTGCCGGCCATCACCACGCGGTTGATCTTGGCACGCTTGAACAGCCGGATCGCACGGCCGATCCGGGCGAGCGGCGTCTCGGCATACGAGTGACAGATGTCCTGCAACTCGGGGGGAGCCATTCCCATCACACCGACGCAGTGGACGTAGTGTCCCTGATGCCGTGCCGCCTCGGCGAACGCGAGGGGAAAGCGTCCCGCCCCCGCCAGCAGCCCCACGCGGCGTCCTGCCAGGGGGATTGTGTTGGATTCCATTCCGTTCATCGCCGTGTGATTGTCCGTCCTGTGTGGAGCACATTTCCAACGTGCTCGATTTTCCTCAACGCCGGAACACGCGCGAAACGTGCTCCCCCGATGCGGCGTCAGCCTGCACGACGCATCTCATCCGATGTGGCCGCCTGCAGCGCGGCCAACTGCGCCGTGAGGGCCGCCATCTGTTTCTCCAACGTCTTGAGCTGATCGCGCATCTCGGGGACACGCTTCAACGAGAAGACCAGTCGTTTCTGTTCGGCTTCCGGCGACGCGGGGTATCCGATCCATTTCTCACCGGCGGGGATGTCCCGGTGAATGCCGCTCTTGGCTCCAATCATGCAACCGGTGTGCATGTGAACGTGATCCTTCACGCCGACTTGTCCACCCATCCGCACGTAGTCGCCCGTGCTGCACGAACCGGCCAGACCCACCTGCGAGGCAAATATGTTGTGTCGCCCGAGCTGGCAGTTGTGCCCGATCATGATGAGGTTGTCGAGTTTCGTTCCGGCTCCGATGACCGTGGGGCCGACCGCGCCGCGATCGATCGTGGTGCAGGCCCCAATCTCGACATCGACGTGAATGTCGACGGTCCCCAGTTGCGGGATCTTCTCGAACCGGCCGTTGTCAAAGCGATAGCCAAACCCGTCCGCACCGATGACCGCCCCGCTGTGAATGATCGAGCGATGGCCAACCGTGACGTCGTGATAGAGCACCACGTTCGGATAGAGCACGACATTGTCACCCAGCTTGCAACCCGGTCCGATGACGACGCCGGGATGAAGGTCGCAACCGTTGCCGATCTCGGCCTCCTCGCCAATGCAGACGCCCGGTCCGACGTAGCAGTCGCGTCCGAGCGTGGCCGACGGGTCGATGATGGCGTGCGGTGAGATGCCGCGCGCGGGACGACCGCGCACCTTGCGGAACAGCGGCAGAATCTGATGAAACGCCGCCTGCGGATCGCCGACGAGAATCAGCGAGCAACTCGGCTGATCGGCCAGGCCCGCTGCGATCTTCGCACTCAGGATCACGGCCCCGGCGCGACAGTCCTTCAAGCGGCTGACGTGACTCTCATCGAGCACAAACGTCACGGCATCTGCGCCCGCCAACTCAATTGGGTTGGCATCGCCAATCGCACGACTGCCGTCTCCACGTACCTCACCTTGCACCAATGCGGCCAATGAACCGACCGTGTGACTCATGTTGCCTCCCTGCATCGCTGTGGAGGCAGGTGTCCAATCCTGCCCGCCCGAAATCCACAAACCGCGGCGAGGTATATCTGAGACCGCCGAAATCGGGAAGAGGGATCATGGCAACTGGCAGGGGTTGGGCAAATCGGATATCTCTACCGGCCACGAAGGCAGAAGTCAGAGGTCGGAAGTCAGCAGTCAGAGGCCGGGAACGATCGAGCAACAGTTCGTTCGTTCTGGCCTCTGACCTCTGATCTCTGACTGCTGACTTCCGACCTCTGACTTCTGACCTCTCTCCTCCACGGGAGTGATCGACCATGTCGGTGCGGGGAATTCGGGGAGCTACCAGCGTTGAGGCCGATGTGCCCGAGCAGATCCTCGCCGCCACGCGGGAACTGTTGCAGGAATTGCTCCGCGCCAACGCGATCCACGAATTCGATGAGATCGTGTCGGCCATCTTCACGACATCGCCCGATCTGGTCTCGACTTACCCTGCTGAAGCGGCCCGCGCGCTGGGAATGACACAAGTTCCGCTGCTCTGTGCCTCAGAGATCGCGGTCGCCACGACCAAGGTTTCGCGCTGCATCCGCGTCCTGCTCCACGTCAACACCGACAAGAAGCAGTCCGAGATCGTCCACGTCTATCTGCGCGAGGCCAAACGCCTGCGCCCCGACATGGTCAGCGCCCAGTGACGCCGTGGGGGCAGGTTTCTTACCTGCCCGTCACTCGTTCCGACATGACACGGGCAGGTAAGAAACCTGTCCCCACGAACCGTCAAGGTGCGTCGAAGTGAAAGCCGCTCACGCGCGTCACCGTCAGCAGGCAGACAGCCAGTTGAACGGCCAGAAAAACCCAAGCCGGTCTCAGCCAGTGCGACCTTGAGTTCGCTTCCGCTTCCGCGAGCAACGGTCCCGCGAGCCAGACCAGCCACGGCAGGAACACGATCCACAGCCGAGCCGCCTCGCCCGAGTTCTTGCCTGTCAGCCACAGCAGGCCCCAGACGAACACCATCGACCACGCGGCCAGCGCGAGCGCAGAGCGGCGTTCTTTCCTGAGAGTCACGACACTCGCCACAGCCCACAGCAAGACCGGCACTCCGGCAGCGAAGCTCAACTCCACCGGATTGACCAGCAGCCACTTCCAATAGGTCCGCGCGTACTGCTGATAAAACCCGGCGTGGTTCTGATAGTTCAGCCACCACACGGCGAGCAGGTTCACGCGAACCAACCAACCGACCCACATCGTCGGCACCGCGAATCCCGCCACGGCCGCGATCAAACAACTCGGCGGCAATCCAAACCAACCACCGACGGGCAGCGTGCCTCTGGTCCCCTCGCTCCCGTCTTCGGGGGAGAGGGTGAGGGTGAGGGGGCTTTTTTCACTCTGGCTCACGCACGAAACTGATGCTCGGCTCCACGACACCAGCGCTGTGAACAGGAACACCGGCAAAAACGCCAGACTGCACATCAAGCCGCACCACGCCAGCAATCCCGCCCACAGAGCGAGCACCACGGACCGGCGCTTCACCGCAACCAGCCACATCCACACGACCATCATCCCGACGAGCGCGTACACGACGTCCGACTTCGGCACGAACACCGCCACCGCCGGAATCGCCGGCCACATCGACGCAGTCAGCCACGCCGTCGCCGAGCCGTGCGTCTGCCTGACAACTCCGTACAACGGCACCACCACGAGCGAGGCACTCAGCATCACCAGCAACGTCGCCAACCAAAGCACGCGCCGGTCGAGCGGCAGCAACGGACGAGGCATCTTCGAGCGGAGGCTGTTCGCGGCGATCACGTCGCACGCTTCCCGGAACGACGTGGGCTGAGTCGAATCGAGCAGCGAGGCCAGTGCGGACGAATTCTCACACGCTGCAATCAAGCCGTGAAAGACGAGGAACAATCCCGGCGGATGCGTCCCGACGTGCAACACGTCTCGCTCGCGCATCAGGTCTTCATAACCGCCGAGGAACGCGGCGGCATTCGGCGCGTCGTACCGAGCCCGGGTGAAGTAGCCCGAGGAGCTCGGGTAGTACAACACGAACGCCGCCTTGCCGAGCCGGTTCCGTTGCGGAGACGCCTCCTGCACAATCCACAACCACGCGAACGCCATCACAACCAAAGCCAGCATCCACGCACCGACCTCGAAGCGGTCGGGAACCAACCGAGACTCATCACTCAGCCGTTTCCAGCCGACTCGCACGACCGTCAGATACAACCCGGCGGCAACCGTCGCGCCGATCAGGTTCCAGACCGAGTCCGGTTCCGACGCGACACGATCCCACGCCCACTCGCCGGGAATGCCGAGCGGCACCTGCGACAACCACAGCATGCTCAGCGACGCCACCGCCGCGCAAAGGACCAGGCTGAAGAGGACTCGATGCATGACAGGACTCGATCGGTGAGACGAAGGCGCAGTCCCACAACAATCCGGGCCGCGTCCCAACGAGTATGTCGTCCAAACGCGGCCCGTGTCGATTGTCGAATGCCGCGCGAGCCGCATGGCTCGCACAAATCGTGCGCCGACGATTACGGCTGTTCCGGAGTAATCGCCTCCAGGTTGCGAGTGCCCGGTTCCGCCTCGGCTCCGAATAAGAAGAAGCCTCCCCCGCCGCCAGAAGTCGGCTTGCCAAAGTCTTCCGTCTCGGCTTCCAGGACTTGCTTGATGCGCAGCCGCGAGTCGGTCAGATGCGCCCGCGTGTAATCGTCGAGCTTGAGATCGCCCTTGCCCAGAGCCGCATCAATCTTCGCGGCCAGTTCCGTCAGATACATCCGGGTGAGAACGCGTGCATCCTCCGGTTGGCCCTGACGCGGCTTGGCCACGATGTCGGCGAACCTCTTGAGCGCCGTTCGTTGCAGAGCACGCCGGAAGCTGCTGATGTAGGACGTCCGATTGTTGAACTCACCCGCGGGCGGCGCATTCAATTCGGAGAAGACGGACTCAATGACCGACTTCAGATGCTCAGGCAGCGTGTAAACGTCTTCGCCCGGCGCCACCTTGGCCTCGCCGTCCTGAATGCGGTTCAGCGTGAGATGACTCAGCGTGCGGGAGAGGATCGCCTCCTGGAACTGAGCGATCTGTTCATGAATCGGATAGTCAATCCGCCGCAGATCCGTACTGCCCCAGTGGCGCCAGCGGCTTCCCGCCAGCGAGTTCAGCATCGCTTGATCGTACTTCGGAACGGTGAACGCCTGCTCGGCGAGTTGCTTCATCGCGGCGCGCTGCTGCGCGGCATCGACCATCTTGAACGGAGGCCGCGCCTGGTTGTCTCCCTTGTGATCGCGATGGACCAGCACGCCGCCGATGAAACGCGAGACGAACTGTGCCGATTTGTAGTACTCACCGATCAGCACGCCGAACGCCTGCCGGGCACGCTGGTAGCCATCACCGTTTTCCACGGTCCGTTCGAGCAATTTCGGCAGCAATCCGTTGACGAGCGCCATCTGGCGCTGGGCATGCGCGATTGGATCCTTGCTGAGATCGAAGCGGTTCGACAGCGGATCGGGATCATTCGTCTCGGTGTCTTCGTCGGTCGAATAGTCGAGACCGGGTTCGCCGCTCCGCATGGCGATCTTGGCCAGTTCGGCATTCTCGTCGCCGGCGATCACCTTGTAGCCGTACTCGATGGCCCACTGGTCGTAGGGGCCGAGGGTCGTCGTGTAGTACGCCGGCTGCTTGACTCCGGCGGGAACGATGTTGACCGGCAGATAATCCATCACGCTCCCCACGGTCGGTTCGTGGGCCTTGGCGGGGTCTTCCATTTCGGCCAGCGTCTTCCAGGCACTCGCCTTGAAGTTGTGTCGCAGGCCGAGCGTGTGTCCGACCTCGTGCATCACGACTTCCTTGAGCGCCTGTTGCAGATACTCTTCGGGCAACTCGCCCCGCTTGGCGGTGAGACCCTGTGCGGCGAAGACCGCACCGGCAAGGCTGCTCTGATGCTGCATCCCCTCGTTCAACCGGCAGTCGGCATGACGATGGTGGTGCGGTCCGAAGAGGGCCGCTCGGTTCGTACTCGTCGGCGGTTCGAGGTCCAGCAGCGCGGCCACGGCAGCCGGCGTGAAGTTTTCATAGCTGGTCTTCCACGAACGGAGGAAGCTGGCGTCGAAGATGATGTCGGCGTCGAGGATCTGCCCGGTGAGCGGATTCACGCGCGACGGGCCCATCGCAAAACCGGCTTCGGCGGTGATCCAGCGGAACGTGTTGTAGTTCACGTCCTCGGGATCCCACGCATCTTCATCCTTCTGCTGACGGACCTCGATGGCATTGTCGAAGCCCAGCTTGTCGAACGCCTTGTTCCATTCTTCGATCCCCGCGCGAACGATCGGCCGCAGGTTGACGGGGACCGTCTTCTCCATGTGGAAGATGATCGCATTTCTGGGGGGCGAGACCTTCGCCATCGGATCGAGCTTCTGCAGATCCCAGCGGTTGATGAAGCGGACGAAATTCTGATCGTCGCTGTTATCCGTGAAGTCCTTCGCCACCGTGAGGAAGTAGCCGACGCGATCGTCCGCCTTGCGCGGCCGATAGCCGGTCTGCGGCAACTGGCTGATGCTGTAGTGGACGGTGACCTGCATCCCGCGCGGATCGGCGACCGTGTCCGACTCGAACTGTCCGGCATAGACCGCGGCGATGTCGATCTCGACGTTCTGCTTGAACGCCTTCACGTTCGCGACCGTGCTCCGGTCGAGAACGAACGAGGCACCGAGCATCCGTCCGATATGTTCGTCATCGCTCAGAAAGACGCGCGTCATGTCGATCAGGTGTCCGCCGGGCGTGTCCGTGACGATCGGCAGCGCGTACAGCACGCTGTCGCTGTACGCGAGCTTCACCGCACTCGCCTCGGGGCTGCCGGGTCTCGCTTTGAACTTCACGTTGCGGCGCAGGACGTGAACCTTGTCCCCCACCTTGCGGAACGACCACAGGACATCGTCGCCCCATGTCATCCCTCCCAGCACCTGGCCCTGGCTGACGCCGCGCGCGATCGAACTGAGCATCAGGAAATCCTGACCGAGTTGCGGCTGCTTGAGATCGACCAGAATCTGCTGGTCCTTGTGATAGACCGTCCAAAGTCCCTCAACCTTCTTCGCGCCGGTGACGGCCATGTCGAACTTGGAAGGCGCGGGAGCGGCAACCGGAGCAGTTTGAGCGACCGACGACGACGAAGCGGCGGCAAACATGAGGGCCGTCGTACAGACGGCGACAGCGAACAAGCGGGTCATGCGGGTGACTCCTGTGGTGGGAAAAATGTGCGGGTCGCGAGGGCAGATTCGCCGGAAGGCTCGACTCAACTCGCCCAGCTTCTGGATTATGGCACGAGACGGACGGCCGATGCACGTCAACTCTTCACAATTTCCGTTCCGACCGAACTGGCTGGATCGATTGTGCCGCCGGGGGCATGACATCCTATGCGGACCACTCCGAAGTGCAAGGAGCTGAACTTCGTTGGCGAACGAAGCGTGAGAAATTGCCCGGCGCCGTGTTCGTGACACCGACAGCGAACAGCCAGCGCCGGCGAATGCGGGGAAGCCGGGCGCGGGAGCTCGCCCTACGGCCGGCTCTACGCATCGACGAAGATCACCAAACCGGTGATGTTGTCCTTCGAGCCACCATCAGTGGCCGCCTGCACGATGACTTCGGCGGTTGCCTGCGGGTCTGTCCCCGCGGCGAGCAACTCGGCCAGCTTGGCATCGTCGGCACCGCCCGTCACGCCGTCCGAGCAGAGCAGATACTTGTCGCCCACCTGCGGGCGAATCTGCTTGGGGCTCGTTCCCTGCCCGCCTTCCTTACAACCCAGGTAGCGATAAAGCACGTTGCGATAACGGTGATTGGCGGCCTCTTCCAGAGTCAGAGTGCCCGCATCAACCAGCGCCTGCGTCAGCGAGTGGTCCGTCGTCAGTTGTTCGAGTTTCCCGCCACGGAGCAGGTAAACGCGGCTGTCTCCGACACCACCGACGTACATCGTTCCGGCCACATGGACGATATAGGCGAGCGTCGTCCCCATGTTCTTCAGCTTCGAGTCGACTTCGCCCAAAGCCATGATTTCATAGTTGGCCTGCGCCACGGCGTCGTCGATCAGTTTGATCGTTTGTTCGGCAGTGGCCTTGTCGAAGTCGAGCTGGTCGAGCTTCTGCGGAACGATCTCGGTGGCGAGGCCACTGGCTCGCTCACCGGCCGATTGACCACCCATCCCATCGGCGACGAGGAAGAATCGTGAACGAGGATCGACGAAGCTGGCGTCCTCGTTGTTGTCCCGTTTGCCGACGATGCTCAGTTGTCCGACTCGAAACTTCATGATGCGCTACCGAAGTCGTTGGCCCGACAGAGATGCCGTTGCAGACGACGTTCGCCCCGCAACACGGCCCACCCTGCGAGGCAACTCTAACCAAAACTCCCGTGAGTTTACGAGCGACGAAACGGAATGGAAGTCCGGCCCGATTGAAAACTCTGCCCGGACGTGATGACGCAAACAATCGTTAGGGACAGAGCGTCCGGACCAGATCCTTGATTCCGAGCATCGTCGCCGCGAACAGCAACTCGCCCGCCTCGAAACCCGCGCTTTGCCCATACAGACGGCTCTGACTTTCCACCCAGCCGAACACGCGCTGCTTGCCGGGGGGAAACTGTGTCTGGTACGCCCGAATCGCCTCCAATTTGATCGGCAGCGTGGACGAGATGTCCGCGATAAATCGGCCGCCTCCGGCAGAAACGTCCAGATTCGACAGGCCCAATGGATACCAAAGCTGCTTTTGAATCGTATGTGCGGGCAGGCCGGCGAATTCGTCGTCCCACTTCGTCAGCCGACTGTAAAAGACCGCCGCGTCCGTGATCTGCATCGCCTGCCAGTGATCGGGCGAGGCCATCGGCGTCTTGTCGGCGATCCCCAGCACGATCTTCGGCCGCCACAATCGGAAGACTCGCGCCAAAGCAATCCGCGCCGGAAACGAATCGAACAAACAACGGTTCGGCAACGTCAGCGTCTCGCGCGCGTGAACCCCGAGAATGCGAGCCGCCTCGCGCGATTCCGCCAAACGCACCTCAACCCCCGGGCTGCCGGGAGTCGGTTCGCCATTCGTGAGATCGACGATGCCGACCCGGTAACCCTGCTGAACCAGCCGCGCGAGTGTCCCTCCCACGGCGATCTCGACGTCATCGGGATGCGCTCCCACGGCGACGACGTCAAACGGCGGTGGCGATTCGGCACTCATGCGGGTTCCGGTGTGAAGAAAGTCTTGAGAAGTTTCACCAGCCGATGCGGATGAGTCAAAGCCGGATGCAAGCCCGAGGAATGCATCCACTCGGTCCGCGATCCCTTCAGTCCGTGTTCGAGCTGCGCATGCGACCTGGCTTCGAGTCCGCCTTCGCCCTCCGTCCGCACCAGCAGGACGGGGCAAGCGATCTCACCGAGCCGGCTCGTGATGTCAAAGCCATTCACCGCGAGAGCCCTTTGAGCGAGATCGGCCAGCGGGATCGAGCCGGTCGAGTCCACGAGAAACTCGAACCGCGTACCGTCGAACGGCGGAAACCAGCGACGGTGGTTCAACTCCTGAATGCGTCGTCGCCCCGGGAACTGCGACAGCGTGCGCCGCGAACGCCGACACCACGCGGCCAGCATCCGCTCGAACATCGACAACCGCCGCCGCGCGAAGCCGTGTTGCAGAACCAGTCCCGCGATGCGACCCGGGGATTCGAGTGCCGTCTGCAACGCCACCGCCGCACCGAACGAGGCACCGAACACCATGACCGACTCATCTCCGTGATGGTCGGCGACGGCGAGCACGTCCGATGCAAAGTCACTCATCGTCGGCCGCGACCTGCGCGAGACACCGTCGTCCAGCGTGTCGAAGACGACGCAGCGAAACTCTTCGCGCAGCAGCCAGATCGTCAGTGCCGACATCTCGGCCGTCGCGGCGAATCCATTCAACAGGTACAGCGGCCGACCCTCACCCCACGTGCGACCGACCAATCGATGCGAGCCATTCGTCAGCTCCCAGGCGGCGCTTTCGGAGCGATACGCCGCCAGCACTTCCTGCCACACGAGCGGCGTCGGACACGGCTCGCCCGGCGGCGGCGCAGCAGCAGCAGAGGAGGAGCCAGCCGCGGATGCATCGGCAGGGGTCACGTCGCGCGCGTCCCGTTCGGTCGATGACGACTCGCTCACGACCGGCGTCGGATCGCCAAGAGTTGCGGACGAAGAGGGCATCGCGTCGGACATCGTACTCGGGTCGCTTCTGTCTCTGGTCGCCTGGATTCAGACACGTCAGACGACGATTTTTCGATCGGCGTCGCAGATGACATGATAGGCCGTCACGCTGTCTTCCGCGGCGCGCAGTTCGTCGAGGAAGCCGGGGGTTTGCATCATCCGCCCCAGCCGCGCGAGGACATGCAGATGCGTCCTCGAATCGCGACAGGCCACCAGGAAGAACAGATCGGTCAGCGCCCGGTTGGGTGCTCCAAACACGATGCCCGACAGCGTGCGACCGAACGCGATGACGGACTCGCCCAGCGACTCGTGCTGCGGATTGCGGGGGTGAGGAATCGCGACGCCGTTCTCGAACGCGGTCGACAGAACCGTCTCGCGGTCTTGAACGGCCGTCAGCAGCGCGGCCGGTTGCCACACCTCCCACGAGCGGCCCGCCAACTCGACAAGACTCTCCAGCACCGACCGTTTGGTGCGCGCTTCGAGCGGAACCTGAACCGTCTCGACCCGCAACAACGCCGCCACCGGATGAGGGTCGTTGAACTCCATCGACCGGTGAGTCTGTTCGAGCACCGCCAGCTCGCGATCCGTGTACTCGCGCATCTCCTGTTCGAGCCAGTGCGTGATCTCGGTCGGGTGAAACTGCCAGTCGCCCGCCACCTTTCGGCCGGGGATGCGGCCCCGGTTCACCAGCTTCTCGATTTCCCGACGGTCTCGTCCCAACTGACGGGACAATTCGTCGAGGCTGTACCAATCGTGCGACATGGCGGGGCGGGCTTCTGATTAGGCGGGGCCAGGCGGAGGGATGACCAACTCAAACCGAAACCAGGCGGTCTCTCAAGGCAATCCGGAGGGGAGAGGATCGCATTCGCGGCGGGAATTGTCGAACGAGGCGGCTGTTTTTCGTGGGTGCAGTCGCTAATTGGTGGTCTTTTTCCTGTCCCCTCTCCTCCGTCTTCGGGGGAGAGGGTTAGGGTGAGGGGGCCAGGCGGTCGAGAGACGTTGGAATTGGTGATTCAAACAGGAGTCGGTCGTCGTCAGTCCAGCGGTCACTCTGCCTGAAGCGAATCCCCCCTCACCCTAACCCTCTCCCCC